>JASCPF010000052.1 GCA_029959325.1 Microbacteriaceae bacterium PS02068
CCCCCCAGGAGGTGAGCGCGCAGCTCGACGCCGCGGGCGCGATCGGCCCACGACCGCGCTCCCAAGGCGTCGAAGTGTCGCGCCGCCGCCCCGGCGGCGCGCGACGCCGCGGGGGGATCGTGCCGCAGCAGCGACCGGGCAAGGTTCAGCTCCGCCTCGGCGCGCGCCTGGGGCATCCCGTTCTTCTGAAATGCACGCGCCGCGCCTTCCAGCAGGCGCTCGGCCTCGGTCACGAGTCCGGCGTCTCGCAGCGCCTCGGCCATGTCGACGTCGCAGATCGCCGCGTTCGCGGCGGATGCCTCGGCGATGACCGTGCGCGCCGACCCCATCTCGCGCATCGCCCGCACGAGATCTCCCCCGAGCAGCGCGGTGTAGCCGAGATTGTGGCGGGCCTCGGCGACAGCGATCTCGGGCCCTCGCTCTCCGAACCCCTCGACGGCCTTCTCGAGGTCTTCGAACGCGGCCGCCAGGTCACGCAGCTGCATGGCGACGACGCTGCGGTTCATCCGCAGGTTCGCCACGGCGACCGGGTCGTCCGGGATCGTCTCGATCGCCGCACCCAGCCAGGTGGATGCCTCATCCAGGCGCCCCCGGTGCATCAGGATCGTGCCCAGCTGTCCCTCGACGACACCCCGCGTGTGCGCGCGCAGCGTCCTGTCGGCGAGCGTCGCACGGCAGAGCTGCTCGGCGTCGTCGGGCCGGCCGAGCTGATCGAGCACGTAGGCGCGCGTCCCCGCGATGCGAGCGCGCAGGTCAGCGTCGTCGGGGGCGATCGCCGCCGCCGCAGCCGACAGCGCCGACTCCGCCTCGCGGTAGCGCCGCTCGTTCGCGAGCGCGCGGGCCCGCTCGTAGAGGGCGGCGGGTTCGGCATGCACGATCCCAGCATGCCGTGTCTACGGCGCGGCGCGCCAAGATGCTCTCAGCGCCCGCTCATCCGAGCGTTTTCACCACGGCGTCGGCGGAGGCCTGCGCGGCACTGATCGCGTCCGGCACGGGCTGGCCTGCCTCCAGCGGGAAGCCGAGGTCTGCGGCGACGAGGCCGGCGACGACCGGCGCCGCGAACGAGGTTCCACTCCACACCGCGAAGCCTCCGCGGAAGTCTTCCGGCCCGATCGTCAGCCTGCGCCGGTCGTAACGGTCGTCGCGCGCAGAGGCCTGCAGTCCGCCCGCGAAGTCGGGCGACGTGCTCAGCACCGCCGCCCCCACCGCGTAGGTGCGCACCCACGGCCCGACGTTCGAGAACAGTGCCGTCGTCCGTCGATCGGGGTTCAGCGCGCCGACCGAGAGGTGTTCAGCGCCCCCGTCGGGCGCGATGCCGTTGTCGGCACCGGGCCAGGCCCATAGCGACGCGGGGAACGTCGGCCGATCGGTCGCATCGTTGCCCGCCGACACGACGACCGTCGTGCCGAGGCCGCGCAGGATCGCGAGCAGGTCGTAGAGGTCGTGCGAGTAGAGGCCGTCTTCGGGAGTCTCGTGGTAGTAGCCGAGCGACATGTTGAGCACGTCGATGGGACGGCCGCCTCGCCGACCGTCACGATAGCGCTGCACGAGGATGCCCAGGTCTTCGATCACCCGCAGCAGATTCGACTCTTCGACCACGCCGAGCGCGTCGGCCACGCGGATTCCCAGCAGCGCGGCATCCGGCGCCAATTGACGCACGATCCCCGCGATGAAGGTGCCGTGGCCGGCGACCGGGTCGAGCTCACCGTCGAGCGGACCGTAGAGGTCGGGATAGATCTCGGGATTCGCCTCGTCGTGCAGACCCACCGGATCGCCGTCGAGGCGCACGTCGCGATCGACGAGCTCGTCGGGCAGCCAGTCGTGCACGCCGATGCCGGTGTCGAGGACAGCGACCACCGGGCGCCGCAGCCCGCTCTCGACCACCCCGCATGCCGGAGCCGCCCCGACCCATGCGACCGGCTGGTGGCCGCCCGAACCGCAGTCGGCGTATTCTCCGACCGGGTTGGTCCTCGTGAAGGGATTGGTTCTCGTGAACGGGTTGGTCCTCGTGAAGGGGTTCGTCCTCGTGAACGGGTTGGTCCTCGTGAAGGGGTTCACCCCGATGGGATCGATCGAGAGGATGTGGTCGAGCCCGATCCGGTCGACCCCGGCGGCGCGCAGCGCCTGACCGGCTTCTCCGCGCGGGTCGTCCGCGCGCGCGTCGCGCTGCGGGCCGCGGGCACGTCTGGCTCGCCGCTCGAAGAATCCGCTCTCGGCGAGGATGCGCCGGCGCACCTGCTGCAGCACGCGCCACGCGTCGGGCAGCGCCGGCGACACGGCATCCCCCTTCTCGGGAGTCGTGAGGCGCACGCGGGTGATGACCGGCGCACCGGGCAGCCGCGGTTCGACCCGCTCGCGCTCGTCGAGCGCGGTGCCGTCGAGTCGCTCGCGCACGACTCCCCACCCGAAGACGGCGGCCGCCTCGCGGACGAGGTCGATATTGCGCTCATCGAGGCCCGCCGTGCCGCCGTCCGAGACCAGCAGCCGGTCGGGGACATACGCCGTCTGGAACGCCTCGATGCCGTCGAGCGGCTCGGTGCCGGGGTCGAGGACCGTGGCGTGCACGACCGACCCGCGGGCGCGGTCGCGCCACGACCACCCCTTCGGCTCAGACGGGACGTCGTATTCTTCCGGGGCCATGAGCGCTCCTCAGCGGTCGGGGGTGGGTGAGGTGGTGCGGGTCAGATCTCGAAACGGGGGGTCAGCAGCTCGGTGCCGGTGTCGGGTGCAGGCGGCGCGAGCAGCTGCACGCGCAGCCGCGAGATTCCGGCGCCGACGGCGTCGAACGAGAACCGGCCGCCGTCCGATTCGGCGCGCAGCTCGGCGCCCTGCTGGATGAGGCGCACATCGGCGACGTCGCTGTCGGACCAGCCGTCGAGCCGCCGGGTGCCGCCTTCGCCGATCGTCACGTGGACGAGCACGTTGGTGTGTCCGTCGCTGAACTGCAGCGTGAGCATGTCGGCGTCGCCGCGGACGGCGGCATTCGCCTCGCTCTCGACGAGGGTCAGCAGCGCGTACTCGCGCCCGATGTCGGCGGTCGCGACCGCGGCGATCATGCCGTCGACGAGCGCGGTCGGTACCGGATCGTGGGTCGACCACGTCCGTCGCAGTGCCGCGAAGAGCGCGGCGTCAGGGCTGGGTTCAGAGGTCACGGGTATCCCCTCTCCATCCATCCGCCTCGAGGGCGGTTCGCAGTTTTCCCAGGCAACGCTGGCGGGTCGGGCCGATCGAACCGATCGGCATGCTCAGATCGGTGGCGATCTGCGCATAGTCAGGGCGCTCCTCGAACGCGACGATGCGCAGCAGCCGGCGGCAACGCTCGTCGAGGACGGACACGGCCGCCCACAGGCGCGTGTCGCGGTCGCCGCGGTGCGCGCGATCTTCGGCCGATTCGTCACGCGGCAGCAGGGGTTCGAGGTCGTCGACATCGGTCGCTCGAGTGCGCAGGTGTGCACGCCCGGCGCGCCATGCCTCGCGGCGCGCACACGTCGTGAGCCATCCCGCGATCGCGCGGTCATCGTGGATCGACTCGTGGCGGCGCAGCAGTGTGAACCAGGTGGCCTGCACGACGTCCTCGGCGAGCATCCGCTCGAGCCCGTACGCGCGCACGACGTGCCACAGCACGGGCGTCATCGTGCGGACGAGCTCGTCCATGGCGGCGCTCTCGCCCGCGCGCCAGCGCGTGAAGCTGTCGGCCGCGCGCGACCAGATGGTCGGGGTCACGGCGCCTCGCTCTTCGCCGTCCGAGTCATCTCGGACGGACGAAGAGGGTGCTTCGGTCATACCGCCCATTGTGTCCACACATTGAGGAGCAGGCGAGGGGGAGTCTGATACATGTCACCTCTCGGTTTCTCATCGCGCGATCTAGACTCGGTCCATGGCTTCGCTCGTCTACCTGTGCGCTCGGCCGCAGGAGGGTGCCGCGGCCGCCGAGTACGAGTCCTTCCGTGCCGCGATGCGCCTGGGAGCGGACGACCTCGAACGCTGGGATCTCGTGAACGACGCCCTGCCGCACGACACCGAGTCCCGCTGGCGCGGTGCGGTCGTCGGCGGCAGCCCCTTCAACGTGAGCGACCCCGAATCGACCAAGACCGACGCGCAGCGCCGGCTCGAGGAAGGCCTCGGCCGCCTCGCCGAGAGCGCCGCCGCCGGCCGCATCGCCGCGCTGTTCACCTGTTACGGCATCGGCGTCGCGACCACCACCCTCGGCGGTGAGGTGACGCGCGCGTACCCCGAAGACACCGGACCCACCACGGTGCACCTCACCGATGCCGCACGCGAGGACCCGCTCTTCGGGTCGCTGGCCCACACCTTCACGGCGCTGACCGCCCACAAGGAAGGCGTCGGACGGCTGCCGACCGGCGCCGTGCTGCTGGCGCAGAACGAGGGATGCCCCGTGCAGGCGTATCGCATCGGCGAGAAGCTGTACGCGACCCAGTTCCACCCCGAGCCCACGGGGCGCGCGTTCACCGAGCGCATGGCCGTGTACCGCGACGACGGGTATTTCGCCGCGCACGACTACGACCGCATCGCCGCCGAGGTGCTCGCCGCATCGCTCACCCAGCCGCCGCGGATCCTGCGCGCCTTCGCCGCCGCGTTCTGAGTTCGGTCACACGCCCCGAGCAGAGGGCGAGGGGGAAGCCGTCCGCGGCAGCGTCGCCCGCGCACGCGTTCCGCGATCGGGAGCGGTGTCGATCTGCAATCGCCCTCCGGCCGTCTCGAGGCGAAGGCGGCGCGTCTGCAGGCCGATGTGTCCCTCGCCGAGGCGCTGCGGCAGCTGCTGCACGTCGAACCCGCGCCCGTCGTCGACGACCTCGAGGACGACCTCATCCTCATCGCTCGACAGCACGACGCCCGCCACGCTCGCTCCGGCGTGCTTCTCGACGTTGGCGATCAGCTCGCGCGCGGTGTCGTAGAGCAGTCGCTCGGCCGAGGCATCCACCCCGCCACGCCAGCGTGAGGTGTCGACGGTGACGGCCAGCCGTCCACGCGCGGTCACCTCGTGCGCCAGCCGCGCGAGCGCGACGTCGAGGCCGGATGCCTCGAGGACGGCGGGGCTCAGACCCGCGACCTCCGCCCGCAGGATCGCCGTCGACGTGCGGATCGCCGTCTGCAGCCGGTCGCGCAGACGCTCATCGACGTCATCGGGCAGATCGTCGAGGTCTTGCTTCGCGGCGAGCAGATACTGCAGGGCGCCGTCGTGCAGTCGCTCCGAGAGCTCGGTGCGTTCGCGATCCTCCGCCGCCTGAACGGCGGCCGACAGCGCGCGCTGCTCTATGAGCCCGCGCCCGAGCGAGAGCACCCGGCTCTGCTGGATGCCGACGAGCAGGACGCTCCCCACACAGGCGGCGAGGAGCGCAGTGCTCGTCACCGCGACCTCGCGCAGGGCGTCGGCATCGCCGCCGAGCACCCGGAAACCGCCCGCGACGAAGACGACGAGGGTCGGCGCGAGCACCGCCGCCGCGACCCAGCGACGCAGCTGCAAGGCAGCGAGCACCGGCATGACGAAGACTCCGTCGAGCAAGACCTGGGCGGTGCTGCCGTCGCCGGGAAGCCAGCTCGACAGCATGACGAGCCCGGCGAGCGCGACGATGTCGCCGAAGAGCGCGATCCAGCTGAGGCGCAGGACGCGGTCGGTCGCGCCGCGCACGGCGGCATAGACGACGACCGCCCAGGTCGCGTAGCCCGCGAGGAACAGCACATACGCGACGACGCCGTCGTCGGGCGGTTCGAGCACCAGGGCGAGAGCCGCGAACGCGACCAGCAGACCCCGCACGACGAGCTGGGCACGGAACCCCCGCATCGCGTGTGCGACCAGCAGATCGCGCAGTCGCGTGTCGACCGCCAGCGCGGCGAAGCCGCCGAGACCCGGCCTGCCGTGGGCCGGCCCGCCGAGACCCGGGCCGTGTCCGCCGCTGCGGCCGGTCATTCCATCAGCCGATGCCGCATCCCGACGGCGACGGCGGCGGCGCGGTCGCTGACCCCGAGCTTCTCGTACAGGCGCTGGGCGTGGGTCTTCACGGTGGTGGGGCTGAGGTACAGCTCGGTCGCGAGCTGGGGAATGCTCTTTCCGGCGGCGAACCCGAGCAGCACTTCGCGTTCGCGGTCGCTCAGCACCGGGGCATCCGTGTCTCGGCGCAACCGGATCTCATCCACGACGCTCGCGGTCAGCTCGGCGGGGAGCACGGCGCGACCTGCCGCGACGTCGACGACCGCCTGCACGATCTGATCGCGCGAGGAGTCTTTGCCGATGTAGCCCGCCGCGCCGGATTCGAGCGCCCGGTACACGATCGGGCCGTCGGTCACCGCCGACAGCAGCAGCACGCGCGTCGGCAGCGCGTCGCGGGTGATCGCGTGCACGACGCCGAGCCCGTCGATGTCGGGCATCTGGTAGTCGACGACCGCGACGGCCGGAAGCTCGCGGCCGATGAGCGCGATGCCGTCGCGACCGTTCCCGGCCTCACCGACGACGCGGATTCTGCCGCTCTGCGACAGGCCGCGCACGACGCCGTCGCGAAAGAACGGGTGGTCATCGATGACGACCGCCGTGACGAGCGAATTCATCCCGCCCACCCTTCCTCGTTGCGTCCACCCTAGATCCGCGCGGGCCGGATGCCATTCCTCCGCTGCATCCTCCGATCGGGGGACACCCGCCCGACGTCGACCGGACGACACTGACATCACCGGCTGATCCTGCCGGGAACTCATTCGGAGAAGTGACATGAACACCTCGGAAACCCCCACCACGTCCACCACCTCGTCGACGCCCACGAAGAAGCCGGTGAGCCGCCGCCGCCTGATCACACTCGTCACGGCCGGCGCACTCGCGGTGGGACTCACCGTCGGCGGCGTCGCGACCGCCTACGCGACCTCGCACGAGCAGGCGCCGGTCGCCGCGTCGAGCATCGTGTTCGTGACCCCCAAGCCGACGCCGGCGCGGTCTTCGGACAGCGGTTCGCACGCGGCCAGCGGTTCGCACGCGGGTGGCGGCAGCAACAGCGGAGGCGGCAGCAACGGCGGCGGCGGCAACACCCCGGCGCCGTCGTCGGTGTCGCTGGGCGACCTCGTGCCGGTCGTGAAGTCGGCACTCGGGCGCTCGATGTACCCGGATGCCCGGTACGAGCCGGTCCCGAACACCTACCTGTTCACGCTGGGGCAGCTCGGGGGGCAGAGCGAACAGCTGATCGATGCGCACGGCGACGCGATCGCGATCGGCCTGGCCCAGGGCAGCTTCGCGACCCAGCAGGCACAGATCGCATCGACCGGCACCCGCCTCACCGGCTACGGATCCGCAGCCGTCTACCAGGGCCACCAGGGCGTCGGGGTGGGCGACATCGAGATCTTCGCGAACGGCTACTGGGTCTCGCTGTCCTCGAGCATGCTGACCTCACCCGCCACCGCCGCGTCGGTCATCCAGGCCGTGCTGCAGGCGATGCCCCAGGCCTGACCCCGCGCAACACCCCCACCCGGCCCCGTCCGGCGCACCGCGCCCGACGGGGCCGGTCTTGCGCCCACCGCCCGCGCCCGCCACCCGCGCGCGACTGGGCGCGTCTGACAAATGCTGGCCGTTCTGTTCAAGATCTGCTGACGCCTGGCTCGTACGTTGGATGCATGACACTCAAACTCGGCTTTATCGGTATCGTCACCCGTGACATGGGCTCCTCCCTCGCGTTCTACCGGTCCCTCGGCGTGCCAATCGAGGAGGGGCAGGACACGGCACCGCACGTTGACGCCAAGCTCGATGACGGGGTGACCCTCGCCTGGGACACCGTCGAAACCATCCGAGGATTCGACCCCACGTACATGCCTGGCTCGGGCGGACACCGCATCGCTCTGGCATTCGACAAGGGCTCGCCGGCAGCGGTCGATGCAGCGTTCGCGACGCTGGTCGACGCAGGCTACACCGCGCATGTCGAGCCATGGGACGCCCACTGGGGCCAACGATACGCGACGCTCCTTGACCCGGACGGGAACTCCGTCGACCTCTACGCCGAGCTCTCGCTGAACTGAGCGGGAGTGATGCCGACCAGTCTGCGAAACTCCCGGGTGAGGTGCGCCTGGTCGGCAAAGCCCGCTATGGCAGCAGCCTCCGAGGATTTCGCGCCTCGTTCAAGGAGCTGTCGAGCTCTGGCGGCTCGCTGGATACGCACGAGGGTGGCGTATCCGTAGCCGAAATCCGAGAGCATATGTCGGCGCAACGTTCGCTCGGACTCTCCCAGCTCGGCGGCGACTGCGCCCGTCGCGCACGATGAGGTCGGTGCATCCATCAGCCGGAACCGTGGAGTCGAAGTCGCTCCGAGATTGCCACAGGGTCAACCCCAGTGGCAGGCGAGTCTCCTTGTACACCGCTTCATTCTCCCCCGCCGGGCCCCGACTGTCGGGGAGAGCGTCGGGATCGAAGGAATCACCTACAGATACCGCACGGGGATCGCACGGCGTGACCTGCCAGAGGCGTCTGGCCCGTGGCAGACGGTCTGGACGTGGCACCGCCGCATGGCCGCTGAGGGAACCTGGGATGCGGTGCTCGCCATGCTCAGGAGGCGAAGACCTACGCGGAGCGCTCGCGGCGACGCCCCAGCACGAACGGGGCGGCGAGCACGATCGCGGCGACGACGAAGGCGGCGACCGCCACCGCATCGCTGTGCGGCTCGCCCGTGAGCCGCGCCACGCCGATCCAGACGAGTCCCCACGCCATCGCGAGCGGCGGTGCGATTCGCCCGCGCGATTCGGACGTGCGCGTGAACCACGCGAGGGCCACGCCGACGGCGGCGACGACGACGAGCACGACGACGCCCCACACCGCCTGTGTGCGCTCGCCCTGCGGCGAGACCACCTCGGCAGTGAGCCAGGCCGTGATGTTCGCGACGGTGGCGAGGCTGACCCAGCCGAGGTGGATGCCAACCGTGGCATCCATCAGCAGGCGGTCGACGATGCTCTCGGGCGGCGAGAGCACGAGGTAGTACAGCGTCCAGGCGAGAGCGATGAGCAGCACGACGATCGCGACCACCGTCGCGATGAGGTTCAGGAACTGCGCCGCGAGCAGCCACCCGCCGTTGAGCACGGCGGTCACGCCGATGCACCAGCCCACCCGGCGCTGCCGCGCCCGGGCGCGCTGACCGGGCAGCGCCTGCCAGACGGCGTAGGCGATCATCAGCAGATAGACGACGCTCCAGATCGAGAACGCCGGCACGGCGGGGGCGAGCACCGTGGCATCCGCGTCGAGCGCTCCGCCCTGCAGGTCGCGCACGTTCGTGCCGCCGAACAGCCCGGTGCCGACCATCGCCGCGATGATCATGAACACGACGGCGGAGATCACCGCGATCTGGCGAGCGAGGTCGGAGCCGGTTGCGGCGTGACGATTCATGCCCTCTACGGTATGCATCGCCGGAGTGGGGCGGAAGACCCTTGACAGGGCCGGCCGCTCAGCCGGCGGGCAGGTAGGTTCGGGCGTTTCGGGCGTTTCGACTCGCTGCGCTCGCTCAACGACCGAGTGGCAGGGTGGGGCGTGGGCCGATGACGGCGACCGAGTCGGGCGACAGCACGAGCGGTCCGTCATCCACGGGCATCCCGTCGTGCACGGTCGTCGTCGCGATCCATACTTCCTCGTGTTCGCCGAACGGCACCGTCCACGATTCGGGTGAGAGGTTGACGTAGACGGATGCCGCGTCACGGTGCAGCACCCAGCGACCCGGCCCCACGTTCTCGGCAGTCTGACCGCGGCGGTCGGGGTCGGTCAGCTCGCGGTGCTCGCGGCGCAGCCGGGCGAGCATGCGGTATCCCTCGAGGAGGCGCGCGTGCTCGCCGTCGGTCGCCTCGGCCCAGTTCAGCTTCGACCGCTCGAACGTCGCCGGGTCGTTCGGGTCGGGCACGAGCGCCGGATCCCAGCCCATCTGCGCGAACTCCGCCGTGCGCCCGCGGCGGGTCGCCTCGGCGAGTTCCGGTTCGGGGTGCGACGTGAAGAACTGCCACGGGGTCGACGCGCCCCACTCCTCGCCCATGAAGAGCATCGGCGTGCCGGGCGCCGTCATGGTGAGCACGGCAGCGATCTGCAGCCGCGCGAACGACAGGCTCTGGCTGAGCCGGTCACCCGCGGCGCGATTGCCGATCTGGTCGTGGTCCTGCGCGAACTCGACGAAGCGCCACGACGGCACCTCGATCGGCACCGGCGCACCCCAGTCGCGCCCACGGAACGACGAGAAGGTGCCGTCGTGGAAGAACCCGCCCGCCCACGTCTTCGGCAGCGCGTCAGGCGCGGCGAAGTCGGCGTAGTACCCCGCGGTCTCACCGGTCAGGGCGACGTGCACGGCGTGATGCCAGTCGTCGACCCACTGCGCGGTCAGGCCGTAGCCGCCCGCCTCGCGCGGCAGGATCATGATCGGGTCGTTGAGGTCGCTCTCGGCGATGAGCGTCAGCGGTCGGCAGACGTGCGCCGACAGCGCGTCGACACGCTCGCCGAGCTCGCGCAGGATGTGCTCGGGCTGCGCACCGGACTCGTGCAGGGCGTGCACGGCATCGAGCCGCAGCCCGTCGACGTGGTAGTCGCCGAGCCACATCAGCGCGTTGTCGATGATGTAGTCGCGCACCGCGCGTTCGTCGAGGTTGGTGCTCGCCCCCCACGTGTTCCCCGGACCCTCGCGCTGGTACGGACCGAACTCGGGCAGATGATTCCCCGACGGGCCGAGATGGTTGTAGACGACGTCCTGAATGACCGCGAGGCCGGCAGCGTGCGCCGCGTCGACGAAGCGGCGGTATGCCTCGGGGCCGCCGTAGTCCTCTTGCACGGTGTACCAGAGCACGCCGTCATAGCCCCAGTTGTGCGTGCCGTTGAAGCCGTTCACGGGCAGCAGCTCGACGTGGGTCACCCCGAGGTCGACCAGGTGCGCGAGCTTGCCGATCGCCGCATCGAGCGTGCCCTCGGGCGTGAACGTGCCGAGGTGCAGCTCGTAGATCAGCCCGCCCGCGAGCTGCTTCCCGGTCCACGCCTGGTCAGACCAGACGAAGGATGCCCCGTCGCCCCACGCCGACAGACCGTGCACCCCGTGCGGCTGGCGCCGCGATCGCGGGTCGGGCAGCACCGCCCCGTCGCCCAGCACGAACCCGTACTCGTCGCCCGGCGACAGCGTCACGGCACTGCGCCACCACCCGGCATCCGCGGCCGTCAGCTCGACGTCGTCATGTCCCGGCCGCCGCAGCCGCACCCGGCCCGCGCGCGGCGCCCACACCTCGATGGTCATGCCGCCGCCTACTGCTTCTGCGGCGCGAACGGCCTGCCCAGCGCGTCGGCGATCGAGGCGAAGATCCGTGTGGCGGGCGAGCTGCACACGAGATCGGTCGGGTTGTCGACCAGGGTGTCGGCCGCGCAGTCGCCCGACGGGATGTCGCTGTTGGTCAGCGTCACGATGGTGAGGTCGTTGTTCGTGTCGTAGAACATCGACGAGTTGTAGCCGGGCAGCTCGCCCGCGTGACCGACCCAGCCGTTCTGGCATCCCCAGCCGATGCCGTAGCCGCCGTTCCCCGAGCCGTTGAACTCGCGGAATGACGTCAGCCGCACGACCTGCGCAACGGGCGGCAGCAGACCCGCGCCGGTCGCCTCGGCGCGGCCGAAGCGGAGCAGATCGGTCGCGTTCGAGATCATCTCGCCCGCCGCCCACCCCCACGACGGGTTCCAGTCGGTCGCGTTCGCCGGCGCGTCGGGGGTGCCCTTCCCGCCCTGCAGTGTGAAGCCCTGGGCGTGCGGCTCGGGGAACGCGGCCGAGCCGTCCGGGAAGATCGTGTGATCGAGGCCCAGCGGCACCAGGATCCGCTCCTTCAGAGCCTTGCTGTAGGACACTCCGGTCACCTTCTCGATGACCTTGCCGAGCAGCACGGTGTTCGTGTTCGAGTAGTCGAACGCCTCGCCCGGCGCGAAGTCCTGACGCTCGAGCGAGAGACCGATCCGGACGAGCTGGTTCGGCGACCACACGCGATACGGGTCGGCGAAGTACGAGGCCTGCCAGTCTGCGTCGCGCGTGTAGCTGGTGAGACCGCTGGTCATGTCGGCGAGCATGCGGAGAGTGATCTTGTCTCCGCCCTTCACGCCCTTCACGTAGCGCGAGATCGGGTCATCGAGGCTGACCGAGCCGTCGGCGACGAGCTGCATGATCATGGCCGCCGTGAAGGTCTTCGTGATCGAGCCGATCCGGTGGTAGACATCCGTCGTCATCGCCGCGCCCGTGGCCGGGTCGGCGACCCCGTACGCACGCAGGAAGATCCCCTTCGGGGACTGCACGGCGACGATCGCGCCCGGCGCAGCCGCAGCGGCGAAGCCGGCCTGGGCGGCCTCGTCGATCCGCTTCACGAGATAGTCGGGCATCGGGGTGGTCGGCAGGTCATCGAGGCGCGTCACGACATCGGCCGGATCGGTGACGCACGTCGAGATCTCCGCGACGGGAGTCGGGGTCGGCGTCGGAGACGACGACGAGGTCGGCCGAGCGGCATCGGTCTGCGGCGCGCAGCCGGCGAGCAGGACGATCACCACCAGCGCGGCAAGCGATCGGATCGGATTCCTCAGAACCACGTCGAGCTCCTTTCGGGGTCGGCGTCCCTGACGCTCTGAGGGCCGCGAGTGGCCACGAAGGGCCCGGGAAACCACGATACCTACCCGTTCGCCGCGGCCGTGAGCAGAGCCACCGGATAGTCGGCGAGCAGCGCGGCGAGCGATGCGGCACCGCCGTCGATCGTGCGGCCGGTGAACGCGTCGCGCCACACCCCGGCGGGGAGCATCACCGCGGCATCCCCCCAGCCGCCCTCTGCGGCCAGGCTCACGGGCAGGCGCGTGGCGATCGCGATCGCGCCCCCGCGGTCGAACGCGACGGCGTGGTCGCGCGCCGCGCCGACGGTCTCGAGCGGCGTGTAGCGCGCGAACAGCTCGGGGCGATCGCGGCGCAGCCGCAGCGTGCGCGAGACCACGAGCAGCTTCGCGGCGCCTGATTCGTCGACCGGCGGATGCCAGCCGCCGTCGATCCGGGCGAGCAGCGCGCGCCGTGCGGCGTAGTCGACGGGGCGCCGGTTGTCGGGGTCGACGAGCGACAGGTCCCACAGCTCGGTGCCCTGATAGACGTCGGGCACGCCCGGCCCCGCGA
This sequence comes from Microbacteriaceae bacterium PS02068, assembly GCA_029959325.1. Classification (GTDB taxonomy): domain Bacteria; phylum Actinomycetota; class Actinomycetes; order Actinomycetales; family Microbacteriaceae; genus Microbacterium. Next base: position 13,122 of record JASCPF010000052.1, read on the forward strand.
GCTGCAGCAGCTTCGCCGACAGGCTGTTCGAGCGCCCGGGCGCCGAGATCTCGGCGACGAAGCCCTCGACGACCGGCCGTGCGGGGCCGAAGGCGGCATCCACCAGCGCGCTCACGCGGGCCTCGAACGCGGCATCCGGATCTTCCCAGCTCGTGCCGATCGCGCCCTCGCGCGCCGCCTTCTCGGCATAGGCGCGCAGCCGGTCGCTCAGCGCGGCGTCGCTCGACCAGGCGCCGACGATCGCCTGCCAGAGCAGGCCATCGAGCGGCCCGTCACCGGTCGACGCGATCGCCCGGAGCTCCCGCAGCACCTGCCCCCAGCGCATCGGCACCTCCGCCAGCACGGCGATGCGCGCGCGCACATCTTCGGAGCGCTTCGTGTCGTGCGTCGTCAGGGCGGTGAGCGCGGCAGGCCAGGATGCCTCGCGGCGCGCGAACGCCTCGTGCAGCTGCGCGGGCGCCAGTGCGAAGCGCGAGGGATCGCCGCCGACCTCGTTCAGCGACGTCAGCCGGCTGTAGCGGTAGAAGGCGCGGTCTTCGACGCCCTTCGCCATGACCGGGCCCGTCGTCTGCATGAACCGGCGGGCGAACTCGCCGGAGGGCTCCCGCAGGATGAGGGATGCCACCGAGCCGATCGGCCCCGCAAGGTCGGGGCGCCGGGCCGACGCCTCGGCGACGGCCGCCCGCACGTGGCTCTCGCCGGCGGGCAGGTAGGCGCGGTAGACCTCGAAGGCGGCGAGAAGCTCCGCGATCGCGTCATGCGCCTGCTCGTCGTCGTCGAACGCACCGCCCGCGCCATCCGGTATCGCGTGCACGATCCGGCGCACCTCGGCCCGCTGCGACGTGTCGGCGATGTCGCGCTTCGTGCCGGCGATCATCTCGCGCCAGTCCGCGGGAGCCGCGCGCAGCTCGGCGTCGAGGAAGGTCAGCGGCAGCACGCCCGCGGGATCGGTCAGCACGCGGTCGATCTCGCCCAGGGCGTCGTAGCCCGTGGTGCCGTCGGTCGCCCACCAGCCGGGCAGCGTCTCGCCCGTCTCGAGGATCTTCTCGACGACGGTGTACGCCCCGCCCGTCACGCTCGCGAGGGCGTCGAGGTAGCCGCCGGGGTCGGCGAGGCCGTCGGGATGGTCGATGCGCAGCCCGTCGACGAGTCCCTCGCGGAACCAGCGGGCGATCTCGACGTGCGACGCGGCGAAGACCTCGGGCAGCTCGACGCGGACGCCCGCGAGCGAGGTCACGGTGAAGAACCGGCGATAGTTCAGCGCGTCTTCGGTGCGCCGCCAGAACACGAGCCGCCAGTGCTGGCGTGCGAGCACGTCGCGCACGGCCGCGGCATCCGCCGTCGGGTGCAGCGGCGCGGTACCGGGGGCGAGCGGCACGACGAGGTCGAAGTACGCGGCGGTGCCGAACTCGGCATCGTCTGCCGGCGGCGCGACGGTGATGTCGCCGGCGGCGATCAGCTCGTCGAGCTCGGCGCCCAGCACCGGCAGGTTCACCCGCCCCTGGCCGAAGGCCCAGTCGATGTCGAACGAGGCCGCACAGGGCGACGCCTCACCGCGGCCGAGCACGTCCCACCACCACGGGTTCGCCTGCGGGTCGGCGACGCCCTGGTGGTTGGGGACGATGTCGATGAGGATGCCCAGACCCGCCGCCCGCGCCGCGGCGACGAACCGCTCGAGGGCCTCCGGTCCCCCGCGATCCGCATCGATGCGCGTCGGATCGACGACGTCGTAGCCGTGGGCCGAGCCGGCGCCGGCCTGCAGGATCGGCGACAGGTATGCCCAGCCGACCCCGAGGTCGTGCAGATAGCCGGTCACCTCCGCCGCGGCATCCAGATCGAACTCCGCCCGCACCTGCAGCCGGTACGTCGAGGTCGGCACGCTCGATGCCCTCCCCTGCTGATCAGCCATGCGGATCAGTGCGGGAGCTCGGCCTGCGGGGCCCGGGACGGCACGATGTCGATCGGCGTCGTCAGCGCGGCGATCGAGGCGGCGACGGAGTGATCGACATCGGGAGCCGCCGCCTCGTGGTCTCGCAGCACCAGCAGCGAGCGCGCCGCCACCTCGACGGCATCTCCACCCGCGACCGGATCGCTGTCGGTGCGCATGCCCGCCGTGTCGACCAGCACATCCCACTTCGGGCTGAACTCGGCGCGCGGGATCGTGAAGTTCACGGTCTCGTCGCCCGCGTTGAACAGGATGAAGAAGTGCCGGTCGTGGATCTCTTCGCCACGGCGATCGCGCTCGCGGATGCCGTCGCCGTTGAGGAACACGCCGACGGCACGCCCGAAGCCCGAGTCCCAGTCGTCGGGCTGCATCTCGGTGCCGTCGGGGCGCAGCCACGCGATATCGGGCACGGGCGCACCCGCTTCGCGGCGCACCGGCCGGCCGTTGAAGAACCGGCTCCGCCGGAAGGTGGGGTGGTCACGCCGCAGGCGGGTCAGCGCCGACGTGAACTCGATGAGCGGCTGGTCGACGTGCTCCCAGTCGACCCAGGTGATCTCGTTGTCCTGGGCGTAGCCGTTGTTGTTGCCGCCCTGGGTGCGGCCGAGCTCGTCGCCGTGACTGATCATCGGCACGCCCTGGCTCAGCAGCAGCGTCGCGAGGAAGTTCCGCTGCTGGCGCCCGCGCAGAGTGAGGATCTGCGCGTCGTCGGTGGGGCCCTCGACGCCGCAGTTCCACGAGCGGTTGTGCGATTCGCCGTCCTTGTTGTCTTCGCCGTTGGCCAGATTGTGCTTCTCGTTGTACGAGACGAGGTCGCGCAGCGTGAAGCCGTCGTGCGCCGTGACGAAGTTGATGGATGCCACCGGCCGGCGCCCGTCGTGCTCGTACAGGTCGGCCGAGCCGGTCAGTCGCGAGGCGAACTCGCCGAGGGTCGCGGGCTCGCCGCGCCACAGGTCGCGCACGGTGTCGCGGTACTTGCCGTTCCACTCGGTCCACTGCGGCGGGAAGTTGCCGACCTGGTACCCCCCGGGGCCGATGTCCCAGGGCTCGGCGATGAGCTTGACCTGGCTGATCACCGGATCCTGCTGCACGATCTCGAAGAAGGCCGCCAGGCGGTCGACTTCGTAGAACTCACGGGCGAGGGTCGCCGCCAGGTCGAAGCGGAAGCCGTCGACGTGCATCTCGAGCACCCAGTACCGCAGCGAGTCCATGATCAGCTGCAGCGTGTGCGGGTTGCCCACGTTCATGCTGTTGCCGGTGCCGGTGTAGTCGGTGTAGTACTGCTTGTCCTTGTCTTCGAGGCGGTAGTACGCCTCGTTGTCGATGCCGCGCATCGAGAGCGTCGGGCCCAGGTGGTTGCCCTCGGCGGTGTGGTTGTAGACGACGTCGAGGATGACCTCGATGCCGGCGGCGTGCAGCGCCCGCACCATGCCCTTGAACTCCTGCACCTGCTGGCCGCGCTGGCCGGCCGACGAGTAGGTGTTCTGCGGCGCGAGGAAGGCGATGGTGTTGTAGCCCCAGTAGTTGCTGAGCCCCTTCTCCTGCAGCGTCGAGTCGTTGACGAACTGGTGCACCGGCATGAGCTCGATCGCGGTGACGCCGATGCGCTTGAGGTGCTCGATGATCACCGGGTGACCGATCGCGCTGTAGGTGCCGCGGATCTCTTCGGGAATGCCCGGGTGGCGCTCGGTGAGCCCCTTGACGTGCGCCTCGTAGATGACCGACTCGGCGTAGGGCGTCTTCGGCTGGCGATCGCCCGCCCAGTCGAAGAACGGGTTGATCACCACGCCCTTCATCATCGCGGCGGCCGAGTCGTCGTCGTTGCGCGCGTCGTGGTCGTCGAAGTCGTAGCCGAACACCGACTGGTTCCACTCGACTTGGCCTTCGACGGCCTTCGCGTACGGGTCGAGCAGGAGCTTGCTCGAGTTGTACCGCTGCCCCTTCTCGGGGTCGTACGGACCGTACACGCGGTAGCCGTAGCGCTGACCCGGCTGCACCGTCGGCAGATACGCGTGCCAGACGTGCGCGTCGACGTCACGCAGTTCGACGCGCGTCTCTTTGCCGCGGTCGCCGAACAGGCACAGCTCGACGCGCTCGGCGCCGTCACTGAAGAGGGCGAAGTTGGTGCCGCTGCCGTCGAAGGTGGCTCCCAGCGGATATGCGGACCCAGGCCATACCTGCATGTGACTCTCCCCGTGCGTGGAGACTTCAGCCTAAGCGCTGGAGGTTTCCCGCACGTATCGCGCTCCGGCGCTGGACGCACCGGGGCGACGATGCTATGGCTCCCCCGCGAGGCCACAGGGGCTCAGGATGCCAGGGCGCGGGTGGCCTGCCGCGCGGCGCCCAGCGCGACGTACTCGCGCGTCTCGAGCACCTCGACCGGAACGCCGAGCACGGCCGGCGCGATGGCCCGCACCGCCTCCGACTGCGCGCCGCCGCCGATCAGCAGGGCCCGCTCGATCGGCACGCCCAGCGCCCGGATCGCGTCGAGTCCCGCCGCGAGCCCGCCCAGCATGCCCTCGACCGCGGCGCGCGCGAGGTTCTCGCGCGTCGTCGAGGCGAGCGTCATGCCGGTGAGCTCGGCGGTGGCATCCGGCAGGTTCGGCGTACGCTCGCCCTCGAAGTACGGCAGCAGGCGCAGCCCCTGCGCCCCGGGCTCCGCCGCGAGGGCGAGGGCAGACAGCCCCGCGTGGTCGACGGCGAGCAGCCGCGCGATCGCGTCGAGCACCCGTGCGGCGTTGAGGGTCGCGACGAGCGGCAGGAAGTGCCCGTCGGCACTGGCGAACCCCGCGACCGTGCCGGTCGGGTCGACGGTCGGCGTCGCGCTGACGGCGAAGGCCGTGCCGCTCGTGCCGATCGACACGACGACGTCGCCGACGCCCGCACCCGCGCCGAGCGCGGCCGCCGCGTTGTCGCCCGCACCGGGACCGACCCGGCGAGGGATGGCGCCGGTGTCATCGCCCACCCACTCGCCCACGTCGAGCACCCGGGGCAGCACCGCGTCGTGGCCGAGCGCGGCGACCAGCAGCTCTCGGTCGTACTCGCCGGTCGCGGGGTTCCAGTAGCCGGTGCCCGAGGCATCCGACCGGTCGGTGACAAGCTCGCTCAGGTCGGGACGTTCCGGCCCGAAGCCGCGCAGCCGCCAGGTGAGCCAGTCGTGCGGCAGCGCGACGGCGGCGACCCGCGCGGCGTTCTCGGGCTCGTGATCGCGCAGCCAGCGCAGCTTGGTGATCGTGAAGGATGCCACGGGCACGAGCCCCGTGCGTCGCGACAGCTCGTCGGCGCCGAACTCGTCGATGAGCGCTTCCGCCGCCGCGGCGGAACGGGTGTCGTTCCACAGCAGCGCGTCGCGGATCACGCGGCCCGCGGCATCCAGGGCCACCATGCCGTGCTGCTGACCGCCGATCGACCACGCCGCGACGTCGCCGATGCCGCCCGCCTCGGCGATGGCCGCCTGCAGGGCCGTCCACCACGCGTCGGGGTCGACGCTCGTGCCGTCCGGGTGCGCGGCGCGCCCCTGACGCACGATCTCGCCGGTGTCGGCATCGACGATCACGACCTTGCACGACTGCGTCGACGAATCGACGCCTATCACGAGTACCACGGGCGGTGCCGGTGTCAGCGCGCGCCGAGCAGGTGCTCGGTGGCGAGCTGCTGCAGCCGCACGAAGCCGAAGCCCTTGCCGCCGAAGTACGCGTCGGGGGCGAAGTCCTCGTAGGCCGAGCGGTCGGCGACGAAGTCGTCGTAGCTCTCACCCTCGCCGAAGGTCGGCTGCGACAGCTCGGCGACGCGGGCGGATGCCAGGGCCTCCTGCACCTCCGGGTCGGCGCGGAACGCCGCCGCGCGCTCCTTCAGCAGCAGGTAGGTGCGCATGTTGGCGGCCGCCGAGTCCCAGACGCCGGTCTCGTCTTCGGTGCGCGAGGGCTTGTAGTCGAAGTGGCGCGGGCCGGTGTAGGCCTGCGCGCCCGTGGTCCCCGAGCCTGTCGAGGGGCCGCCGTTCTCGAGCAGGTCGACGAGCGCGAACGCGTTGTGCAGGTCGCCGTGGCCGAACACGAGGTCCTGGTCGTACTTGATGCCGCGCTGCCCGTTCAGGTCGATGTGGAAGAGCTTGCCGTGGTACAGCGCCTGCGCGATGCCGGCGGCGAAGTTCAGGCCCGCCATCTGCTCGTGCCCGACCTCGGGGTTCAGGCCCACGAGCTCGGGACGCTCGAGCGAATCGATGAACGCGAGCGCGTGCCCGACGGTCGGCAGCAGGATGTCACCGCGCGGCTCGTTGGGCTTCGGCTCGATCGCGAAGCGCAGGTTGTATCCCTTGCTCACGACGTAGTCGCCGAGGAAGTTCACGGCCTCGCGGTAGCGCTCGAGCGCCTGGCGGATGTCTTTCGCGGCGTCGTACTCGGCGCCTTCACGGCCACCCCACATGACGAACGTCTCGGCGCCGAGCTCGGCGCCCAGGTCGATCTGGCGCAGCACCTTGCGGATCGCGAAGCGGCGCACGTCACGGTCGTTCGAGGTGAATCCGCCGTCTTTGAAGACCGGCGCCGAGAACAGGTTCGTGGTGACCATCGGAATCTTCAGGCCCGTGGCATCCAGCGCGCCCTTCAGGCGGTCGATCTGCGCCTGGCGCTCGGCATCGGACGATCCGAACGGGAACAGGTCGTCGTCGTGGAAGGTGAGTCCGTAGGCGCCGAGCTCGGCGAGCTTCTCGACCGCGTGCACCACGTCGAGCGGCGGGCGCGTCGGCCCGCCGAACGGGTCGGCGCCGTTGTAGCCGACCGTCCACAGGCCGAAGGTGAACTTGTCAGCGGGGGTCGGGACGGGGCCGGACGTGGTGGGCATGATGCTCCTTTGGGATGCCACAGAATTGTTGTTCTCAACAACGTATACCCGATCCGCGCTGCTGTCCAGCGGTGCAGATCGGGACGTTCCGTTCGCTCAATCGACTGTCGTCCATCCGAACGCGTGGACAGTCGCGGGCAGATATCCGACCGACGGCGCCCCGCGGGAGCCGCTGGCTAGAGTGAAAAGCGTGAAGGACACCCTCGGCATGCGGAAGGCCAACCTCGGCCGCCTGCTCCACCTCGTGCACGCGGAGGGGCCGCTCTCGCGAGCCGCGCTCACCGAGCGGACCGGGCTCAACCGGTCGACGATCGCCGACCTCATCGGCGAGCTGGGCGCACTGGGTCTCGTCACCGAGCACGCCCCCGATCCGAGTCGCCGCGTCGGGCGCCCCTCCCCCGTCGTCGCCGCCGATCCGGCCGTCGCCGCGATCGCGGTCAACCCCGAGGTCGACGCCCTGACGATGGCCGCCGTCGGCCTCGACCACCGCATCATCGCGCGTCACCGCCTGGAGTCCGACCTGCTGAGCCCCGAAGAGACCGCGCGCCTCGTCGGCGAACAGATCCGGTCCTGGAAAGAGCACGAGCTCGCCGGGCACCGCCTCGCTGGCATCGGCGTCGCCGTTCCCGGGCTCGTCCGCAGCGCCGACGGGCTGGTGCGCACCGCACCGCACCTGGGGTGGCGGGATGTCGCGCTGCGCGATCTCATCGAGGCCGAGGCGAACCTCCGCACCGTGATCGGCAACGACGCCAGCCTCGGCCTCGTCGCAGAGCACCTGTTCGGCGCGGCGCGGGGATTCGATCACGTCGTGTACCTCAACGGCGGCGCCAGCGGCATCGGCGGAGGACTCATCGTCCACGGGAGGCCCGTACACGGCGCCGACGGATACGCGGGAGAGTTCGGGCACAACCGTCCCGGCATCGCGGCGAGCGTCGACCGCCGCGCCGGCGACGGCGTGCTCGAAGACGAGGTCAACCGTTCGCGCCTGCTTTCGGCCCTCCAACTTCACTCCGCCGACGAGCCCACGTTGGCCGCGGCTCTGTCGGCCTCGACGGCCGTCGATGTGCGCGAAGAGGTCGCGCGCCAGCGGCGCATCCTGTCCACCGCACTCGCCAACGCCGTCAACGTGCTGAACCCCTCGGCGATCGTCCTCGGCGGCTTCCTGGCGTCGCTCGTCGCGGGCGAGACCGACGGGCTCCGCGCGGAGATCTCGCAGCAGGCACTCCCCTCGACCTGCGACGGCCTCGAGGTGCGGGTGGCGGTGCTCGCGGAAGACCGCCTGCTCATCGGCGCCGCGGAAGTCGCTTTCGCCGCGTTGCTGGACGACCCCGCGGGGGCATCCGTCAGCGCCGCGACGGCGGAGCCGTCGTCGACCGCGGGATGAGCTGCGTCGGCAGGCGCGCATGCGTGGCGGCGGGGCGCGCTCCGGCCATGAGAGTGACGGCGCGACTTCGCATGGCGCCACGCTAGGCCGATGCAAACCGTTGTCGAAAACGTTTGACACTCGATTTGTTGTGATGCAAAACTTACCGCGCCCCGGCGTCCTGACGGGGCTCACACGGCCTGCGCCTCGCGGACGAGGCGCCACGCAACCAAGAGAGCGGATCATGAAGTCACGCAGAATGCTGGTGTCGGCGGCGGTCGAGAAGGCGAACCCGAACGTCACGATCGAGATCCAGGCGGTTCCGACGGCGCTGCTGGCTTTCACCGGCACCGCCCAGGTCACCGTCTCGACCGGGGTCGCCTGATATGCGACCCGAGCCGACGCACGCGACCGGGCAGAGCCGGCTGGGCGAGCTCATCGCGACGCACGATGACGTTCGCGCCCTCTTCGCGGGCGAGTGGATCCGCTACCGCGAGTCGGCGGTGCTCCCCGAGCTGACGTGGGAGGCGCAGTCGACGTGCGCCCGCATCAACCGGATCTTCTTCGACGACCCCGACGAGGCGCAGCGCCTGTTCGCCGAGCTTGTCCCGGGTGCCGGAAGCGGCATCGACTTCCGCCCGCCGATCAACCTCGACTACGGCCTCGGCCTGACCATCGGCGATCGCACCTTCATCAACAAGGACTTCCTCATCGTCGGCGGCGGCTATGTCACGATCGGCGCGGACTGCCTGATCGGCCCTCGCTGCAGCATCTACACCCCGAACCACGCGGAAGACCCCGCGCGTCGTGTGGCCGGATGGGAACGCGCGAGCGCCGTCACGATCGGCGACGACGTGTGGCTGGGCGGCTCGGTGACGATCACCCCGGGGGTCACGATCGGCGACCACGCCGTGATCGGCGCCGGATCCGTCGTCACGCGCGACATCCCCGCCGGTACGGTCGCGGTGGGGAACCCCTGCCGCGTCGTGCGGCCGATCGCGGCGGACTAGGGCGGCGGACTAGCGCGGAGGTGACGGGGCATCGGGGTCAGCGCAGCGACAGCTGCTCGTCGAGATAGTCGGCGAGCGGCCGCGGCGGGGCGCTCGCGCTCCAGCGCACGCACGGGACTCCGTCGACCGCCGAGAGCGGGCCGGATGCCTCGCCGCGCGCCAGCACGTCGAGCTCGATCGGCACCGCCCCCACGTGCACGACCTCGCCATCGGCGAATCCCCCACGCGCCGCGGCGGCGGCGCGCTCGGAGCGCTCGCGCTGCGACTGCGCGGTGTATCCGCGGGGTGCCTCGGTGCGCGCGCGCAGCACCTCGCCGGTGGCGTACACCTCGGCATCCCCGATCAGCAGCACTCCCACGTGCCAGGCTTCGCCCACCGGGACGATGCGGGGCGCGCGGCCGAAGCCGAGCAGCTTGCGCGAGGCGGCCCAGTCGCCGAGCCGCTCGCGCGGTGACCCGGCGAGGCGCGCACGGGCGGCGCCGAAGAGGGCGGCGGCGCGCTGCGAGGCATCCATCGTCAGAACTCGTCGTCAGCGACGTCGGCGGGCCGCGAGACCGGATCGCCGCGCAGCGACATACCGATGAGCGGGAAGAGCAGCACCGACAGCATGCCGGCGCCCACCAGAACCGAGCCCACGGCGCTCGAGATGAGGTGCTCATCCACCCCGATGGACGTGACGGCGACGATGATCGGCAGGCCTGTCGCACCGAGCAGCATCACGGCGGTCCTGGTCTTGCCGTCGGCGCCCTCGGGCGCGGCGAGCAGCGAAGGAAGTCCGCGGACGATCAACAGCACAACCAGCACAGCGGGTACGGCCGCCAGCAGGATCGGATCGGCCAGCAGCGACGCCAGGTCGAACGTGACGCCCGTGTAGATGAAGAACAGCGGCACGAGGAATCCGAAGGCCACCGCCTCGACCTTGCTCTCGACGGCTTCCCGGTCGGCGGGATCCGCGTCGCGCATGAGCAGGCGCCAGATGATCCCGGCGGCGAAGGCGCCCAGCAGCATGTCGAGCTGCAGCGCGATGCTGAGCGCCACGAGACCCGTGAGGATCAGCATGACGATGCGCACCGCGAACTGCCCCGAGGTGTGCAGGGTCGCGTTCACGAAGCGATGCAGAGCGCCCTGCGGAACCTTCACGGCGTACCAGATGGCGCCGGCCGTGATCAGGATGAACGCTCCGAGCACGATCGTTGAGACGCCGGGCTTGTGGGTTCCGAGCAGGATCGAGATGGCGACGAGCGGGCCGAACTCGCCGACGGCGCCGATCGCGCCGACGGCCTTGCCGAACGGGGTGCGCAGCTCGCCCGCATCGCGCAGGATCGGCAGCAGCGTGCCGAGGGCGGTGGATGCCAGCGCGATGCCGATCACGATCGCGCCGAGCCCCGGCGCGACGACGAATCCGATCGTCACGCCAAGCACGAGCGAGATGATCCAACCGAGCACGGCGCGCCGACCCGTGCGTCCGCGCAGCCCCGAGAACTCGATCTCGGTGCCCGCCACGAAGAAGAGCATCGCCAGGCCGAACTCGCTCAGCAGGTCGACGACGGGGCTCGGGCCCGTCCAGCCGAGCACGCTCGGCCCGATGAGGATGCCGAGGAAGAGCTCGAACACGACGATGGGCACCCGCAGCCACGGACCGATCGCCCGGGCCGCGAGCGGCGCCAGCACCGCGAGCAGCGGGATGAGCACCACGGCGCTGTCGAGGGAGTCCACGGCTCACACCCTATCCGCGCGGCAGCGGGGTGCGCGGCGCGGCCGGCTGTCCGGAGCGTGGCGCGAGGGGCGGGCGTGTCCGGCGGGCGGGCGGTAGGCCGGCGGGCGCGTCAGACGCGGGGCCCGGGGCGTACCGAGAGGTCGGTGATCACGGCGTCGCGCGGCAGGTCGAGCGCCGTCAGGATCGCGGTGACGACAGACGCCGGATCGATCCAGCGCGCCGGGTCGTAGTCGGTGCCCTCCTGCTGGTGGACGGTCGCCTGCATCGGCGTCGCGGTCCGCCCGGGGTAGACCGACGTGACACGCACGCCGTGCAGAGCCTCTTCGGCGCGGAGCGCGTCGGCGAGCGCCTTGAGGCCGTGTTTGGATGCCGCGTACGCCGCCCAGGCGGCGTGCGCCGTGAGGCCGGCGCCCGAGTTCACGAACACGATCTGACCGCGCGCGGCGCGGACGCGCGGCAGGAGGGCCCGCGTGAGTTCGGCGGGGGCGACGAGGTTCACCGCGAGCTGAGTCATCCAGGCGGCGAGGGGCAGATCAGCCACGTGCCCGAGCTCGACGATGCCCGCCGCGTGGATGACGGAATCGACCTCCGCGGGGACGTTGCCGGCGGTCGCGAGCGCGGGGGCGATCGTGTCGGGGTGCAGCAGATCGGCGACCACGACGACGGTGCCGGGGAAGCGTGCGGAGAGGTCGGCGGCGCGGTCGCCATCACGCGCGATCAGCACCAGCCGATCGCCGCGTTCGTGCAGGCGCGTCGCGAGCAGCGCGCCGATGCCCGATCCCGCCCCGGTGATCACGTGCGTCGTCATGGCATCCATCCTCGCACCGCCCCGCGGGCGCTCACCCCCACGCGGTCGCCCGCCCGCGCGCTCCCTCTTGCCCGCGCCCCCGCTCCGACCCGGGCCCGCCCCGATCTGCCCTGCCCGGCTCCGCCCCGCGCGGCCCGGCCCCGCCC
>JASCPF010000053.1 GCA_029959325.1 Microbacteriaceae bacterium PS02068
CGCGGCGGGGGTGGCATCCTGGTTCTGAGCCAGGCCACCCGCGCCGCGGCATTTCCCCCTCAGCCGATCGGAGTCATGCGTGGCCCATTCCCTCACGATCACGGCGGCAAGCGTCGATGCGGGCCTGCTGGCACTGCCGTGGTCGACGCCGCTCGATCAGTGGAAGAGCGATCACATCGTGTCTCTGCCCAAGGGGCTTTCGCGGCACCTGGTGCGCTTCGCGAACCTCTCGGGCCGTGTCATCGCCGTCAAGGAGACCACCGGCGAGATGGCGCGCCGCGAATACGACATGCTCGGCATGCTCGGCCGCCTCGACGTGCCCTGCGTCGACCGCGTCGCCGTGATCGAAGGCCGCCGCACCCCGAAGGGCGAGCCGCTGCCCGCCGCCCTCGTCACGGCGCACCTGAAGTTCTCGCTCCCCTACCGCGCGCTGTTCACCCAGACCCTTCGTCCCGATACCGCGGGGCGCCTGGTCGACGCCCTTGCAGCCCTGCTGGTGCGTCTGCACACGGTGGGCTTCTTCTGGGGCGACGTGTCACTCTCGAACACGCTCTTCCGCCGCGACGCCGGAGCCTTCGCCGCCTACCTCGTCGACGCTGAGACGGGCGAGCTGCACGAAAGCGGGCTCACCCGCGGCCAGCGCGAGCACGACCTCGACGTCGCCCGCACGAACATCGCCGGCGAGATCATGGACCTGGAAGCCGGTGGGCGGCTCGAGGGCGGAGTGGATGCCGTGGCCATCGCCGACGGCATCATGTCGTCGTATCACGCCCTGTGGGCGGCCCTCACCGATCAAGAGAGCTTCGCCGCGAACGAGGCGTGGCACATCACCGAACGCGTGCAGCGGCTGAACGACCTCGGGTTCGACATCGACGAGATGTCGATCGTCACCACCTCCGATGGCACGAGCGTCTCGATCCAGCCGAAGGTGGTGGATGCCGGGCACCACCAGCGTCGCCTCCTGCGTCTGACCGGGCTCGACGTCGAAGAGAACCAGGCACGCCGCCTGCTCAACGACATGGACGAGTTCCGCGCCCGCGTCTCGCGGCTCGGGTCGGATGAAGAGATGGTCGCGCACGAGTGGCTCACGCGCGTGTTCGAGCCCGTCGTGAAGGCGATCCCGTGGGACCTCCGCAGCAAGCTCGAGCCCGCCGAGGCATTCCATCAGGTGCTCGAGCACCGCTGGTACATGTCGCAGGCGCGCGGCCAGTCGGTGCCGATCGCCGAGGTGCTCTCGTCGTACGTCGACACCGTGCTGCGGCACCGTCGCGACGAGGCGACCCTGATGGGACCGCCCACCGAGACGATGTCGATCCCGGTCATCACCGCACCGATCGGCACCCTCGACGATGACGACGAGGATGTCGACTGGCGCGATCTGGTCTAGCGGCCGAGGGCCTCAGTAGCGGACGGCCTCAGTAGCCGACGGTGAAGCGCTCGCGCGAGTGCTTCGGGTTCTCGATCTCGTCGAGCACGGCGACCGCGAGGTCGGCACCGGAGATGAACGACTCACCCTCGGCATCCGTCACGATCACATCGCCGCCGTCGCGGTAGGTGCCGGTGCGCTCGCCCGGGGCCCAGGCGCCGAAGCCCCCGGCCGGGTGCAGGAAGAACCAGTCGCGGCCGGTCTGCTCGTTCTGCAGGTCTTCGAGAACGCCGATCGCCTCGAGCGCCTCGGGCTTGAACTCGTCGGGGAAGCCGGCGTCGACGACGCGGGGTCCGCCGGGGGCGACGAGGCTGCCGCCGGCGCCGCCGATCACGCCGAGGCGGACAGACTCGGGCAGCACGCTGTTCAGCGCCTCGAGGTTCGGGCGCACGAGGCCGAGCATGTCGCCGCGCGGCGCGATCGCGCTGACGACGGCGTCGACGCCCTCGAGCTGTGCGAGCAGACCGGGCACGTCGAGCAGCGTGCCCTCGACGTAGGTCGCACCGGCGACGCGCTCAGAGGGCACCGATCGGGCGACCGACAGCACGGTGTGCCCGCGGTCGACTGCCTCGGCGACGATGTGGCGGCCGGCGTAGCCGGTGCCGCCGAGCACTGCGATGATGGCCATGGAGGGTTCCTTCCGTCAGAAGACGTGGTTCGTATCGAGTGAGACAGCCGCCGCGGCGGGCCGTCTATTCCCGCGAATGCGAATCGTGACGACTGATCACTCCGCCGAGGCGCGAATCGTCGCCACCTGGTAGAGCGCGACGGATGCCGCGATACCGGCGTTCAGCGATTCGGTCGCCGACGAGATCGGGATCGACACGATCTGATCGCACGTCTCGGTGACGAGCCGCGACAGGCCCTTGCCCTCCGACCCGACGACGATCACGACGGGCCGATCGGCGAGCTCGAGCGCCGGCAGCGCCACATCTCCCCCGCCGTCGAGCCCGAGCACGAACACGCCCTGCTTCTTGAACTCCTTGAGCGTGGTCGTCAGGTTGGGCGCCATCGCGACGGGAACGCGCGCGGCGGCGCCGGCACTCGTCTTCCAGGCCGCAGAGTTGACGCCCGCCGAGCGGCGCTGCGGGATGATCAGACCCTGCCCGCCGAAGGCGGCCGTCGAGCGGATGATCGCGCCGAGGTTCCGCGGGTCGGTGATGCCGTCGAGCGCCACGAGCAGCGGCAGCTTGCCCTTCTCGATGATCTGCTCGAGCAGGTCTTGCGGGTGCGCATACTCGTACGGCGGCACCTTCAGCGCGACGCCCTGGTGCACGCCGTCGAAGCCCGCCATGCGGTCGAGCTCGGGGCGGGTGACCTCCATGACGGGGATGCCCCGCTGCGTCGCGATCGACAGCATCTCTTTGACGCGGTCGTCCATCTCGACGCGCTGGGCGATGTAGAAGGCCGTCGCGGGGATCTTCGCGCGCAGCGCCTCGAGCACCGAGTTGCGGCCCGTGACGTTCTCGGTGTCGTCGCCCGCCTTGGCCTTCGGCCTGCCGCCCTGCGGCTTCTGGCCGGGCGTGCCCTTGCCGCCCGCGGCGGCGTAGCGCTCGGCGGCCGCCTTGCGCTTGCCCGCGGGGTGCCACGCGCGATCCTCGGCCTTGGGGGTCGGTCCGCGACCCTCCAGCGAGCGCTTGTTCTTACCGCCCGAGCCCTTGGTGGGGCCCTTTCCGCCCTTTGCGGCGCCGGGGCGCCCTGGCTTACCGGCCATCGAGACTCCAATGTGTTCCGTGTGATGAATCTTCCAAGGCGATGCCGGCCGCCGCGATCGCGTCGCGGATGCGGTCGGCCCCCGCCCAGTCCTTGTCGGCCCGCGCCTGCGCGCGCTGCGCGATGAGCGTCTGCACGAGGGCGTCGAGCGCCTCGTGCTCGGCGTCGTCACCGGCGGCACGCCACTGCGGATCGGCCGGATTGAGACCGAGGATGCCGGTCATGCGACCCACCTCGATGAGCGCCCGCGCCGCGGCATCCCGGTCGTCCGAATCCAGCGCGGCGTTGCCGGCCCGCACCGTCTCGTGCACGATCGCCAGCGCCTGCGGCACGCCGAGGTCGTCGTCGAGGGCCTCGGCGAACGCCGCCGGCAGGTCGGCCGCGACGAGCGGGTTCGCGGTGCCGAGCGCGCGTGCGGCGCGCTCTTGGAACGTGCGGATGCGTCCGAGGGCCGCCTCGGCCTCGCTGAAGGTGGTCGGGGTGATCTCCAGCGACGAGCGGTAGTGCGCGGCGGCGAGCGCGTAGCGCACGACCAGCGGGTCGTTCTCGGCGAGCACGTCGTGCGCGAGCAGGAAGTTGCCGAGCGACTTCGACATCTTCTGGTCGCCGACCGTCACGAGTCCGTTGTGCAGCCAGTAGCGCGCGAAGGGGTCGCCGGCGGCGGTCGACTGCGCCAGCTCGTTCTCATGGTGCGGGAAGCGCAGATCGAGGCCCCCGCCGTGGATGTCGAACTCGGGCCCGAGATAGCGCCGGCTCATCGCCGAGCACTCGATGTGCCAGCCGGGCCGCCCCGCGCCCCAGGGCGAAGCCCACGAGGCATCCGCCGGTTCGCCGTCCTTCGCGGCCTTCCACAGCGCGAAGTCGCGCGGATCGCGTTTGCCGCGCTCGTCGACATCGGCCGCCGGCTCCATCGCGTCGATGCTCTGGTGCGTGAGCGCCCCGTAGGCGGGCCACGAACGCACGTCGAAGTAGACGTCGCCGCCTGCCGCGTAGGCGTGGCCACGATCGATCAGACGCTGGATGAGCTCTTGCATCTGCGGAATCGAGCCCGTCGCTCGCGGCTCATAGGTCGGCGGCAGGATGCCGATGGCGGCATACGCCGAGTCGAACTCGCGCTCCATGCGATAGGCGAGCGCCCACCAGGGCTCGCCGGGCGTCGCGTTCGCGAGCACCTTGTCGTCGATGTCGGTGACGTTGCGCACGAAGGTGACGCGGCCGTATCGCCGCGCCAGCCAGCGGCGCAGCAGGTCGAAGGCGAGCGCGGCGCGCAGGTGATGGATGCCGGGGCCCGACTGCACCGTGGGGCCGCACACGTACATCGTGACGTTCGCGGGGTCGATCGGCTCGAAGTCACGCAGCGCTTGCGCTTGGGAGTCGTAGAACCGGACCGTCACCGCACCAGCCTACCGGCGGGGCCCGGTTCGCACCGGAGTGAGACGATCGCGAGAACGCCCGTCACGCCGTCGTGTCGAAGAACCGACGCCACCATGCACTAGAACTGATACGTGTTGCACGTGATCGCTGTCCTCGCCGCGGCGGTGCTGTTCGGCACGACGGGCACGTCGCAGGCTCTGGGGCCCGACGGCACGACGCCGTTGTCGATCGGTGTGATGCGGATGGTCATCGGCGGCACGGGCCTCGCCCTGCTCGCCTTCTCGCTCGCGCGGCGGCACGCGCGTCGCAACCCCGGGATCGTGCGACCGCGGCTGGGCATCCGACCCGCGCTGCTCATGTGCCTCACCGGCGTGTGCCTCGCGATCTATCAGCCGCTGTTCTTCCTCGGCACGGCGCGCAACGGCGTGGCCGTGAGCACAGTGATCGCCCTCGGTTCGGCTCCCGTGCTGGCCGGGCTGCTCGAATGGGCCCTGACGCGACGGCGCCCGTCGGCGATCTGGGTGGGCGCGACGGCCCTGGCGACGCTCGGCGTGCTGCTGCTCGGGCTGGGCGGCTCGGGCCAGGCGGGCGGCACCGACCCGATCGGCGTCGCGGGCGCGATCGGCGCCGGAGCGTCGTTCGCGGTCATCGCGAACGTGCAGCGGCGCCTGCTGGATGCCGGGTGGGATGCCTTCACCGTCGTGGGCTCGATGGGGGCGAGCGCCGCGGTCGTGAGCGCGGTCGCCCTGCCCTTCGTCGACGTCTCGTGGCTCGCCGAGCCGCGCGGCCTCGTGATGGCGCTGTGGCTGGGGCTCGCGACCATCTCGGTCGCGTACGTGATGTTCACGTGGGGCCTGCAGGGGCTCTCTGCCGCGACGGCGGCCACTCTCACCCTCGGCGAGCCGCTCACGGCGGCCCTGCTGGGGCTGACGGTGCTGGGCGAGCACCTCTCCGCGCTGGCGGCGGTGGGGCTCGTCGTGCTCGCACTCGGGCTCGCGCTGCTCGCGTGGGGATCGCGCCGCCGCGACCCCGCCCCGTTCGCCGTCGAGGCCTGACCGCCGGCGGCCAGGCTGGTCTCGGGCGGACGGTAACGCATCCGCAATACCGGTGCGGCAGGCTGAGCACGTGACACTCCACATCGTCGTCGACGACCTCACCGGCGCGCCCACCCGCGACCTGATCGCGCGTCACCTCGCAGGCATGCACGAGAACACCCCGGCCGGCAGCGTGCACGCCCTCGATCTCAGCGCGCTGCAGGCATCCGACATCACCGTCTGGTCGGCCTGGAACGGTGATGACCTGGTCGGCGTCGTCGCACTGAAGCAGCTGGATGCCGAGCGCGGCGAGATCAAGTCGATGCGCGTCGACGACCGCCACCGCGGAACCGGCGCCGGTCGCGCGCTGCTGCGCCACGTCATGGCCGAGGCGTCCGCCCGCGGACTCGACACGCTGTGGCTCGAGACCGGGTCGGAGCAGGCGTTCGCGCCCGCGCGCGGCCTCTACACCAGCGAGGGGTTCACCGAATGCGGACCGTTCGAGGGCTATCTGCCCGATCCGCTGTCGACGTTCCTGACGCGAACGCTCTGATCGTCGGCTACCGCGGCCGCGCTGACTCGTTGCGTCAAACCGCCGGAACGACGAGCGCCACCGCGAAGGCCGCGATGCCCTCGCCGGCGCCGGTGAAGCCGAGCCCGTCGGTCGTGGTCGCCGACACGGTCACCGGCGCACCGAGCGCGGCGGTGAGCACCGCCTCGGCCTCACCCCGTCGTGCCGCGAAGCGCGGACGGTTCGCCTGCACCTGCACCGAGACATTGCCGATGGCGAACCCGGCCGACGTGACGAGGTCGCGCGTGCGCGCCAAGAACGCAGCGGCGTGCGCGCCCGCGTACTCGGGCTGATCCGTGCCGAAGTGCGTGCCGATGTCGCCGAGACCGGCGGCGGCCAGCACCGCGTCGACGATCGCGTGCGCGACAGCGTCGCCGTCGGAGTGTCCGTGCAGGGCCGGCTCGCCCGGCCACTCGAGGCCCGCGAGCCAGAGCGCGCCCTCTCCCCCGAAGGCGTGCACGTCGGTGCCCATGCCCACGCGTGGCAGCACGGGCGGCGCGGGCAGCGGATCCGGCGATACGCGAGCCGAAACGGTCGCCGCGTCGGCACCTGCTGCGGCGACGAGCAATCGCGCACGCTCGAGATCGGCCGGCGTCGTGATCTTGAACGACCGGTCGTCGCCGGCCACCGTGGCGACCGCGACTCCGGCGGCCTGCACGAGCGCGGCATCGTCGGTGTGGTCGGTGGATGCCTCGGCATACGCGGCATCCAGCACGGCTCGCGCGAACCCCTGCGGTGTCTGGGCCGCCGCGAGGCTCGCCCGGTCGACGGCTTCGATCACCGCGTCATCCGCGACCCGCTTGATCGTGTCGATGACGGGCAGCACCGGCAGCACGGCGTCGTGGCCGCTCTCGAGCGCCGTGATGACCCGGGCGAACACCTCGGGTGGGGTGAGGGCGCGCGCCGCGTCGTGGACCAGGACGAATCGCACGTCGGGCCACACCGCGGCGAGCCCCGCCGAGACAGACTCCTGTCGGGTGGTCCCGCCGGCGACGACCGTCACGAGGTCGGCACGGCCCGGGCCTGCCTGGTGGGCGGCCTCGCGGGCGTCGGTGAGGGCGTCACCGGCGCGCTCGCGCGGCGCGACGACGACGACCTGCGCGGGAGGCCCGGCGAACACTCCTCGCAGCGCGTGCCGCAGGATGGTGTGCTCGTCGATCCCGACGAAGGCTTTGGGGGCAGGCGCACCCAGTCGCTGGCCCGACCCGGCCGCCACCACGATGACCGTCACCCGTGGCACGGGAATCAGCGGGGCGGGGCTCGTCATGACGCCATCCTCTCCGACCGGACCGCCGCGGATGCCTCCGGCGCCGCGAACGCGCGATGGCGCAGCAGCAGCACCGAGGCGCCGAGCAACGCCGCTCCGCCGACGGCGAGCCACAGGCTGAGGAACCACTGCATGACCGCGAAGGGCGGCACGAACGCGCACACCCACGCGAGGGCCACGACAGCGGGCGCCGGCTGCGGGCCGAGCTGGCCGAGACTCTCCCACCGCACGAGCAGCAACGAGAGCGCGAGCACCGTCGCCAGCACCGCGACGAACATGATCGGCCGGCTCCACCACCACGCCGCCGATGCGGGGGTCGGTGCCGCTCCCGGGATCAGCAGGGTGAGCCCGGTGAGGATGAGCATGACCGGCAGATGCCACAGGTAGATCGTCATCAGGCGCGTGCCGAACAGCAGGACGAACCCCTGCACCGCCCGCACCTGCATCAGGCGCGACAGGCCGGGGCGCATCACTCGCAGCAGGCATGCCTGGGCGACACCGAGGACCACGAGGGGGAGCGTCGGCGGGTTGAGATTGAAGAGCATCGACGGAGCGTACGGGCCCCACGTCGTCAGGGGCCAGAGCAGCAGGTAGCAGGCGGCCGCGATGGCCAGCAGAGTGGCCACCCGTCGCCGGTCGAACCAGCCGTCGCGATACCAGAAGCCCAGCTGCTGCACGAGCGGCCAGACGAACAGCAGGTTCAGCAGACCGATCTCGGTGATGCCGGAGGCGAACCGCAGGGTGTCGACCACGATCACGGCCGCGAGAAGGACGGCGAGGGTCATTCGCGGGGCCTGCGCGTGCAGCTGCGCCATCACCGGCACGACCGCCTGACACAGCAGGTAGGCCGCGAGGAACCACAGCGGCGACCCCGCCCCGGTCGCCGCGGCCGACACGAGGTCCGGCGCAAGCGCCAGCACTGCGGCGACGCCGAGCACGACCGCGAAGAAGACGAACAGCGGCACGGCGGGCTGCGCCAGGCGCAGCGTGCGGGTGCGGATGAAGCCCCAGGCATCCCCGCCGCGCTTCGTCCACGAGGCCCAGCCGGCCGCCGAGGCGAAGCCCCCGACCACGAAGAACAGGGGCATGACCTGCCCCACCCAGGTGGCCGCGTTGAACCACGGTTGCTGCTCGGCGGGACGCGAGGCGACGAGCTGGCCGTCAGGGCCCGGCCCGATGCCGATCTGCAGCAGGTGCACGACCAGCACGAACAGCACGCACACGACACGCGCAAGGTCGAGGGTCAGATCGCGGCCCGACAGGTCGGGTCGCGTCGTCGTCGCAGGTGAGCTCATCGATCCATCATGGCGCGCCGACGCGCGCACACGGAGGATTGTCAGCTCGCGAGAACCTCGTCGAGAACGCCGCCGGCGTGCTCTTCGTCGGCCTTGAGCGCCAGCGCGATCTCGGAGACGAGAATCTGTCGCGCCTTCGCGAGCATGCGCTTCTCGCCGGCCGAGAGGCCGCGATCCTGGTCACGACGCCACAGATCACGCACGACCTCAGAGACCTTGATCACATCGCCCGAGGCGAGCTTCTCGAGGTTCGCCTTGTAGCGACGCGACCAGTTCGTGGGTTCTTCGGTGAACGCAGCGCGGAGCACATCGAACACGCGCTCCAGACCGTCCTTGCCGATCACGTCGCGAACGCCGACCAGATCGACGTTGTCCGCCGGGACCTCGATGATGAGGTCTCCCTGCGTGACGTTCAGCTTCAGGTACTTCTTGGTCTCGCCCCGGATGATCCGGTCTTTGACCTCGATGATCGTCGCGGCCCCGTGGTGCGGATAGACGACCGTCTCGCCAACCTCAAAAAGCATGCAGTTATGTCCTTTCGGCAACCTCTAGGATACCACAGGCGGCATACGCTAAGGTTCGCCGACTCAGCGCCGCGACACGCTGATTCGGCGGGTGCGGACACCCTAGAATGAGGGGGAACCGCCCGCACCGTACCCACCGCTCCCTGGAGGATCCGTGAACACGCGCCGCCTCGCGCCCGTCGCCCTCGCCGTCGCTGTGCTGCTCGGCACCACGGGATGCAGCATGATCTCGCCGCAGGCGACCACGATCGAGTACGCCGCAGCCGATGGGGTCAACATTCCCGCCTCCGGCCCGCTGAAGGTGCGCAACGCGCTGTTCGTCGCCGACGAGTCGGGCGTCGCCGCCAACTTCCTCGCGGCCGTCGTCAACGACACCGACAAGACCGAGAAGCTCACGGTGAGCATCGATGGCACCACCAAGACCGTGCGAGTGCCCGCGCATTCGTACGTCAGCCTGGGCTTCCACGACGTCGAGCCGATCCTCTTCCCGGCCCTGAACGCGAAGCCCGGAACGGACGTCGACGTCTCGTTCCAGTCCGGCGATGGCGAGAGCGTGGTCTACTCGGTACCCGTGCTCGACGGCAAGCTCGCCTACCTCGCGGACTTCGTCCCCGAGAGCTGAGTCACACCTCGAAGCGATAGCCGAGCCCGCGAACGGTCAGCAGCATGACCGGTTCGGATGGGTTCTGCTCGATGCGCGAGCGGATCCGCTTGATGTGCACGTCGAGCGTCTTCGTGTCGCCGAAATAGTCGCTCCCCCACACGCGGTCGATCAGCTGCCCGCGGGTCAGCACCCGCCCGGCATTGCGCATGAGCACCTCCAGCAGCTCGAATTCCTTCAGCGGCATGGGTATCACCGAGCCGTCGACGGCGACCGTGTGACGATCGATGTCGATGACGACCCGCCCCCCGTCGACGATCCGATCGTCGAGGTCGACGTCGGCCGGGCCGGTCCGTCGCAGCACAGCCCGCATGCGGGCCAGCAGCTCGCGCGACGAGTACGGCTTGGTGACGTAGTCGTCGGCGCCCAGTTCGAGACCGACGACGATGTCGACCTCTGAGTCCTTCGCCGTCAGCATGATGATCGGCGTCTTGGACGTCGTGCGGATGATCCGGCACACCTCGGTGCCCGGCATGCCCGGCAGCATCAGGTCGAGCAGGACGATGTCGGCCCCGCGCGCGGCAAAGGCCTCGACGGCCGACGGACCGTCTTCCGCGATCTCGACGTCGAATCCCTCGCGGCCCAACAGGTAGGCGAGCGGCTCGGCGAGATCGGGCTCGTCCTCGACGATCAGAACGCGGGTCATGACAGCTCTCCCTTCGCCGGCGACTGTTCGCGGGCATCCTTCGGCTTCTTCTTGGGCTTCTTCGGCTTCTTCGCGCGCTTCCCCTTGTCGTCCGCGGGGCCTTCGACGGCTGCCAGTCGCACCGTGAAGGTCGACCCTCGGCCGGGGCGCGACCACAGCTCGACCTCTCCCCCGTGGCGCTGCACGGCGTGCTTCACGATCGAGAGGCCCAGACCTGTTCCACCGGTGCGCCGCGAGCGCGCCTGATCGGCGCGATAGAACCGTTCGAACACGCGTTGCTGTTCATTCTCGGGAATGCCGATGCCTCGATCGGTCACCGCGATCTCCACCACGTCGGCGTCGGCGCGCACGCCGACCCCGACCTGCGCCCCGGTCGGCGAATAGGCGACGGCGTTGGCCACGAGGTTCGCGATCGCCTCGGTCAGCACCTGCACGTCGCCGCGCACGTAGGCGTGTCGGGTGCCGCCGCGGACGATCTCGATGCCGGCCGATTCGGCGGCGATGGACTGCGATGCGATCGCGGCCGTGACGACCTCGTCGACGGACACATCGCGCAGCTCGGTGAGGTCGTCGGCCGACTGCAGTCGCGAGAGGTTCATGATGCGCGACGTGAGCTGCCCCAGCCGGGATGCCTCGGCCGACAGGCGACCCGCGAAGTAGCGCACCTGCGCGGGGTCGTCGGCAGCCGACTCGATCGCCTCGGCGAGCAGCGTCACCGCGCCGACCGGCGTCTTCAGCTCATGGCTCGTGTTCGACACGAAGTCGCGCCGCATCTCTTCGACGCGCTCATGCTCGGTGATGTCGCGGATGACGATGAGCGTCAGGCGCGGCGTGATGACGCTCGCACGCGCCGTGACCAGCCGCAGCTCCACCCCGCGACGCAGCCGCATCGTCTCGGTCTCGGCGACCTCGGCCCGCCGGACGGCGCGCACGAGACTGCGCAGTTCGTCGCCGGGCAGCGAGAACGACTCGGTCATCCCGAAGAGCTCGGCGGGCGGCGACGCGGCGACGATCTGCAGCGAGGCATCCACGACCACCGCTACTTCGTCCATCCCCTGCAGCACGGCGCGAGTGCCGTCGGGCAGCTCGAGCGACGCGTCGACGCGTGCGCGATCACGCACGCGCAGCGCCACCAGAAGGAGTCCGGCGACCGCTCCGCCGATGAAAGCCCCGACGGCAAGCGAGACCAGCGCCAGCTGCGTCGAGTCCATACCTCCCAGCGTAGGGTGGGGTCCGGGCGTACACCGACCGTTCGGCGGCCACGCCCACGCGCCCCGCGCAGTGTTCACCGCCCCGGTACCGTTCGTTAACCTTCGGGCGAGAGGATCGGGCCGGTCGCCGCACCGCCGGTCGGCGCCCGCCGTGGCAGCGATGCCGCCCGAAGCCACCCATGAGAGGTTCGAAGATGCGCGAAGTTTTCCACCAGTCGCTCGAAGACGTGCAGGGGCGTCTGGTCGAGATCTCCGAGCTCGTCACGGTCGCGATCGACAAGGCGACCCGTGCGTTCGGCACGAGCGATGTGACGCTCGCCGAAGAGGTCATCGAGGAAGACACGGTCATCGACGAGAAGGCCGTCGAGCTCGACGAGCTGGCCATCCAGATCCTCGCGCGTCAGCAGCCGGTCGCCCGCGATCTGCGCATCGTCGTGGCCGGCCTGCGGATCAGTGCCTCGCTCGAGCGGATGGGCGACATCGCCGAGCACATCGCGCAGCTGACCCGCATGCGCTTCCCCGAGCGCGCCATCCCGAAGGGCCTGAAGGGCACCTTCACGAAGATGGGCGAACTCGACGTCGAGGTGGCCCGAACGCTCACCGAGATCCTGCGCACAGAAGACCTGACCCTCGTCGAGAAGCTGCGCACCCTCGACGACCAGCTGGACGACAAGCACCTCGCCGTCTTCGAGAAGGTGCTCAGCGAGAACTGGCAGGGCGAGGCGGGCGCGACCGTCGATGCGACCCTCGCCAGCCGCTATCACGAGCGCTTCGCCGACCACGCGCTCTCGGTGGCCAAGAAGGTCGCCTACCTCGCCACCGGCGAGTGGACGCCCGCAACCGACGCGATCGCGATCATCGCCGCGGGCGGCGAGCCGACGGCCTGACGCCGTTCGGCGCAGACGACGAAGAGGGGATGCCATCGTGGCATCCCCTCTTCGTCTGTCGCGCGCTCGGGCGTTACTTCTTGCCCTGGCTCGCCACGGCGGCGGCACCCGCGGCGGCGGCCTCGGGGTCGAGGTAGCGGGCGGGCTCGATCGGCTGGAAGTTCTCGTCGAGCGTGTAGACGAGCGGGATGCCGGTCGGGATGTTCAACTCGGCGATGTCGGCGTCGCTGATGCCGTCGAGGTGCTTGACGAGGCCCCGCAGCGAGTTGCCGTGCGCCGTGACGAGCACCGTCTTGCCGGCGGCGAGGTCGGGCTTGATGTCGGACTCCCAGTACGGCAGCATCCGGTCGATCACGATCTTGAGCGACTCGGTCTGCGGCACCTCGCCGTCGATGCCGACGTAGCGCGGGTCGCCCGACTGGCTGTATTTGTCGTCGTCGGCCAGGGGCGGCGGCGGCACATCGAACGAGCGGCGCCACAGCATGAACTGGTCGTTGCCGAACTCTTCGAGGGTCTCGGCCTTGTCCTTGCCCTGCAGCGCGCCGTAGTGGCGCTCGTTGAGGCGCCACGACCGCTTCACGGGAATCCACAGGCGGTCGGCGGCATCGAGCGCGATGTTCGCCGTCTGGATCGCGCGGCTGAGCACCGAGGTGTGCAGGACGTCGGGGAGGATCTCCGACTCCTTGAGAAGTTCACCACCGCGCGCGGCTTCGCCGCGACCCTGTTCGGTGAGGCGTACATCCACCCACCCGGTGAACTGGTTCGTCTTGTTCCACTCGCTCTGCCCGTGGCGGAGGAGGATCAGCGTGTAGGGAGCGGTCATGCTCGTCATCCTAGCGACCCGAGCGCTGTCAAAATGAGGGCATGCCGCCAGACAAATCGCCGCCGCCCGCGCGTGCGCGCGGCGGCTCGGGCGTCGTCGGTCAGATCACCCGCGGCACGACGAACACGAACCGCCTGCGGCGCGTCGATCGGTGGATCGCCCGGCACCCGGTACTGCGGCGCACGTCCGATCCGCTCGTCGTCGACCTCGGCTACGGGGCGAGCGGAGTGACGGTGTTCGAACTCGAGGCGCGCCTGCGCCGCGCCCGTGAGGACGTCGAGATCGTCGGCCTCGAGATCGACCCGGCGCGGGTCGCCCGCGCGGCCGCACAGCTCACCGACGTGCGGGCGGGCCGCACGCCGTTCGCGTCTGACGCGCGCGTCTCGTTCGCGCGCGGCGGGTTCGAGGTGCCGCTGCCGGGGCGGCCCGAGCACCCTGCGGGCCGCCGCCCCGCCGTGATCCGCGCCTTCAACGTGCTGCGCCAGTACGACGAGGGCGACGTCGCGGACGCCTGGGCGCGCATGTGCGCCCGCCTGCAGCCCGGCGGCATGCTCGTCGAGGGCACGTGCGACGAGCTCGGCCGCGTCTCGACGTGGATCGAGGTGGGCCCGGATGCCATACCCCGCTCGCTCACGCTGTCGCTGCGCCTCGCCGGCCTCGACTCGCCGGCGATCGCGGCAGAGCGGCTGCCGAAGGCGCTGATCCATCACAACGTGCCCGGCGAGCGCGTGCACGCGTTCGTGGCGGCGCTCGAGACGGAGTGGGTGCGGGCCGTGGCATCCTCGTCCTTCGGCGCGGAGCACCGCTGGCGCACGGCGCTGCAGGCGATGTCGGATGCCGGGTGGCCGGTCAGCGGGCGCGCGCGCTGGCGCCTCGGCGAGGTGACCGTGCCGTGGGAAGTCGTCGCGCCGACGGGCGACTGAGCCCCCATCCGACGACCGAGGTCAGGTCAGACGCGCGGCAGCGCGGCGCGGGCGTCGGCGGCCGGCATGCCGGCGGCGCACATCAGATCGACCGCGAGGGGGCGGAGCGCCCCGATGAGGTTCTGATCGACGGCAGAGCGCCCGGCGGCAAGAGCCGCGGGGTCAAGCCGCATCGCGACCACACGCACCGCCTCGCGGGCGGCGGGCTCGTACGAGATGTCCTCCAGCGACTCGGCGATCAGGCGCGCACCCGCGGCGAGTTCGGCGAGGAGGTCGGCCGCGACGGGGCGCGCGACGCCGTCGTCGCAGACGTAGACGACCCGGCGGCCGATGACCCGCAGATTCCGGATCGCCAGATCGAGATACCCGCGGATGCGCTCCTGGCGCTCGAACTCGGTGCGCTGGCGGCGCAGGAACGGTGAGATCCGCGCGATCGCCGACCCCGACTCGATGCCGGCGCGCCACGCGTCGACGGGTGTCTGCAGCGCCCGCGCCTTCGTGAGCCCCCGCTCCGCACGCACACGGTCGCCGCGGCGCAGGGCCTGCACCAGCGTGGCCGCGGCCCCGTCGAACGCCGCGAGCACCGCGGCGCCCTCGTTCGTCACGGCGCGCAGCGGACTGCGCGGCACGAGGGCCGTCACCAGCAACGCGGCGACCCCGCCGACGAGCCCGTCGATGGGGCGCAGAAACGGCACACTCGTCGGGATCACCATCACGATCGCCGCCTGAATCGCGGCGGGGATCGCGAAGGCGGGCGGGGCGGCGACGAAGCGCGCGACCACGAGACTGAGGGTGAGGGTGAGAGCGAGCTGCCACCACCCGATGCCCGCGACGAAGACGATCGCCTCGGCGATGAGAATGCCGATGAGCATCGCGATGACGGTCTCGAGGACGAGTCGGGGTCGGGCGTCGCGCACGAGTCCGAGGCTCGAGATCGTCACGGTCGCGGCGAGCAGCGGAGCCCCGTGCCCCAGCACGTACGCGGCGAAGGCGTAGGCGGCCGTCGCGGCGATCACGATCTGGGCGATCGCGGGCAGTGACTCGCGCACGCGTGTCCACCCCCGCTGCGGAGAGAACTGCGCTCGAAGGCCACGAGGCACGGTGACGGTGCCGGTCGGGGTATCGCGCGGGGTCACGTCGCGTCGCTCAGCGCCGACGAGACAGTCGGGGCAGCCGCGGCACGCTGGCCGTGCGCCCGGCGTCGGGCGGCACGATCGTCTCCTGCGCCGCCGTGACAGGCCCCTCGTCGGTGGCGACGGCGAGCACCGCGTCGACCGGTGTGGTGCGCTTGATCAGGGCCAGGGCGATCGGCCCCTCTTCGTAGTGGCGCGACACCGACGTCACGCTGCCGACCGACTCACCGTCGAGGGTCACCTCGGCGCCCACCGTCGGCAGCAGGGCGTCGCTGCCGTCGAGCTGCAGCGAGACGAGACGCCGCGGCGGATGCCCCAGGTTGTGCACCTTCGCGACCGTCTCCTGCCCCCGGTAGCAGCCCTTGTCGAGGTGCACGGCGGTGCGCAGCCAATCCACCTCGTGCGGCAGCGTGCGCTCGTCCGCTTCGAAGGCCGCTCGCGGCCGCCACGCGGCGATGCGCAGGGCGTCGACCGCAAGCTCCCCGGCGATGCTGTGCTGCCCGGCGGCGCTGGCGATCCGGTCGAACTCGGCCGCATCGACGATCACCTCGGCCCAGTCGTATTCTGCGCCGGGGTGCGGGTCGGTCACCGCGTAGCCCCAGCCGCCGACGCCGATGCCGGGCCACGGATCGTGCCACACGGCGTCGGCGCGCAGAGCGGCGACGGCGCCGGCCGCTCCCCCGACGACGCGATGCGTGCCCGAGGCATCCTGCACCTCGACCCTCAGTCGGAAGCGCATGCGCATAAGCCACGCATGCAGCGCGGCTGCGCGGGACAGGTCGACGATGAGCCAGGTCCGCTCGCCGTCGTCGACGACCCCGGCCGCGTGTTCGACGTGACCCTGCGGATCGAGCACGAGCAGCTCGGTGCTCTCCCCCGGCTGCAGGCCCGTCAGAGCCTGCGACGTGATCGAGTCGAGCCAGCTGAGCCGATCGGGGCCCGCCACCGTGAGCACCGCGCGCGAGGCGAGCGGGGCGATCGCGCGGCCGTCGGCGAGGGCGCGCTGCTCGCGCAGCGGGGCGCCCAGGTGCGACAGCACGTCGCCGTCGAAGACGGCGCCCGGCACGCCGGCGAAGGCGTCTTGCACTGCGCTGCTCATTCGGCTCGCGCGAGTCGGGCAGAGGCGTGCGACGCAAGCGCCCCGCCGAGAGCCGCGATGTCCCACGCCCAGAGGAGGTGACCGTCGACGTAGCCGTACATGCGGGTCGCCGAGGCGTATGCCTTCGCGCCGGCCGGGCGCACGATCGCGTCGGATGCCAGGTCGATGCGCGGCCCGCGGACCTGCCCCAGATACAGCTCGCTGATGCCGTCGGAGTGGACGATCGCTACCTCGAGGTCGAAGCCGCCGTCCGCGTTTCGGAGGGCTTCGACATCGTCGGCGGTCCGGGCCGCGGCGCGAGCGCTCGTCGGCGGCAGCAGCGCCGGACCGGGATCGTCGTCGCCCTGCGGGCGGGCGAGCCGCCAATACCCGGTCTCTGCGACGAGAGCCGTACGCTCGGACGCCTCACCCTCATCGGGCGCGTCGCCGAGCAGCCAGGCACTCGTCGCGTAGTTCACGTAGTCGCCGCCGTCATGGCTGAAGCTCACGCGGTGCGCGAACTCGCCCTGGTAGCGAGTGCCCGACACCTCGTGGTCGATGACGCCCGTGCCCTCCCAGACGCCCAGCAGCCACGACAGGGGAACGATGTCCGCCGGCAGATCGGTCGGAAGGTCGAACACGGTGCTCAGCGCTGGCCGCGATAGAGGTTCTTGATCACGACGCCCGACACGAAGACGATCGCGAGCGAGGCAAGCGCGAGCAACCCGACGAAGAAGAGTTCGAGTGCGACGAGGTCCATGCCCCCACTCTACCCGCGGTCGGCGACGAATCGATGCTCCCCGTGTTGCGGGTGGCTGTGTCAGGCGAGCAGTTGTCGCAGCGCGTGCAAGTGGCTGCGGGTCAGTGCCGCCGCGATGTCAGACTGCTGGGAAGCGATCGCCGAATAGATGCGCTCGTGGACGTCTTGGTCGTCATCGTCGCCATGCGCGCCGCGAAGATCGAGCATCGCGATCATGGCGTGAGTGTTGCGCGCCGCGAAGCTGTCGAAGAGTTCGAGGAGAATCGGGCTGTGCGCCGCGACGACGACGCCGCGGTGGAAGGACATGTCGGTCTTGACGAGCTCGACGACCTCCGCGCGGTGCCGATCCCGGGCATCCAGCGCTTCTCGCAAGCGGGCCACCTCGTCAGGCGACCGGCGTTCGGCGGCCAGGGCGGCGGCTTCCACTTCGATCGCGGTTCGGGCTTCGATGACCGCGACGATGCTGGCACGCGCGACGACGGCATCCCAGCCTTCGGATACATCAATGCTGGTGACGAATATGCCGGCGCCCTGGCGCGTGGCGAGGATGCCACGACCGGCGAGGATGCGGATCGCCTCTCGCGCGGTGGAACGTCCGATGTCGAGCTGAGCGGCGAGTGTCGTCTCGCCGGGTAGCTTCCCGCCGATCGCCCATTCGCCGGCTCTGATGCGCGCCAGGAGCACGTCGGCAGCCTGCTCGGCGAGCGATTCGCGACGCACCAGTGTCATGTGGACATCCTCTCATCTCGCAGAACTTATCTACTTGTCTGAGAAGTTGTGGTAACGTCAACCCGTGCAGATCCATCGAGTTCTCCTCCTTCGCTGCCACGGCGGGGTGTAGCCAGACCGGCTCCCGTCGTGGAGCCGCAGTCCGCCGGTCGATTCATCTGAATTGCCCAGAGAGAGAACCGATCATGTTTCACCGCACCTTCCCGACGCTCGCTACACCAGCGGGCACGATCCCCCCGACTTCGCCGGAATGGAACCGTCAGCGGCACTCACAGATGCCTTCGCACCGCTACCGCGACGTGTTTGCCCGGGTTGCGGTGCCGCTCGCCCGCCGCGACTGGCCCGCACGTCGACTGACACACGCGCCCTTGTGGGTCCCGGTCGACCTTCGCGACGGGAACCAGGCACTGGAAGAGCCGATGGACCCGAGCCGCAAGCGCCGCTTCTTCGAGTTGATGGTGGCGATGGGGTACAAGGAGATCGAGGTCGGCTACCCGTCCGCGTCGCAGACGGACTATGACTTCGTCCGTTTGATCGCCGCGTCGGATATCGCACCCGCCGACGTGACGATCGTCGTGTTCACCCCCGCGCGCAGGGATCTGATCGAGCGCACCGTCGACTCGATCCGCGGCGTACGCAATCCGGTGGTGATCCACATGTACACCGCTACCGCACCCACCTGGCGCGACATCGTGCTCGGTCAGGACCGGGCCGGGCTGATCGAGCTGATCCTCGACGGCGGCCGCGCGGTGCTCGAGTTCGCCGAGACTCTGCCGAACGTCAGATTCGAGTTCTCGCCCGAGGTGTTCAACCTCACCGAGCCTGACTACGCACTCGAGGTCTGCGACGCGATGACCTCACTGTGGGACGCCTCGCCCGACCGCCCGGTGATTCTGAACCTCCCGGCGACGGTAGAGATCGCGACACCGAATGTCTACGCCGACCAGATCGAGTACATGCACAAGAACCTCGCCCGCCGCGAGGCCGTGATCCTCTCCGTGCACCCGCACAACGACCGCGGCACCGGGGTCGCGTGCGCTGAGCTCGCCATCCTCGCTGGCGCGCAGCGCGTGGAAGGCTGCATCTTCGGCAACGGCGAACGCACGGGCAACGTCGACCTCGCCACCCTCGCCCTGAACCTGCACGCCCAGGGCGTTGATCCGATGATCGACTTCTCCGACATCGACGAGATCCGCCGCACCGTCGAGCACTGCAACCGCATAGAAATCCACCCTCGTCACCCCTATGTCGGTGATCTCGTGCATACGGCCTTCTCTGGCACTCACCAGGATGCGATCAAGAAGGGCTTCGCCGAGCAACGCGCCCGCGCCGTCGTAGAACGCCGACCGGAGCGCGAGATCGAGTGGCGTGTCCCGTACCTGCCAATCGACCCCGCCGACATCGGACGCAGCTACGACGCGGTGATCCGTGTGAACTCGCAGTCCGGTAAGGGCGGCATCGCGTACCTCATGGAGCAGGACTACGGGATCGAGCTACCCCGACGCGCCCAGATCGACTTCGCCCGCCACGTCCAGGTCCACACCGATGCGACCGGCCGCGAGGTCAACGCCGCAGACCTCTGGGAGATGTTTCAGGCGATCTACCTCGCTACGCCGACCGAGGCGCCCGTCGAACTCCGCGGCTACGACACGACCGGTGAGACCACAACGATCACCTTGTGCACCCACGGCGTCGACCACACCACCACCCACGACAGTGGCGGCCCTGTCGAGGCGCTTACCGCCGCGCTGGCGCGGCTCGGCTTCCGAGTTGAGATTCTGAGCCTTCACCAGACCAGTACGAGCATCGGCAACGACAGCGAGGCGATCACTCTGATTGAGTACCGCACCGCTTGGGGCACTCGGTGGGTCGCCGGCAGGAACCGATCCGTGCTCACCGCGACTCTCACTGCAGTCATGAACGCGACGGCGTTCGAGGTAGGGACACTCATGGCGTGAGGGGCCACCCACGGCCCCGCGGTCGGTGAGTTATCCGGCGAACAGACTCGCCAGGCCAAGACCCAGGCCGATGAGCCCCATCACCACGAGGGCGCCCACCACGCTCGCGGCGACGCGCTGTACGAAGCCCGCGGCGTGACCGTCGACGAGTTGGATCACGAAGGCGAGGATCAGGCAGCCCGCCAGACCCACAGGCATCCATTCCGCACGCGACTGTTCGGGAACGACCAGGCCGATCGAGACCGCGACCACAGCCGCGACCACCCAGACGGCGACGACTCCGGCGAATCCGCCGCGCGGCGCGAGTCTCGGTACCGTCATACATCGCATCGTAGTGTGTGTCGCTGGGCGAGTGCCGTCGTCGGCGGTGTCTTCGGTGTGGTCATAAGATGGGGGTCTGGATCGCCCGTCGATCCGGAAGGGAACGCATGGCTCAGCTTCTCGTCTTGAGTTCCGCCCTCGGCGGAGGGCCCGTCCTGCCCGCGCTCGAACTGCTGAGCCACCGCGTTCGTCAGATTCCGGCCGAGCCGGCGCAGCTCGTGAACGCTCCGAGCGCCGACGTGATCTTCGTCGATGCGCGGGGCGACCTGGTCGGCGCGAAGTCGCTCTGCAAGATCCTCAACACGACGGGGCTCGATGCGCCGCTGCTGCTCGTGGTGACCGAGGGCGGCCTCACCGCGGTCTCGACCGACTGGGGCATCGACGACGTGCTCCTCTTCGGCGCGGGCCCTGCCGAGGTCGACGCCCGCATCCGCCTCGCGATCGGTCGGCAGAGCGCCGAGCAGGTGTCGAGCCGCATCCAGACCTCGGGCATCACCATCGACGAGTCGTCGTACTCGGCGAAGGTGCACGGCAAGCCGCTGGATCTGACGTACAAGGAGTTCCAGCTGCTGCATTTCTTCGCGACGCACCCCTCTCGGGTGTTCACCCGCGAGCAGCTGCTCAGCGAAGTGTGGGGCTACGACTATTTCGGCGGAACGCGCACGGTCGACGTGCACGTGCGGCGGCTGCGCGCCAAGCTCGGCGACCTCGAGCAGCTGATCGGCACCGTGCGCAACGTCGGCTACCGCTTCAACGTCTACGAGGACGATCAGGTGCCCGCACCCCGAGAGCGCTCCGGCGCATAAGCGGTTAACGCGCCGGTCACCTCGCCCTGCAATGATGAGGGAATGATCGACACCGACGTTTCGGATTCCGGGCTGGGCGACGCCGACGACGATGACTTCGACGAAATGGTCGAAGAAGGCGACGCGCAGCTTCCCGACCACCGCTACACCGACCGCGAGCTCAGCTGGCTCGCGTTCAACCAGCGCGTGCTCGAACTCGCCGAAGACCCCACGGTTCCGCTGCTCGAGCGCACGAACTTCCTGGCGATCTTCGCCAGCAACCTCGACGAGTTCTTCATGGTGCGCGTCGCGGGGCTGAAGCGCCGCATCGTCACGGGGCTCGCCGTGCCGACGAACATCGGCGCCGCGCCGCAGGAGGTGCTCGCCGACATCTCCGAGGCGGCACACACTCTGCAGCTGCGCCACGCGCGCGCCTGGCTCGACTCGGTGCAGCCGGCATTGACGGATGCCGGGATCGAGGTCGTCCGCTGGGACGAGCTCTCCGAAGACGAGCGCTCGGCGATGTACGACTACTTCCAGGCCCAGGTCTTCCCCGTGCTCATGCCGCTCGCCGTCGACCCCGCCCACCCGTTCCCGTACATCTCCGGGCTTTCGCTCAATCTCGCGATCCGCATCCGCAACGCGAAGACCGGACGTCAGGAGTTCGCGCGCCTCAAGGTGCCCCCGATGCTCCCGCGCTTCGTCGAGCTGCCCGGCAAGAGCGTGAAGGGGCGCGGACGCTACCTGCCCCTCGAGCAGCTGATCGCCCACCACCTCGGCGACCTGTTCCCCGGCATGGAGATCCTCGAGCACCACACGTTCCGCCTGACGCGCAACGAAGACGTCGTGATCGAAGAAGACGAGACCGAGAACCTCATCCAGGCGCTCGAGGCCGAGCTGCTGCGCCGCCGGTTCGGGCCGCCGATCCGCCTGGAAGTGACCGAGGAGATGGACGACGTCACCCTCGCCCTGCTCATCGAAGAGCTCGACATCACCGAGCAGGAGCTCTATCGTCTGCCCGGCCCGCTCGACATGCGGGGCCTGTTCGACCTCTCGCGCATCGACCGCCCCGAACTGCACTACCCGGCGCACGTGCCGGTGACGGCGGCGGCGTTCCTTCCCGCCGAGCAGAACGGGCGTGCCGACTTCTTCTCGGCGATCCGCAAGGCGGATGTCCTCGTGCATCACCCGTACGAGTCGTTCACGACGAGCGTCGTGGCCTTCCTCGAGCAGGCCGCGCGCGACCCGCACGTGCTCGCCATCAAGCAGACGCTGTACCGCACCTCGGGAGACAGCCCCATCGTGCAGGCCCTGATCGACGCCGCCGAGCGCGGAAAGCAGGTGCTCGCCCTCGTCGAGGTGAAGGCGCGCTTCGACGAGGCGGCCAACATCGTCTGGGCGCGCAAACTCGAGAAGGCGGGCGTTCACGTCGTCTACGGCCTGGTCGGGCTGAAGACGCACTGCAAGCTGTTGCACGTCATCCGTGAGGAAGACGGGATGCTGCGCAGCTACAGCCACCTGGGAACGGGCAACTACAACCCGAAGACCAGCCGGCTCTATGAGGACTTCGGGCTCTTCACGTGCGACGAGCAGGTCGGTCGTGACCTCACGCGCCTGTTCAACGAGCTGAGCGGCTATGCCATCGAGAAGAAGTTCAAGCGGCTGCTGGTCGCTCCTCTGCACCTGCGCAAGGGGCTGCTGCGCCTGATCGACAAAGAGCGCCGCAACGCGATCGAGGGTAAGCCCGCGCACATCCGCATCAAGGTGAACTCGATGGTCGACGAGCAGATCATCGACGCGCTGTACCGGGCGAGCGAGGCCGGCGTGCGCGTGGACGTCTGGGTGCGGGGCATCTGTGCGCTGCGCACCGACCTGCCCGGCGTCACCGACAACATCACCGTGCGGTCGATCCTCGGCCGCTACCTCGAGCACTCGCGCATCTTCGCCTTCCACAACGACGGTGACCCGCAGGTGTACATCGGCAGTGCCGACATGATGCACCGCAACCTCGATCGCCGGGTCGAGGCGCTCGTGCGCGTCGTCGCCCCGGCGCACACGACAGAGCTCGTCGAGCTGTTCGATCTGGCGATGAGCGACGAGACGAGTTCGTGGCACCTCGAGTCGGCGGGCGAATGGGTGCGCCACTCGCTCGGCGACGACGGCAAGCCGCTGATCGATCTGCAGGAGCGGACGATGACGCAGGTGCAGCGCCGCCGGCGCGCGCGGGCGGTCCGATGACCGACACGGCCGTCTACGCGGCCGGCGGCGTCGTCTGGCGAGTCGTCGAGGGCAAGCTGCGCGTGCTCGTGATCCACCGCACGGCCTATGCCGACGTGACCCTGCCCAAGGGCAAAGTCGACCCCGGCGAGACGCTCGCTGAAACCGCCGTGCGCGAGATCTTCGAAGAGACGGGCATCCGCGTGGCCCTGGGCATCCCGGTCGGCGTCTCGCGCTACCGCATGCCCCGTGGGCGCCAGAAGGTCGTGCACTACTGGGCTGCAGAGGCGACCGAGAAGGCGATCCGCGCGTCGGCATTCGTGCCGAACAAAGAGATCGCGGCGATCGAGTGGGTGACGCCGCGGAAGGCCCTGGGCTATCTCTCGTACCCGGTCGACGTCGAGATCCTCGAAGAGTTCCTGCGGTTCGTCGACGATGGCATCCTCTCGACCTTCCCGATCGTCGTCCTGCGGCACGCGAAGGCGACGCCCCGTGAGGAGTGGAAGGGGGCGGATGCCGCGCGTCCGCTCACCTCGCGCGGCACGCGCCAGGCGAAGGCGCTGGTCGGGCCCGTGCGCGCGTTCGGCGTGCGTCGCATCGTCTCGAGCGACGCCGTGCGGTGCCTGAACACGGTGGTTCCGCTCGCCGCGGCACTGGGGCGACCCATCGCGCAGACGCCGCTGATCGGGCAGGATGCCTGGGAAGACGGCACCAGCGATATCCGCCGCGTGATCGGCAAGCGGGTGCGATCGCGCAAGCCCGCCGTGCTGTGCAGCCACGGCCCGGTGCTCCCGGGCATCCTCACCGAACTCGCACTCGCGACCGGCACCCTGCGCGGGTCGTACCTCGGCAGCGCCTCGGCGCTCGAACCGGCCTCGTTCTCGGTCGTGCACCTGTCGCGCGAGCACCCGGGCTCTGGCATCGTGTCGATCGAGACCCACGAAACCAAGGAGTGAGCACGCGCTCGTCTGCGGAGCTGCGCGGGGTCGAGCTGGCGTGGGCGCGTGCCGGTGGCACCGAGGGTGGTCCGCGCGACCGCCGCGCGCGGCGAGCGACGGCGTGGCAGCTCGTGCGAGACCTGCTCGCCGCGCG
>JASCPF010000054.1 GCA_029959325.1 Microbacteriaceae bacterium PS02068
GGCCTGCGCGGCGGCGGCTTCAGCGGCGGCCTGCGCAGCGGCGGCCTCGGCAGCGGCCTTCGCGGCGGCTTCTTCCGCCGCCTTCTGCGCCACGGCCGCGTCGAGCTGGCCGCGCAGGGCTGCCGTGCGCTCGCGCACGGACTGCGTCTCGGTCTCGACGTCGGCCGTCAGGGAGGGCACCATCAGGGCCGGGGTGACGTTCACGTCGCCGAGCTTGTCGACCGCCAGTGACAGGCTGCCGGTGCTGACGACGGTCGACGCGGCGTTCACGGTCAGGCCCGACGCGGCGATGTCTCGCGTCACGGCGCGCGCGTCGGAGATCGCATCGCTCGCGTCGTCGATCGCCGACTCTCCGTTGGACGTGATGTCGCTGAGCGGTGCAGCGAGTGAGGCGGTGCGTGCAGAGGTCTGCTGCTGCGCGCCGGAGTCCTCCGACGTGAGTTCGAAGGCGGCAGCGCCGGTCGTGGCGATCGTTCCGGCGAGCAGGCCCGCGCAGACGAGAGCAGACGTGGCGAAGCGAAGTGGGAGACGGGGCATATGTGATACTTCCGGTGAATCGACACCGCGGCGACAGAGCGTTACCAGCGATGAGCGTCCTCGGGTGGACACGAAGATCACAGATTGACAACAGTTTCTGGACATCACCTGAGTGAAGCCTGTACACGGCGGCCTCCAGAGGCGCAGATGTTTGCTCTGGCGCATGACCTTTTGCCCGTCGGATGCCAGGTATAGAGTCGCGAACACAGGCGATTTCCAGGGAGTTCAGACCATGGCATCCAATTCCGCAGCAGACATCGTCGACGCCGTCGGCGGGCCTGGCAACATCGAGAGCCTCACGCACTGTGCGACCCGGCTGCGCTTCCAGCTCCGCGACGGCGACAAGGCGTCGAAGGACGCGGCAGAGAAGATCCCGGGCGTGCTCGGGGCGGTTCCGCAGGCGGGCGATCGCTTCCAGGTCGTGATCGGCGGCGGCGTGCAGACCGTCTACAACGACATCATGGCGCTGCCGGTCATGGCCGGCGGTGCCGCCGTCGCGGCCGGCGGCGGCGGGGGCGCAGGCCAGTCCGACGCCGACATCAAGGCGGCCGAGCGCTCGAAGGGCCCGCGCGGCACCAACGCGTGGCTCGACAGCCTCTTCGAGTTCCTCAGCGACTCGTTCCGGCCGATCCTGGGGGCGCTGCTCGGGGCATCCCTGTTCATCACGTTCATGGCGCTCGCCGCGACCCTCGGATGGATTCCCGCGTGGAACTCGCCCGGCGTGGTGCTGCCGCCGTCGTGGCAGTTCATCAACCTGATGTGGCAGTGCGTCTTCATCTTCCTGCCGCTCATGGTCGCCTACAACGCGTCGCAGAAGATCGGCGCCGACCCGTGGGTCGGCTTCGCGATCATGGCCGTCGTCATGCTGCCCGGCTTCAAGGGGCTCGGCCTCGACCCGGCGGCCACCCACGGCACCTTCCTCGGCTCCGACATCACGACGATTCCGATCTTCGGCATCCCGCTGACGATCTTCGACTACAGCTCTCAGGTGTTCCCGCCGCTGCTGATGGCAGCGGTGCTCGGCCCGCTCTACAAGCTGCTGCGGCGACTCATCCCCGAGAACGTGCAGCTGATCTTCGTGCCGTTCCTGGCGATGCTGATCATGATCCCGCTGACGGCGTTCCTGATCGGGCCCATCGGCGTCTACCTCGGCGCGGCGCTGGCGAACCTGCTCAGCTCGATCAACACGTTCTCGCCGTTCATCTTCGCCATCGTGATCCCGCTGGCGTACCCCTTCATGGTGCCGCTGGGTCTGCACTGGCCGATCAACGCGATCATGCTGCTGAACATCCAGACCCTCGGCTACGACTTCATCCAGGGCCCGATGGGGGCGTGGAACTTCGCGTGCTTCGGTGCGACGGCCGGTGTGCTGGTGCTGGCCTGGCGTGAGAAGGACAAGCAGATGACGCAGACGGCGACGGGTGCGCTCGCCGCGGGATTGCTGGGTGGAATCTCGGAGCCCTCGCTCTATGGCATCCATCTGCGCTACAAGCGCATCTATCCGCGCATGCTGGTCGGATGCCTCACCGGTGGCCTCATCATCGGCATCGGCTCGCTCGTTCTGGGGCTGAAGAACGGCGTCACGACGACGGCATTCGTGTTCACCTCGCTGCTGACGATTCCCGCCTTCAACCCGATCGGGCTGTACGCGATCGCGGTGCTCGGAGCCTTCTTCGTCGCGATGACCCTCGTCATGATCTCGGGCTACAAGAACCCCGAAGACGCCGCTCCTGCGGTGGCGGGCGCTGCGAGTGGCGCCGACGTGATCGGTGGCGTCGCCGACGAGGCGGCGGCCGTGCGCGGTGTCGCGGGGGGCAGCGAGCTGCTGCCGGGTGCGGGCGTCGCCGCAGCGTCGGCGGCCGGGGCGGCCACGGCCGTGGCATCCCGACCTGCGGGCCACACGGCTGCGGTCGGAGCGCTGATCCAGGTCGCCGCCCCGCTCGATGGCACCGTCGTGCCCCTCGACAAGGTTCCCGACCCCGTCTTCGCAGGCGGCGTGATGGGGCCGGGCGTCGCGATCGAGCCGAGCGGTGACACGGTCTACGCGCCCGGCGCGGGGCTCGTCGTCGCGGCGCAGCCCACGGGGCACGCGTTCGGGCTGCAGCTCGACAACGGCGCCGAGGTGCTGATCCACGTGGGCATCGACACGGTCAACCTGAAGGGTGAGGGCTTCGACGTCAAGGTCAAGAACGGCGACCGCGTCGAGGTCGGCACGCCGCTCGTGACGTTCGATCGCGCCGTGATCGAGAAGGCGGGCTACCCGCTGATCACGCCCGTGATCATCCTCAACGGCGACACGTTCGACACGGTCGATCCGGTGGCGCTCGGCCCCGTGACGCACGGCTCGCCGCTGCTGGACGTGCAGAAGAAGGCCTGACACCTCCACGCATGACGACGCCGTACCCGGTTCGCCGGGTGCGGCGTTGTCGTGTCGGACGCTGCTGCTAACGTCGCGACATGCCACACGATGACGTCGACCCCGAGGTGATCTTCTTCGCGGACGCCGCGGAGTTCCGCGCCTGGCTCCAGGCGAATCACGACACCGCGACCGATCTGTGGATGGGCATCTATCGGAAGGCCGATCCGCGTCACGGCCTGTCGTGGGAGGACGCCGTCGTCGAGGCGCTGTGCTTCGGATGGATCGACTCGACGGTGCGCCCGATGGACGGCGACTCCCGGCGGCAGCGGTGGACGCCCCGCAAGGCGACATCGAACTGGAGCGCCATCAACGTTGCCCACGTCGAGCGTCTCCTCGCCGAGGGGCGGATGCACCCGGCGGGCATCGCTGCGTTCGAACGGCGCGCTCCGGGTCGCACGGGCGTGTACTCGTTCGAGCGGACCGACGAGCTGACCGAGGTGGAGGAGGCGGCGATCGCCTCCGATCCGGGCGCGTACGCCTTCTGGAACGCGGCCACGCCGGGCTACCGGCGGATCTGCGCGAATTGGGTGCGCAACGCGAAGCGCGAGCAGACACGCCTCGACCGGCTGTCGTCCCTCATCGCGGACTGCGCGGAGGGTCGTCTCATCTCCTCGCAGCGCTACGGCGCGGCGCCCGCATGGCTGACCCGCGCCGCCGCCGCGGCGGCGTCGGCTTCGGCGTGCTGAGCGGATCGAGATCCGCGTTCCGCCTCCCTCCGGCGCACGAGCATCACACCGTCCTCGATGACCGAGGGGGCTCCGTCCGGACCGTGGATGTCACGGGCGCGCAGCTCGCCGAGCTCGATCATCCATTCGTCCGCGTCGAGACCCAGCAGCGCGAGCTCCTCCGTCGGCGTGCGCAGGAGACGGAGGTGTTCCCGACCACACGCGGTCGCTGTCGGCGTCGCGCTGCTCCTATCGTGCGTTCCGCTCGGCGCGAAGGGCGCCCACGGCGCGGGCGGCATCGTCGGCGGCGAGTCCCGCGTTCGCGCCGGCGCCCGCCATAGAGCCCGAGCCCATGGCCAGGGGGACGTTGCCGAACGGCGCGACGAGGTTTCCGGCCGCCCAGACGCGCGGGTGGCTCGTCGCGCCCGATGCGTCGACGGCGAGCGGCGATCCGGGCCCGTCGACGCGCGTGAGCGACAACACCCCGGCGTATTCGAGTGCGAGGCGCGGCGTCGGCGCGGTGAACAGCGCGTCGACGTCGTGCCGCACTCCGTCTGCCGTGACCACCGCCACGAGACGATCGTCGGCGACATCGAGTGCGACCACCGGCGTCGAGACGACGCGGATGCCCCGCGCCGCCAAGCGCACGCAGACGTCCGCATCGAGCGGCTCGGCGCGTGCGGTGAAGGCCGTGACCGTGTCACTCCACCCTCGAGCGAGCTCGATCTGATGCACGCTCGCCGGGGACGTCGCGAGCACCGCGATCCGGGAGCCGGCGACCTCGTATCCGTGGCAGTAAGGGCAGTGCAGGACATCCCGCCCCCACCGGTCGGCGAGCCCGGCGATCTCGGGCAGTTCGTCTACGACCCCTGCGGCGAGCACCACGGCGCGTGCGATGTCGACGACGCCCCCCGCGCGCGTGATGCGCACGCTATCGCCGAGATCGTCGATCGAGACGACTGTGCCCGGCTCCACCGCGACGCCGTACGCAGCCACTTCCTCGCGCCCACGGGCCAGCAGCTCGCGCGGGTCGACGCCGTCGTGGCCGAGCACGCCGTGCATGTGCGCCGCGAACCGGTTACGCGGAGCGCCCGCGTCGATGACCAACGTGCGACGACGCGCACGACCCAGCATCTGCGCCGCACTGAGCCCGGCGACCCCTCCGCCCACGACCACGGCATCCCATTCACGTTCTTCCACATCGACAAGCCTGCGCCGTGGCCCATCGATAGTGCAAGGAGTATTGCGGATATGGCAAACTATTCACATGGCCGAACTCGATCACGTCGGCGCGCGGCTCCGCTCCGCACGCCAGGGGAAGGGATGGACGCTCGAAGACCTCGCGTCGCGTGCGGAGATGTCGACGAGCACGCTGTCGCGACTCGAGTCAGGCAAGCGGGGGGCGAGCCTCGAGCTGGTGGTGCCGCTCACGCGCCTGCTCGGCATGCGGCTCGACGATCTCGTCGCCGAGCCCGCCGATCCGCGCGTACGGAGGGCCGCGACGCGACGGCATGGGCACATCGTTGCGCCGCTGACCCACGCAGACTCGCCCGTGCAGACCTACAAGGTGACC
Organism: Microbacteriaceae bacterium PS02068; assembly: GCA_029959325.1. Classification (GTDB taxonomy): domain Bacteria; phylum Actinomycetota; class Actinomycetes; order Actinomycetales; family Microbacteriaceae; genus Microbacterium. The sequence continues at coordinate 5,195 of JASCPF010000054.1, forward strand.
TTTCCGCCGCTCGCCGCGGCTCCCGAGCCACGCGTCCACGATGGTTTCGAATGGTTCTACGTGCTGAGCGGACGGGTGCGGCTCGTCCTGGACGGGCGGGAGCTGACTCTCGAGCGCGGTGAGGCCGCCGAGTTCGACACACGGGTGCCGCATTCGATCAGTGCCGTCGGCCCGGAACCCGCCGAGGTTGTCAGCATCTTCAGCCCGGACGGCGCGCGGCTGCACACACGCACCGCTTCGTGAAGGGCCGAGCGAGAGGTTAGTGGACGAAGACGCCCGGCAGTGCCTCGACGTAGCCGGCCTCGTCGAAGTCGTCGAGCATCGCCCTCTGCAGCACGAACCCAGGGGCTGCCGAGAGCACGACAGGGGCCATGCGTGCGCCCCACGCGGCGGCATCGTCCTCCGTCTTGTCGGGATGGGCGGCGGCCCACTCGGTGAGGCGGTCGGCGACCGTCTGGCGCAGGTCGCGGAACACCGATGACACGAGCGCGCGGATCTCGTCGTCGATCGATGCCTCGCCCCACAGCTGGGGGAGGACGCCGCCGACGTTCTCGGAACGGATGCCGCGGATCAGCGTCGCCATGATCTCGCCCGGGCTCAGCGGGTCGGCGACACCAGCACCGGCGGCGAGCTCGTCGCGGCGTGATGTGAGGATGCGGGACGCCGCAGCGACGAAGAGCTCCTGCTTGCCGCCGGGGAAGTTGCCGTAGATCGCGCCGGCCGACAAGCCCGAGGCGGTGACGAGGTCGGCGATCGACGTGCGAGCGTAGCCCTGCCGCGTGAAGCACGAGATGGCGACCTCGATGATCTCGTCGCGACGCGCGACGCGGTACTCGTCGGTGACCTTCGGCATGACCCTCCTCGTATTGACAGTCTAACAGTGGAAGAGTATAAAGAACGAGCATTCGTTTTAAATTGGTTTCCCTACATCTTCTTCGAGGTCCTTCCATGTCCGCATCCTCCGTCGCACCCGTGCACACGCCCCACACGCCGATCGGTCGCGTTCTCGCGCTCGCCCTCGGCCTCGCCGCGGTTGTCGCGGTCGTCGTCCTGGCGTTCGCCTGGCCGAGCGTTACCGCCGAACCCCATGACCTTCCGGTCGCCATCAGTGGGCCCGGGCAGTCGGTGACCGCGGTCACCGACGCCCTCGACGAGAAGCAGCCCGGCGTCTTCGGCTTCGACGAGGTCTCCGACCGGGATGCCGCCGTCACCGCAATCGAGAAGCGCGAGGTCTACGGCGCCATCGTCCTCGGAGAGACGCAGGGTGCGGCACCCGAGGTGCTCGTCTCCTCGGCATCCAACCTCTCCGTCAGCCAGCTGCTCACCGGCGTCGGCGCGGCGCTCGAAGCCCAGATCAACGCGCAGGCCGCCGCCGGCGCGGCAGCCGCGGGCGCGCCCGTCCCCGCACACATCACCGTGACCGTCACGGACGTCGTGCCCCTCGCCACATCCGATCCGCGCGGCACGGGGCTCACCGCCGCGATGTTCCCGCTCGTCATGGGCGGCATGATCGGCGGCATCGTGATCTCGATCGCCGTTATCGGCGCCCTGCGCCGCGTGCTCGCCGTCGTCGTGTACTCCGCCGTCGGCGGAGTCGTACTCACCGCCATCCTCGCCGGCTGGTTCGGCGCCCTGCAGGGCGATTTCTGGATCCAGGCCGCCGTGATCGCGCTCGCTCTCTCGGCGATCGCCGCGCCGATCACGGGAGCCGTCGCCCTGATCGGCCGCGCCGGCATCGCCATCGGTCCGATCGTGATGATGCTCTTCGCCAACCCGATCTCGGGTGCCGCGCTGCCCAAGGAGTTCCTCCCCGGCGTGTGGGGCGCGGTCGGCCAGTGGTTCCCACCGGGAGCCGCCGCGAACCTGCTGCGCGACGTCTCGTACTTCCCGTCGGCGGATGCCTCGTTCTCGTGGCTCGTCCTGGGCGCGTGGACGGCCGGCGGCCTGCTCCTGTCGGTGATCGGGCACTTCCGCACCGCCGGCGGCGCGGAGTCCGACGAGCTCGCCGCGCACGAGGACGACCCGGTCCTGGAGCCTGCCGCGGCCTGACTGCAGATGTCCTCTCGCCGGAGCCGGGCTCAGGCGCGGTGGGCGCGGTAGTAGTCCAGGAGCGCGCGGGTCGAGGCATCCTGCGACTCGTAAGCCGCCGCGTCGCCTTCGATCGCGGGGGCGATCTGCAGGGCGAGCTGCTTGCCGAGCTCGACGCCCCACTGGTCGAACGAGTTGATGCCCCAGATCGCACCCTGCGTGAACGTGATGTGCTCGTACAGCGCGATCAGCTCGCCGAGCACTCGCGGGGTGAGCGCGGCGGCGAAGATCGACGTCGTCGGGCGGTTGCCGGGGAAGGTCCGTGCGGCGACGAGGGCGCCGGTCGTGCCCTCGGCCTCGACCTCTTCGGCCGTCTTGCCGAAGGCGAGCGCCTTCGTCTGCGCCAGGAAGTTCGCCAGGAACAGCCCGTGCACGTCGCGGCCGTCGTCCTTCAGGGGGTAGGCGGGGTTCGCGAACGCGATGAAGTCGGCGGGGATCAGCCGCGTGCCCTGGTGGATCAGCTGATAGAACGCGTGCTGCCCGTTGGTGCCCGGCTCGCCCCAGAAGATCTCGCCCGTGTCGCTCGTGACGGGCGAACCGTCCCAGCGCACGCGCTTGCCGTTGGACTCCATCGTCAGCTGCTGCAGATAGGCGGCGAACCGCGACAGCTGCTGCGCATAGGGCAGCACGGCGTGCGACTGCGCCCCGAGGAAGTTCGTGTACCAGACGTTGAGCAGCCCCATGAGGACCGGCACGTTGGATGCCAGGGGAGTGGATGCCACGTGCTCGTCGACCGCATGGAAGCCGGCCAGCAGCTCGCGGAACGAACCGGGCCCGAGCTCGATCATGAGCGACAGGCCGATCGCCGAGTCGACGGAATAGCGACCGCCCACCCAGTCCCAGAAGCCGAACGCGTTGGCGGTGTCGATGCCGAACGCGGCGACCTTGTCGAGCGCGGTCGAGACGGCGACGAAGTGGTGCGCCACGGCATCCTCGCGCGATCCGGTCCCCGAGCCCTCCGCGGTCCCCGAGCTTGTCGAGGGGTCGATCGCGCCCGCCTTCTCGAGCCCCGCCCACAGCCAGTCACGCGCGAGGCGCGCGTTGGTGAGCGTCTCGAGCGTCGTGAAGGTCTTGGATGCCACGACGAACAGCGTCGTCTCGGGGTCGAGATCCGCGGTCTTGTGCGCGAGGTCGAACGGATCGATGTTCGACACGAACCGGGCCGAGATGCCGGCGGTGGCGTACGGCTCGAGCGCCGCGGAGATCATCGCGGGGCCGAGGTCCGACCCGCCGATGCCGATGTTGACGACCGTCTGCACCTTCTTGCCGGTGATGCCGGTCCACTCGCCCGAGCGCACGCGGTCGGCGAACACCGTCATGGCATCCAGCACCGCGTGCACGTCGTGGTCGATGTCCTGCCCGTCGACGACCAGCGCCGGGCTCGCGCTCGCGGGGCGCCGCAGCGCGGTGTGCAGCACGGCGCGGTCTTCCGTCGTGTTGATGTGCTCGCCACGGAGCATCGCGGCGTAGCGCTCGGCGACGCCGGTCTGCTCGGCGAGCCCGACGAGGGCCGCGACGATCTCGTCGTTCACGAGGTTCTTCGACAGATCGACGTGCAGGTCTGCCAGCTCGAAGCTGAAGCGCTCGACACGCCCCGGGTCATCGGCGAACCAGCCGCGCAGGTCGGGCTTCAGTTCGGCGGCGAGAGCAGTCAGCTCGGTCCAGGCGGGGGTGGTGGTGGCATCGATGGGCGTGGTCACGGTTCCCACGCTAGCGCGCAGGGGTGGCTCGCGCACGGGAAAGGGCCGGTCGGCTTCACGCCCGACCGGCCCTTTTGCACCCGTTGCACCACAGGAATCACAGAGAAAGGAGCTCTGCTGCGCCGCTTCCGATTCTGGCGTCCGAAGCGGCGATACGTCGACTGTATAACGACCAGGTAACGGCGCACCGGCGATCCGCCGAGTCCATACCGTCCGCACAGTGATCGCTCAGGAATGCAGACCCACGAAGCCCGCCGACACCTCGACCGATACCCGGTGAGCCGATCCGGCATCGACACGAAGTCGGTTCTGGAAATCGCCGGCCGACACGTCGGAGGTGACGGCGTACGTCTCGTCGGGCAGGGTCAGCTCGAGGCGGCCCGCGCTGACATCGACGGTCACCTCGCGCGGGGCCGAGCCGGTGAGCGTGCCGGTCACGCTGCCGGCACTGAGCTGCAGGTCGGTCTCGCCGACATCGGCCAGATCGAACTGCAGCCGCCCGGCCGAGACATCGACATCGAGCGAGCGGGCGCTGCCGCCCAGGTCGATGGTCCCCGCGCTCAGGTCGACGTCGAGCTCGCCGAAGGTGCCGTCTGTGCGCAGCTGGCCCGCGCTGAGCGACAGGTCGGCGTCGATCTCCGTGTTCTCGAGCGAGGCCGGCAGTGTCAGCACCGCGACATCGCCCTCGTCGAACAGGCGCCAGGGCCCCCACCAGCTGCGGTCGGTCGAGACGGTCAGGCTCTCGCCGTCGCGCCCGAGGTGCCAGTCGCCCGCGTTGCCCGTGACGTCGAGGGTCACGGCATCGCCGCGGTAGACGATCTCGAGGTTCGCCGCCGCGATGTCGATGTCGAGGTCGCGGATGCCGGTGGCATCCGCCGTCAACGTCGCGGTGCCCCGCGCGGCGGCGCGCACCGCCGAGCCGACCCCGACCGCGATCGTGCCGAGGATGAGGGTCGTGCCGAGCGCGATCGCGAGGATCGCGATCACCCGCGAGGAGGCGCGTGGACCGTCCGGGCCACCGGGCGTGCCCGCGACCTGCGCGAGTGCCGTCGGCGGGACGGGCGGAAGAGGCGGGGGAGTGAGTGTCGTGCTCATCGGGATGCTCCGTTCGTGGCGGGATTGTCGCCGTGCTCGAGGTGCACGAGCGCGGCCAGGACGCGGCGGTTGCCGTGCTCGTCCTGTTCGAGATCGAGCTTCTGGAAGAGCGACGTGATGTGCTTCTCGACGCTCGCCTCGGTGACGAAGAGGGTCTGCGCGATCGCCTGGTTGCTCTTGCCCTCGGCGATCAGGGCCAGCACGGTGCGCTCGCGATCGGTGAGGCGCGCCATGCGCGCGTCGCGGGCACGGCGGGTGAGCAGCTGCGCGACGACCTCGGGGTCGAGCACCGTGGCACCGGCTCCGATGCGCTGCACCGCGTCGAGGAAGTCGCGGATGTCGGCGACGCGGTCTTTGAGCAGATAGCCGAGCGCTCCCGCCTGCCCCGTGATGAGGTCGCTGGCGTAGCGCTCTTCGACGTACTGGCTGAGCACCAGCACCGGCAGTGAAGGGTGCGCCGCGCGCAGCGCGAGCGCCGCCCGGATGCCCTCGTCGGTGAACGTCGGCGGCAGCCGCACGTCGAGGATGCACAGCTCGGGGTCGGTCTCGGCGACGACGTCGGCGAGGGTCGTCGCGTCGGCGAGGGCCGCGACGACGGTGTGGCCGGCGTCGTCCAGCAGGCGCACGAGCCCTTCGCGCAGCAGTGCGGAGTCTTCGCAGATCAGGATGCGCACGGCACGCTCACCTCCAGCGCGGTCGGCCCGCCGATCGGGCTGTCGAGGCGGCTCGTGCCGCCCGCGGCCGCGATGCGGTTCACGATGCCGTCGAGGCCACCGCCCGGCAGCACCCGCGCGCCACCGATGCCGTTGTCTTCGACGCGGGCCCACAGGGCCGGCGTCGCGATTCCGTCGGCCGCGCCCCCGTCGTCGCGCAGCCGCACGGTGACGCGCGCCTCGCTCGCCCGCGAGTGCTTCGCCGCGTTGGTGAGCGTCTCGGCGATCGCGAAGTAGACGGCGGCCTCGGCGGTGCGGCTGCAGCGGCCGTGGGCGGCGTCCGGCAGGCGCACGTCGAGCTGCACCGGGACGTGCGAGCGTGCCGCGACGGCGCTGAGCGCGGCATCCAGCCCTCTGTCATCGAGGACGGACGCATGGATGCCTCGGGCCAGCTGCCGAAGTTCGGTGATGGCGGCCTTGGTGGACGTGTGCGCCTCGTCGACGAGGGCCTTGGCGGCGGCGGGGTCATCGTCGATCTTCTGCTGCGCGAGGCCCAGGGTCATCGCGACCGAGACCAGCCGCGGCTGCACGCCGTCGTGCAGGTCGCGCTCGATGCGGGTGCGCTCGACCTCTCCGGCGCGCACGGCACTCGCCCGCTGTGTGCCCGCGGTCCGGGCCTGCTCGGCATACGCGCCCTCGCGGCTCGGCACCAGGATCGCACGGGTGAGCACGGCGTGCAGCAGCGCGATGCCGACGAGCACGGCGAGACACAGGATGACGCCCAGGATGCCGGCGAGAACCGCCCACTCCAACGGAACGGGGACGTCGATCAGCGGCAACCGCCAGTCCGCGCGCTGGCTCTCGAGCGCCGGCGCGAACAACAGCACGATGCTCGACACGAGGGCGCCGATGAGCGGCAGCGTCGCGAGGCCCAGCAGCGTCGCGATGGCCGCGGAGGCGGCCCCGCGCCACATCGGGCCGTCGACGGCCTGCGCCCAGAGCCCGCGCAGCCACCCGCCGAAACCGGGCCGCGTGCGGCGTCGCACCCGCAGCTGTGGCAGCCCGTAGGCGTAGAGCCCCTCGACGCGCTCGTACTCGAGCCACGCGGTCGCCCAGAGCACGTAGACGAAGGCGATGAGGAACAGCAGGCCGATGCCCAGCACGACGATGAGGCTCACCCCGACGCTCAGCAGGGTCACGAGCACGCTGAAGATGAGCGATCCGACGAGGCCGACGGCGGCGAGCTGGGCGATCGCGCCGAGATGCACGGCGAGGCGCGCGGCGGGGCGCCGACGAGGCTTCGGGGCGGCGGCGGTCGAGCCTGCGGGCTCGCCGGGGGCAGGCGCCGCGGGCAGGTCGGGGGCGACGGTGGTGGTCATGTCTTCCACGGTAGAGCGGCGGGGTCGTGCCGCACACGGGAGCCAGCCGGATGATCTTCATTCGGGATAACCCCCGGTGCGCGGGAAGATGGGGGAGTGACCCACCCCGACATCCGCCTGATCGCCGTCGACATGGACGGCACGCTGCTGCTGCCCGACGGGTCGATCCCCGATGCGCTGTGGCCGCTGCTCGACCGCCTGCACGAGCGGGGCATCGCCTTCGCCCCGGCGAGCGGGCGACAGCTCGCGACCCTGCAGCGGATGTTCGATGGGGTGGATGCCGAGCTCGACTACATCGCCGAGAACGGCGCCTACGTCGTGCGTGGCGACGACGAGATCTCGTCCGATGCGCTGGATCCCGAGTTCGCGGCATCCATGATCACTCGACTTCGCGCGCTCGTGGCGAGCGGAGCGCTGCGCGCAGGGCTCGTCGTCTGCGGCAAACGGTCGGCGTATATCGAAGACCAGGGCGCCGAGTTCGTCGCCGAGGCGCGGAAGTACTACGCGCGTCTCGAGGTCGTGCCCGACCTGCTCGCGACCTCCGATCAGGTGGTGAAGCTCGCGATCTACGACTTCGACGGCGCCGAAGCGCACACGGCCCCCGCCTTCGCCGACGCGCGGGCGACGCACCAGGTCGTCGTCTCGGGCGAGCACTGGGTCGACATCATGAACACGACGGTGAACAAGGGCGTCGCCCTGCGGGCCCTGCAGCGCGCGCTCGGCGTGACGGCCGCGCAGACCGCCGCGTTCGGCGACTATCTGAACGACATCGAGCTGCTGCAGGCGGCCGACTGGTCGTATGCGATGGCGGATGCCCACGCCGACGTTATCGCCGTCGCCCGCCACCGCGCCCCCTCCAACGCCGATGCCGGAGTGCTCACGGTCATCGAGGACTTGCTTGCCGCCATGCCCACGACCACGCACACCCCGGAGGACGAGGATGTCTGACACCCGCCACACCCGCACGATCTCGTTCGCCGATCCACTCGAGACGCGCGACCGCGTCGCCGCGCTGAACGGTCTCGACGCCATGCGGGCGCTGCGCGACGGACTCGTGCCGCCGCCGCCGATCGCCGAGACGATGGGCTTCACGCCCGTGGCGGTCGAACCCGGGACGGTCACGTTCGAGTGCCGGCCCGGGCTCGAGCACTACAACCCCATCGGCGCCGTGCACGGCGGGTACGCCTGCACGGTGCTCGACACGGTCACCGGGTGCGCCGCGCACACGACCCTCGAGGCGGGCCGCGGGTACACGTCGATCGAGATCACGGTCAAGTACCTGCGCCCGATCACCGCCGATCTCGGCGTGCTCACGGCCGTGGGGACTGTCACGAAGCCCGGCCGGCGGGTCATCTTCGCCGAGGGAACGATCCTGGATGCCGCCGGGAGACTTCTCGCGACGGCATCCAGTTCGCTCCTTGTGCTGTGAGACGACCCTCCGACAAGCTCAGGGACCGGGGGCAGGCTCAGTCGCCCTTCACGTTGACGAGCTGGTGCAGCGTGTGTCGGATCTCGACCAGGTCGGAGGCATCCGCCATCACCTGGTCGATGGGCTTGTAGGCCTGCGGGATCTCGTCGATGAAGGCATCCGTGTCACGGAACTCGATGCCGACCATCGCCTCACGCAGCTGCTCGTGCGAGAAGGTGCGCCGCGCCGCCGACCGCGAGTACTCGCGCCCCGCGCCGTGCGGAGACGAGTTCAGCGACAGCGGGTTGCCGAGCCCCGACACGACGTACGACGCCGTGCCCATCGAGCCCGGAATGAGCCCCGGCCGACCGAGGTCGGCCTGGATCGCCCCCTTCCGCGACACCCACACCTCCTTGCCGAAGTGCTTCTCGCGCTCGGTGAAGTTGTGGTGGCAGTTGATCCGCTCGAGCTCGTGGACGTCGTCGCTCATGACCTCCGACAGCTGCCGCGACACCCGGTCCATCATCTCCTCCCGGTTGAGCAGCGCGAAGTGCTGCGCCCACCGGAGCTCGGCGATGTAGCGGCGGAACTCGTCCGTGCCCTCGACGAGGTACGCGAGATCCGGGTCGGGCAGGTCGATCCACCACTGCTTCGCGAGTCGCTGCGCGACCGCGATGTGGTGTGTGGCGATCTTGTTGCCGACGCCCCGCGACCCCGAGTGGAGGAACATCCACACGGCATCCGTCTCATCGACCGACACCTCGATGAAGTGGTTCCCCGATCCGAGCGAGCCGAGCTGGCCCCGCCAGTGCCCGGCGTACCGCGCGGGATCGAACTCCTTGCGGGCCGCGAGCTCCTCCAGCTCGGCGACCCGGGGCTCTGCCGTGGCCACGACCTTACGGTTGTCGCGCCCCGCCGACAGCGGGATCGCCCGCTCGATCTGCTCGCGCAGAGCCTTCAGGTCGCGTGACTCGAGCTGCGCCCGCGTGAACTGCGTGCGCACGGCGATCATGCCGCACCCGATGTCGACGCCGACGGCCGCCGGCATGATGGCCCCGAGCGTCGGGATGACCGATCCGACGGTCGCCCCCTTGCCGAGGTGCGCATCGGGCATGAGAGCCAGGTGCGGGTAGATGAACGGCATGCGCGACGAGACGCGGGCCTGCTCGACGGTCTTCTCGTCGAGCACGCTGGCCCAGTTGAGCAGCCTGTTCGTGAGCTTCTCCATGATTCCTTTCCTTGTGATGGTGGCCCGGGAGGTCACCGCGTGGAGAGGGCACACGGAAAACGCCCCGGACCTTTCGGTGCGGGGCGTGTGACGGTGATGGCGTCAGACGGCTCGCGCCGGAGGGTACGACTCGTAGCGGGGCTGGAGGTTGCCCAGCACCGGCTTCGTCAGATCGCGCAAGAGCGCCATCGTCGTACTCCTTCGGTGGATGCCATGCCGATCGGCACAGCCTTGCGACGATACCGGGCGGGGCGGGGCGCGTCAACTGCCTGTGGTCTGCAGGGCTCCGCGCCTACCGTCGTGCCAGAGGCGGTCGCCCGGCCGTCGGAGCGGATGACGACATGAGCGACCAGACCGGCGACGAGCCCACCTCTGATGACACCGAGGTCACGACAGAGCCCGGAGGACTCGGCCAGGACGGGACGATCCCGCCCGACCCCGACGGCGTGGCGGCCGGCCACACGGATGAGGCGTCGCACTTCGAGCCCGAGGAAGACGAGGATGCCCCGGCGTAGAGCTGCCGCGCGGGGGTAGGTGCGGTTCGGCCTCGCGCTGCGCGCCGTCCTAGAGTTGCGCGCCGTCGTCCCAGGGGTCGTCCAGGCGCGGGTTGCGCCCGCGCCACGACTCATAGGCGATGAGCCACCCGATCGAGATGATCGCCGCCACGAAGACGCCGAAGAAGGCACTGCCGAGGATCAGCCCGAACACGATGCCGAGCGCCAGCAGCAGGGCCGTGCCGAACAGCCAGCCCCAGCGCCCGCGCGGCCAGCCGGTCTTCTCGGAATCGGGAGTCGTCATGCCCTCAGCGTAGAGGGCCGGGCTCAGCGCGCGTTCAGCGAGACCATCCAGTCGACGCCGAACGTGTCCCTCAGCATGCCGAACCGCCCACCCCACGGGGGAGCCTCATAGGGCATGACGACGGTGCCACCTTCGCTGAGCCCGTTCCAGAAACCCTCGAGCTTCGTGGCATCCTCGCCGCTGATCGACACCGAGAAGCCGGCCGGCGGCTCATAAGGCATGGTGCTCGGCACATCGGAGACCATCAGAGTGAACCCGTCGTCGGTCTCGAGCTGACCGTGCATGACGAGATGCTGGTCTTCGTCGGGGATGCCCATATCGGGGAACGCCGAGAACTCCGTGATGTCGAGCGAGCCGCCGAGCACGGCCTGGTAGAACTCGAGCGCCTCGCGGGCCGTGCCGCGCAGGTTGATGTACGGGTTGAGTGAGAGTGCCATGGGCACAGTGTCGACCTGGCGTGCGTGCCGTGCAAGGGGGTCAGCGCGCGCGGTGATCCTCGGGGGCGAGTCGCGGGCCGCGTCGCGGCTCGAACGAGCCGCTCAGGCCGATCAGGCGGATCACTCGCTGGCGGTGCCCGCGCCAGGGCTCGAGCAGCTCGAGCATGCCGTCGTCGTCGACGCGGTGGCCCGTGAGGGCATAGCCGACCTGATGGGCGAGGTGGTAGTCGCCGACGCTGACGGCGTCGGGGTCGCCGAAGGCGCGGATGCGCGCTTCGGCGCTCGTCCAGACGCCGACACCCGGAAGGCTCGTGAACACGGCGTCGCGGGCGTCGCCGGCGGATGCCTCGGACGCGGCCCGCTCGATCGATGCTCGTCGCCGCGCGGCCGCCACGATCGTGCGCGACTGCGGGGGTTCGAGACCCGCGCGATGCCACGTCCAGCTCGGCACGAGGTGCCAGTCGGCCGGCGGCGCGAACATCGGTCGCGGGGTGGGGCCGGGTGCGCGCTCGCCGCACCACGTGAGGATCATCCGCCACGCGCCGAAGGCCTGCAGGCCCGTGACCTTCTGCTCGAAGATCGCGCTCGCGAGCGCATCGAACACGAGGTCGGTGCGACCCAGCCGCACGTGCGGGTGGCGGCGGTGCACGTCGGCGATCAGCGCGTGGTGGCGCGGGTCGAAGCCCGCCGGGTCGTCGTCGGCGCCGCACAGGCGGGGCAGCTGATCGAGCGCCCATTCCGCACCCGGGCCCCACGCCGCCGCGCGGATGCGCGAGCGCTCGACGCGGATCGCCAGGGTCGCGACCCCCTGCGGTGTGCGGCTGACCCGCCAGATCACCCCGTCGACGGCGGTCTGCGTGGGATCGTGTGCGCCGCGCTTCTGCGCCATGATCGCGCGGTGCGCGTCGATCGGCGCGCGCGGTCGGTACTCGGTCTCGATCGGGCGCCCGGGTGCAGGTCGCGGGTCGCGCGTCGGGCGCGGGCCGCGGTTCGGCTCGCGGGCGGGCATGGGCGCACGTGGCATCCCCGCAGGCATCCCCACCCCGATCGTCATGCGGTCACTGTACGTCACCACCTCCGACACCAGCGCACGGGACCGCGCGCGAAATCCTCGGCGCATCATGTGGTCACGGCGCGATGGATGCCGCGTGTTGCGCCGACCTTCTCGCGCGCGTGGCGCGCACGAAGTTCTGCAGCCACGAAGTGTGCGCAAACCGCGGGAACTGCGCGAGGGATTCCGCGTGTTGCGCCACTTCTTGCGGGTGCGGCGGGGTGCGAGTGACGAAGTGGGCGCGTTACGCGGGTATGACCCTGGGGATGCCGCATGTTGCGCCAACTTCTTGCGGGCGCGCCGCGCGTGGCGAGGTGTGTGTGGTGCTGCAGCGACAAAGTGGGGCGCGTCACGCGGGTATCGGGGGATGCCGCGTGTCGCGCCGACTTCTTGTGGGCCAGGCGTGCGCGCGGGTGCCAGGGCAAAGAAGTGGGCGCATCACGTGGGTTCGGCGCGCGGGATGCCGCGTGTTGCGCCAACTTCTTGTGGGCCTGGTGTGCGCGCGGGTGCCAGGGCAAAGAAGTGGGCGCATCACGTGGGTTCGGCGCGAGGGATGCCGCGTGTTGCGCCGACTTCGTACGAGTGCGGGCCAGCCGCGCGGGCGCGCCGCCGCGCGCCCTCAGAAGCGGTCGGGCGAAGGCGTGCCGTGGCCGAAGCGGATCACGACGTCGGCGTGGCGGTCGAACCGGTAGCCGACTCCGCGCACGGTGCGCACGATGTCTTCGTAGCGGCCGAGCTTGGCGCGCAGGCGTCGCACGTGCACGTCGATCGTGCGCTCGCCGGGGGCCTCTTCGTCGTCGGTGTGGCTCCACAGCGACGACACGAGCTCGGTGCGCTCGATCGTGCGGCCCTCGCGCAGCACGAGGTACTGCAGCAGCTCGAACTCCTTGAAGGTGAGCGCGGAGGGCTCCCCGTCGATGTGCACTCGGCGGCGCGAGATGTCGATGGTGACCCCGCCGGGAACGTGGTCGTCGCTCGGCTCTTCGGTCTTCGTGCGGGCGATGGCGCTCGGCTCGTGCAGAGCGAGACGCACGACGTCGACGTCGCGTCCGCCCGAGTGGGCCGGGGCGAGGGCGACGGTCGCGTAGCTCTCGGCATGCGGGGCGAGCTCGGCGAGCGTCTGGCGCAGCGCGGTCACGAGTGCCGAGAGCGACACCCCGTCGGCCACGGCCTTCGCCTCATCGATGCCGACGTACAGCGCGAAGCCGCGCGGAGCGGTGCCGACCGGAATGCTCGCGGCGGGAGCAGCGGGAGCCGCGGAGACGGATGCCGCGGGAGCCGCGGGCACGGATGCCACGGGCCGATCATCCACAGCGTGCAGGTGACGCTGCGGGGCGATGCGGGTGACGGGCTGGTCGAGGAGGGCGGTGGTCGACATGAGAAGAGTCCTTCGGGGCGGAACCCGGGCGATGGCCCTGTGGGGTTCGAGCGTGTGCTGCGAGAGCGACTCCGGCACGGGGCGTGCGGGAGGAGTCGGTGTGCGAGGCATCCGTGATCCGCATTGTGGGCGGAATGGTCCGGTGACTCGGGGGTCTGCGGCTCCGTGTCCAGAGAATCTGAACTCAGATGCGGAGGGCTGACCCGGCGGGGTTGACCGTCAGCGACACATTCGACAGCACATGGCAACGCGCGGCATCATGATGCCGGCAGGTCCGTTCGCCTCCCGGGCGGACAGAGCGTGTGCGTTGTCAGTCATGTGCCCGATTATGACGAAGAAAGCCCGTTTGTGTCAAACCGCCCGGTCTGAGGCCGCCGGAGATGACGCAATGTGACAGATTGCACAATCGATCGACCGGGCGACAGAATCGATGGATGCCTCGTGTGCCTCCGATCGCGCTGCGGCACATCCGCGTCGTCGGCACCTCGGGGTCGGGCAAGTCGCGCCTCGCGCAGCAGCTCTCCGCGCGCCTGGGGCTCGCCCGTCTCGATCTCGACGCGGTGTTCTGGGATGCGCACTGGATCCACCGCGACGTCGACGAGGCGCGCCGGATGGTGCACGACTTCGTCGCGGCGCACCCGGGCGGATGGGTGGCCGACGGCAACTGGACGAACAAACTGGACGGCCTGCTCGATCCCAGAACGGCCGGGGGAGCGGATGCCTGGGTCTGGCTCGACCACCCGCGCCGGATGATCATCCGCCGGGCGATCGCACGCACCGTCCGGCGTGGAATCACCCGTGAAGAGCTGTGGCACGGCAACCGAGAGGACCTGCGCAATCTGCTGAGCCGGTCGCCGGAGCGCAATATCGTCCGCTGGGCGTGGACGAGTCACCCCGCTCTCACGGCGCGGATGGAGGCCCGCATCGCAGCCGGCGATCCGGTCATCCGCCTGCGGGGGCAGCGCGAGGTGGATGCGTGGCTCAGCTCCCTCCCGGCCGCGCGGGCGTAGCGTGGAGGCATGAGCTCCTTCAGGTTCACGAATGAGACGGATGCCTCGCGGTACACGCTCCACAAGGGCGACGATCTCGTCAGCGTGCTCGACTACCGCGACGACGGACGCACGGTCGCCCTCACCCGCGCGTACACGATTCCGACCTTCCGTGGTCACGGCTATGCCGGCGAGATCGTCGCGCGCGCTGTCGCCGACCTCGACGAGCGGGGCGACCGCGTCGTGAGCCCCGTGTGCTGGTACGTGGCCGACTGGTTCGATGCGCATCCTGACCACGCCGACCTGCTCGCTCCCCGCCGGGCGAGCTGAGTAACCGGCGAGGCGCCGTTCGGGGGCTACCCCGCGGCATCCGGCGCGTCAAGCCCCTGCCCACCCGGTGGCACCGCGGGCGACACTGGCGGCACCGAGCGAAAGGTGCGCCATGTCGCAGAATGTGCCGTCTGATCTCCCCGAGGGCGTCGTGAACGCCGATCCTGCCGGCGGGTGGGAGAGCGCAGCCTCTGTCGATGGCGAGACGCGCGAGCGGTCGGATGCCGAGGTGGCCGAGGCGGGGATGCCTTCGGACACGCCGACGGGACACGCCGCCGAAGCCGCGGAGGACATCGAGAGCGCCGAGGTCACGCAGGGCCTCGACCCCGACCTCGCGACCGACGACGACCGGGATGACGACGAGGAGCAGACGTCATGACCGACGACACCCAGGACGAGCCGGCGCTCGCGCAGAACGCGACGTCCGATGAGGAGCGCCTCGACGGACTCATCGCGCAGATGCACGCCGACCTGGCAGGTCACGACGACGCGGTCGTCGCGAAGGCGCTGCAGAGCAGGCTGAGCGACGTGGGGATCGCACTCGACGAGGACGCGTTCGCCGACGTCGTCGCGCAGATCGCGGGTCGCTGACGCGTCAGCCCGCCTCAGCCCGTTTCACCTCGCGTCGGTCTCGCGCAGCCAGCGGCGCAGCTCGCGCGCGGCGGGCCCGGCGTCGCGGATGAGTGTCTCGTGGTGGTGCCCTTCGACGACGAACGCCGTGGCATCCGGCAATGCGGCGACGACCTCGTCGGTCCACGGCTGCGGCACGACGACGTCGAGCTCGCCGCGGATGACCAGTGCGGGCACCGCAACCCGCGGGTAGGAATGCTCGGGACGGTGTACGAGCATCGCCCGCATCTTGCGGCGCAGGTTCGGACCGGCTCGCAGGTACTCGCGAGTGCCGAGCAGCAGCACGCGCGTGCTCTCGCCGAGCAGGTCGCGCCCGAGTCGAACGAGCTGGCGCAGCGCCTGACGATGGTCGCCGTCGACCGTCGGCGCGACGAGCACGAGCCGGGCCACCGTGTCGGGATGGCGCACGGTCGTCTCGGTGACGACCTGCGTGCCCATCGAGTGCCCGAGCAAGATCACCGGCCCGCGGCCCAGGTGGCGCAGATAGGCGGCGACGAGATCTCCGAGCCGCTCCATCGTCGGAGTGCGGGGCGGCTCGGGCGCCTCACCGTAGCCGGGCAGGTCGAGGAAGACGACGAGGGCGTCGTCTTCGAGGTGACGGACGAGATCGGCGAAGACCTTCCGCCCCATGCCGATGCCGTGCACCAGCACGACGGTGCGGGGGGATGCCTCGTCGCCGCGCCGCTCCGCGATGAGCGTCGCGCCGTCATGGGTGAAGTGCTCGATGTGGCCGTCGTCGGTCGGCACGCCGGTGAGCTCGTCGACCGCGTCGTCGATCGCCTGGGTGGCGTCATCGACCATGGCATCCACGACCTTTGCGGCCTCCGCTGCCTTGTCTGCTGCCTTCGCTACCTTCTCTACTGCCCCCGCTACCTCGTCGAGGGGATGCTCGTCGTGCGCCATCCTTCGAGGCTAGCGGCGGTTGCGATGCTCCTCGAACGGCTGCCGAGGACCCTGGTCGAGCGGCGAACCGGCGCGTACCGTGGGCGGCATGTGCCGGAACATCCACACGCTCCACAACTTCGAGCCCGCCGCGACGAACGACGAGGTGCACGCTGCCGCGCTGCAGTACGTGCGCAAGATCGCGGGCACGACGAAGCCATCGAGGGCCAATCAGGAGGCGTTCGACCGCGCCGTCGCCGAGATCGCGCATGCCACGGCGCACCTGCTCGAGGATCTTGTCGCGACGGTGCCGCCGAAGAACCGCGAGGAAGAGGCCGAGAAGGCGCGCGAGCGCTCGGCCGACCGGTACGAGGCACTGCGAGCCTTCCAAGCTGACAAGAAGGCCGCGCGCGTCGCATCGTGATGTTCGGCTGAGGATCGGTCCGGCGAGAGCCGCCGCAGCCCGCTGCACCCCGCGATAGCTCGCCACGGCACGCCTCAGCGGCGATGTCGTACCCCCGACCTACCGTGGGATCATGCGCATCCTGCACACCTCTGATTGGCACATCGGGCGGACCTTCCACGGTCACTCCACGCTCGAGGCGCTGCGCGGCGTGCTCGAGGCGCTGACAGCCCAGGTGCGCGAGAACGACGTCGACGTCGTGATCGTCGCGGGCGACATCTTCGACTCGGCGACCCCCGCGGCGGCGTGCTACGGACTGCTCTCCGACACGCTGCGCGCACTCGCGGGAACCGGTGCGCAGGTCATCGTCACCAGCGGCAACCACGACTCGGCGGCACGGCTCGGGTTCCAGGCGGGGCTGCTGCGCGACGGCATCCACGTGCTCACCGATCCGGCGGCAGTCGGCACGCCGGTGACGGTGCGCGACGCCGACGGGCCGGTGCACGTCTACGGCATCCCGTTCCTCGAGCCGGCGCTGCTGCGGCACGTCTGGCCGGGTGTGCGCTCGCAAGAGGCCGCGCTCGGGCACGCGATGGGTCTCGTGCGAGACGACCTCGCGGCGCGCTCGACGGCGGGCGACGCCGGCCGCTCGGTCGCGATCGCGCACTGCTTCGCCGCGGGCGTCGCGCCGACGCCGCACCTCGAGCGCGACATCCAGCAGGGCGGGCTCGATGTCGTGCCGCTGTCGGTGTTCGACGGCGTCGACTACGTCGCGTTGGGGCACATCCACGGTCGGCAGCAGCTGGCGCCGCACATCCGCTATGCCGGGGCACCGCTGCACTACAGCTTCGGTGAGGGCGACAAGCCGCGCGGGTCGTGGCTCGTCGAGCTGGATGCCTCGGGCTTCGCCGGTGCGCAGTGGCTCGACCTGCCGGTGCCGCGCCGGGTCGTGACGCTGCGGGCGTCGCTCGAAGACCTGCTCGCCGCCGACGACTACGCGGGGGCGGAAGACGCGTGGGTCTGCGCGGAATACACCGACACGCTGCCGCAGGCCGATCCGCTGCGCCGGCTTCAGGCGCGCTTCCCGTTCTGCGCGAAGGTCGTGCATGCGCCCGCCGTCACGCGCGACAACGACGCCCGCACCTACGTGCAGCGGGTGCGCGCCGCCCGCAGCGATGCCGAGCTCGTCGAGGCATTCCTCGTGCACGTGCGTGCGGGTGAGGGCGCGAGCGAGCGCGAGAGCGAGCTGCTGCGTGACGTGCTCGACGAGCGCGTGCGCGCCGAGGCGCTCGCGTGAGGCTGCACGCCCTCGAGCTCACGGGGTTCGGGCCCTTTCGCGAGACACAGCGCGTCGACTTCGACGCCTTCGGCGACGACGGCGTCTTCCTGATCTCGGGGCGCACCGGAACGGGCAAATCGAGCATCCTCGACGGCGTCTGCTTCGCGCTGTACGGCACGGTTCCCCGCTACGAGGGCGGCGACAAGCGGCTGCGCAGCGACCACAGCTTCCTCACCGACCCGACCGAGGTGCGCCTGGAGTTCACGATCGGCGACGCGCGCTGGCGCGTGACCCGCGCACCCGACTACGACCGCCCCGCCAAGCGCGGCGGCGGACTCACGACCGAACCCGCGCGCGCCGAGCTGGAGGAGCTCGTCGGAGACGTGTGGGTCGGTCGTGCGGCGAAGCCTCGCGAGGTCGGCATCGCGCTCGGCGAACTGCTCGGGCTGAATGCGCAGCAGTTCCAGCAGGTGATCCTGCTGGCGCAGAACAAGTTCTCGCGGTTCCTGCTCGCACCCGGCGACGAGCGCCAGACCCTGCTGCGCACCCTGTTCGGCACGCGCCGTTTCGAGCAATACCGCGATGATCTCGAGCAGCGCCGCCGTGAGGCCCAGCGACAGCACGGGACCGTGTCGGAGCATGCACGCACACTGCTGACGCTCGCCGAGCGACTGGTCGACGAACGTGGTCTCGGCGGCGAGACGGGCGACGCGCGAGAAACGCACGAGTCCGAGGCTGCCCGCGACGTCGACGCGGCGGGCACGGCTCCGACGTCGGAGATCTCGATCCGCCGCGATGCGCTCGTCGCAGCGCAGCAGCGCGCCGACTACCGCGTGGAACAGGCGGCCACGGCCCGGCGGCAGGCCGACGAGGCGCACGCCGCCGCGGCCTCGGCGCACGCGTCACTCCGAGAGCGCGCGCAGCGCGGGCACGAGCGCGCGGTCGCGCGCGACCGTCTTGAGG
>JASCPF010000055.1 GCA_029959325.1 Microbacteriaceae bacterium PS02068
CCTGCCGGCCCCGCGCGCCCGCGCGCCGCGCGCGCCAGCCGGCCCCGCGCGTCAGGCGGGGCTGTCGGCCAGCCGCTTCTCGAGGAACGCGCGCACGTCGTCGAGCTCGTCCTGCGAGACGCTGTGCGTCAGCCCGGCGTACACGCGGCCGCTGAGGTCGACGAACCGCGGCAGCCACTCGACCGTGTGCGTGACGCGTGCTGCCGGGATCACCTCGTCGCGCGAGCCGCGGCCCCAGAACACGGGCGGGCGCCGCTCCGCGAGCGCGGCATCGGTGGGCAGGTCGCCGTCCGCGACGAATCCCGCCAGATTGACCACGAACGAGAATCGCTCCGGTCGCAGGCGCAGCGACTGCAGGGCGATGACGCCGCCCTGCGAGAAGCCGAGCAGGCCGACGGATGCCGAGGCATCCACCGCCTCGTCGAGCCACGCGAGGAACCGCCGCGCGGCGGCCGTCGCCGCGCCGCCGTCCTGCGCGTGCAGCCCCTCGATCGGGAACCACGACCACCCCGGTGTCGGGAACGGCGGGCTCAGCGGCGCGCGCACGGCGGCGATCACGAACTCGGGCGGCAGGTACGGCACCAGCCCGAAGAGGTCGCCCTCGTGCGATCCGTATCCGTGCAGCAGCACCAGCACGGGGCGTCCGGCGCGCTCGGCGGGCGGCACCGACCACAGCACGGCCGCGTCGTCGAGCGGGGGAACCTCGAGACCCGGAACCTCGACAGTCGGAACCTCGAGCGGCGGAACCCCCGCGTCAGGCGTCTCGGGGTCGAAGGGCTCGGCGTCGGTCATGACAACATCCTCACACCCGGCACCGACGCTGTGCGGAGCGACGGGGCGTCGGCGACGCGCAGACGGGGTATACATGAGGCATGGCCGTGCGCACCCCCGACCCCGACCCGAACGAGCGCGACGACGATGGCACCCCCCGCGATCCGCTCGGCGGCATCGGCGCCACGCGAGGCGCGGGGC
Organism: Microbacteriaceae bacterium PS02068; assembly: GCA_029959325.1. GTDB lineage: Bacteria > Actinomycetota > Actinomycetes > Actinomycetales > Microbacteriaceae > Microbacterium. The sequence goes on from JASCPF010000055.1 coordinate 973, forward strand.
GACCGGGGCATCCGCTCGGCGATGGATCGTTCGGCTCGCCCGCGCCCGGGAACGCCGGCAACCCCGGCTGGCTGACCGACGTCGAACTGGCCGAGGCGCGCCGCCGGCTGCCGATCCTCTACGTCGAGGCGATCCCGGTGCGCACCGACGGCATGGGCCAGGTGACCCAGGTCGGCGTGCTGCTGCGCGCGACGCCGCTCGGCGAGATCACCCGGTCGATCGTGTCGGGGCGGGTCCGCTACGGCGAGACCGTGCGCGATGCGCTGTTCCGCCACCTCGAGAACGACCTCGGGCCGATGGCCTTCCCGCTGCTGCCGCCGCAGCCGGTGCCGTTCACCGTGGCCGAGTACTTCCCGATGCCGGGCCTCAGCGCCTTCCACGACGACCGGCAGCACGCGGTGTCGCTCGCGTTCGTCGTGCCCGTGACCGGCACGTGCGAGCCGCGGCAGGATGCCCTCGAGGTGACCTGGATGTCGCCCGAGGAGGCGTCCTCCGACGCCCTCGCCGAAGAGATGGAGGGTGGGCGCTCGACCCTCGTGCGCCAGGCCCTGGCGAGCGTGGGCGCCCTGCGCTGATGCCGCGCAGCTCTGATCTCGTCGAGTTCGCGGTCGCTCTGCCGATCGCCCTGCTCGCCGCGTTCGTGATCGCGCTGGTTCTGCGGAAGCTCTTCGGTGCACGGCTGTCGCTGCCGTTGGCGATCATGACGAACGTGTCGGTGATCGGTCTGAGCGTCGGGCTCTTCATCGCCGGCTGGTTCACCTTCGGACAGCGCCTGTGGATGCCGACGACGATACTGATCGCGATCGGGAGCAGCCTCGGTCTCTCTGCGCTGGTGGCCGCGGCCTATGCGGTCGTGCGGCGCGAGCCGACGATCGATGTGCCCGCGCTCCTCGCGGCGGGGGAGAGCGATCGGGTCGAGTTCAAGGAGACGGCTCGCTGGAACGTGCGCGAAGAGAAGAAGGACGCGCGCATGGAGCTCACCGTCGCGAAGACCGTCGCCGCGTTCCTCAACAGCGCGGGCGGCACGCTCGTGATCGGTGTCGACGACGCCGGAGCGCCGACGGGGCTCGACCGCGACTACGCGACGCTGCGCACTCCGGATGCCGACCGCTTCGAGCTGTGGCTGCGCGACATGCTGACCTCCGCGCTCGGGAAGAACGCCGCCGCGCTGCCGAGAATCCGCTTCGCCGAGATCTCGGGCCACGCCGTCTGCGCGGTGCGCTGTCCGCGGTCCCCCGAGCCCGTGTTCCTCACGCAGGGGACCACGAAGGACCTGTGGGTGCGCGTCGGCAACTCGACGCGCGCGTTCGGCGTCGACGAGGCGGTCACGTATGTCGCGCGGCACTTCAAGCCGACGATCGCCGACGTCGTCCTCGGCAGGCGCTGACGGGTCCGTCGAGGGCGGCCCCGAGCGGACGACGACGGAACGGGTCGCCGCCTACGCGACGGGCAGCCGAACCGCGGTGGACTCTCGCGGATGCAGCACGGGCAGCACCGAGGTGCGCTGCACGGGTCGTTCGGGCCCGTCGACCAGACGCCCCACGATGGTTTCGACCGCGAGCCGGCCGATGTGCTGCTTGGGCGGGCGCAGCGCGGTGATGGGCGGCTCGGCGCTCTGCGCGACCTCGTCGTCGTAGGCGATGACGGCGAGATCGTCGGGGATCGCCCAGCCGTGGTCGCGGGCGTACTGCTGCACGAGCACCGCTTGCGGGTCGTTGTGGATCAGCAGCGCCGTCGTCGCCGTCTCGCGGCAGCGGCGAAGCACGTCGGCGATCACCGCCTCGCGCGCGGCGCTGTCCAGGGAATCCAGAGTGGCATCCACGTCGACGGGGCATTCCATGCCGAGCTCTGCGACCGCGCGCTGCCACCCCCGGCGCAGCTGCGATGACGTCGGCGAACCCGCGGAGGTGAGGATGCCGATGCGCCGGTGTCCGAGGGCGGCGAGATGGTCGGCGGCAAGCGCCCCACCGAAGACGTGGTCGGTCGTGACCTCTTCGAGCGTCGTGAGGGCGAGTGTCGAGGGCACCCGCCGTTCGATCAAGACGACCGGGATCGGCAGCGATTCGAGCCAGTGCAGCATCGCGCGACCGTCGGCGCCGAGCGTCTCGGGCACGACGAGAAGGCCGTGCAGGGTGCCCGATTCGACGAGCGAGGCGATCTGCCGACGCTGATCGTCGACTGCATAGCTCGCGCCCCGCAGGATCAACTGGACGCCCGCCTCGGTGGCCGCCGCGCGGGCGCCGACGATCACGTGCGGCCAGTAGTAGCTCAGCGACGGCACGACCATCCCTACGCGGAAGCGCACCGGTGCGGCGACGGCGGCCGCCGGCACGGAGCGATCGAGGCGACTGCGCAGGGTGGCGCCGCCGTGCACGCGGGTGAGGAGGCCCTGATCGGCGAGCTGCCCGATGTCGCGGCGCACGGTGAGCTCCGAGACACCGAGCTGCTGCGCGAGCTCGGCGACGCGCACCGATCCGCTGCGACGCAACTCGTCGAGGATGTGCTCGCGCCGAGAGAGACCGAACGCGCGTCCTTCTCCGGGTTCCATGGTGTGCGACAGCGTACAGAAGGTTCGGAATGTGATCAACCATGAACGAATCTGAACACTTCTCTTCCCGCGCGAGACGCGCACGGGCAGGATCTGGCGCGAGGACACGAAGCCGTGCTCTCGCAACGCCTCTGAACGGAGAAGTGCAGATGTCGAAGGCAACGATGCAGCGCCCGCACGTGGGTCCCCTCACACGTCGACTGCGAGTGGGACTCGCTCTGACGGCCGCCGCCGCGGTCGTCGGAACCGCCTTCGTCGCCCTGCCGGCCGCCGCCGCACCCACCGACACCGTGACGGTGACGCTCACCGGCGCGGACGTCGCCGCGGCCGCGCAGAACCGCAACGGACTGACTTTCAAGGGGTTCGGGGTGCTCTCTGCGAACTCGACGAGCGCGCTGCTGCTCGACTACAAGGCCCAGCATCCCGAGAAGTACTGGGAGCTGATCGAGACGCTGTTCGGCGGCGATCACCCGATCATGAACACGGTCAAGATCGAGATGGGCAACGACCGCAACACGTCGACCGGCCCCAACGCCGCGAGTATGCGCTCACGCGACGAATACCCGAACATCCTGCGCGAGCCCGGTTTTCAGCTCGCCGCCGACGCGAAGCTCGTCGCGCACGGCGATCTGCACGTGAGCCTGCTGCGCTGGAACCGTCCGGCCTGGGTCACGAGCGACGCCGATCAGTACATCTGGTTCAAGAACACGGTGCTGGCGGCCTATCGCGAGCTCGGCGTCATGGTCGACTCGATCAACCCCGACACCAACGAGACCAGTTCGCCGAACATCCCGCTCTACAAGACGTTCTCGTCGTGGCTGCGCGCGGACGACAAGGGCTATGAGGGTGCGACGGCGTCCGACCCGAACAACGGGTTCGCCTCCGACGAGGAGAAGACCCGCTACCGGTCGATCGCGACCATCGCGGCCGACACCGTCGGCACCCCGCCGGTGTCGTTCGGCAACGCCATGACGTCGGCATCGGATGCCACGCTCCGAGACGCCGTCGACGTCGTCGGCTTCCACTACTCCAGCGCCGACGACAGCGCCGGCAACATGAAGAAGATCGCCGAGCAGCTCGACAAGGAGGTCTGGAACTCGGAGGGTCAGTCGACCTTCTCGAGCTCGGCCGATCGTCCGAACAACAACGCGAGCGACGAGCAGGGCGGCATCGGCACGCAGCTCGGCGGCACCGGCAGCGCCCTCGAGATGGCCAACTGGGTCACGACGGGCTTCGCGGCCTCGCGGCGCACCATGAACATCTTCCAGCCGGCGATCGGCTCGTTCTATGACGGTTTCCAGTACTCGTCGAAAGAGCTCGTAAACGCCCGCGAGCCCTGGTCGGGCTGGATCGCCTACGACGGCGGGCTCGCGGTGCTCGAGCAGTTCACGCAGTTCGCGACGCTCGGGTGGGAGAACGCCGACAACACCGCCGGCATCTGGCGGGCGATCCCACAGGCATCCAAGAGCGAACTCGGCACCGGCAACCCGCCCAGCGGCGCGCGCGCCGGCGGAGCGTCGTACACCACGCTCGCCGCCCCCGACGCCTCGGACTTCTCGACCGTCATCGTGAACGACTCGAAGTTCACGAAGACCTACCGCGTTGCCGCCTCCGCACTGAACCTCGGCACCGACCGCACCGCCGAGCTGTGGGAGACCCGCGCCGCCGACAGCGGACAGGCCTACGACGCGAACTACCTGCGGCCGGTCGGCGAACTGAGCCCCGCCGCCGATGGTTCGTACACGTTCACCGTGAAGCCGTGGTCGGCGCTGACGTTCACGACGCTCGACCACGCCGTCGCCGGCGCGGGCGGCACGCTGACCGCGCGCGACGGCTTCGGCAGCTCGCTGCCCACCTCGCCGGAGTACACCGCCGCCGACGGCGGGCGTGACGTGCTCGACACGGATGCCTCGGGCCAGCGAAACGGCGTGACGACCGATGCCACGCTCTACGCCGACGACTTCGACTACGCGGAGCAGCCCGCGATCGCCGGCTACGACCCGGCGACCGGTCAGCTGGTGCAGACCGGCGAGAGCTTCCTCGCGGCACGAGGCGCGCAGGCACGTCCGACCGGAACGCCGAGCATCCAGAGCGAGGATCTCGGGGTCACGCCGCGCTACACCAACGACACCAACGGAGCCTTCGAGTCGGTCGCGACCTCCGATGCCGCGCACGACCGCGTGCTGCGTCAGCAGGTCGGCCCGAACATGGCGGGCGGCGCGTGGAATGCCGGCGACCCCAAGACGACGATCGGCGACGCCCGCTGGGCGAACTACACCGTGGGGGCCGACGTGCTGTTCGAAGCGGGCGGATCGCAGTACGCCACGATCGGCGCGCGCGAACAGGGCGGCACGGCGAACGGCCAGAGCGTCTCGGCGGCCGAGCTGAGGATCGACCCGGCGGGTGCCTGGACGTTCCAGCGCTTCGGCGCGACCCTCGCGACGGGCAGCGCCGCAGCGACCCCCGCGGCCGCCTTCCGCACCGGCGCCGGCGTCTGGAACCGCGTCGAGGTGACCGTCGCGGGGGCCGTGTACTCGGCATCCATCAACGGTGTGCAGGTCGCGACCTACACCGATCCCGCACCCCAGGCGGCGGGACGGATCCAGCTCGGATCGAGCTTCTCGTTCGTGCAGTTCGACAACCTCACCGTGACGACGGTGCCCGGCTACACGCCGTACTACACGTCGATCATCGACGGGATGCATCAGACGAGCTGGGCAGACCGCTCGGTGCCGGTGCTCGCCTTCGACGCGAAATGGAGCCACGTCAACGGGCAGGGCATGTTCGAGTGGCAGCGCAGCGCGTCGAAGAGCACGGCGAAGGGCGCGTCGATGACGTATGCCTTCACCGGCACGGGCCTCGACATCATCGGCACGAACGCGGGCACCACGACGCTCGACGTGCTGGTCGATGGCGTGCCGGTGGTCGCTGCGGCTCCCACGTTCGCCGCCGGGAGCCAGCGCACCACCTTCCTGCTGCGCGGCCTGTCGAACGGTGCGCACACGGTCGTGATCCGCACAGCGAACGACGCTTCGATCAACGTCGACGCGGTCGGCGTCGTCACGGCCACGGCCGACTCGGCGCGCGTCGACACGGCAGCGCTCGCCGCCACGGTCGCGGCTGTCGCCGACCGGGCGGAGGCCGACTACACCCCCGAGACCTGGGCCGGGTTCGCGGCGGTGCGCGCTGATGCCCGCGCGGCCGTCGCCGATCCGGTCGCGTTCGGGCTCGACGTCGAGGGCGCCGCGGCGATCGTGCAGCGCCTCACGGCAGCGGCCGACGCGCTGACGCCAAAGGATGTCAGCGCCGATGTGACCGACCTGGGAGTCGTCTCGGTCAGCTCCGCAGGGCGAAAGCTGCCGGCGAAGCTCGACCTCGGCGGCTCGTCGGTGAACGTCACCTGGAGCCTCGCCGCTGCCTCGGCGGTGAAGACGACCCCGGAACTGGCGACCTTCGTCGCGACCGGGCGTTCGACCGAGAAGCTGTCGGCGGGCGTGTACCAGCGCTTCACCGCGACGGTGCTCGTGACACCGGCCGACCTCGCCTACTTCATCGACTCGGGCGCGACCTCGGCGCCGGCCGGCTCCGCCTATGCGGCGGTCACGGCATCCACTCCGGCGCTTCGCAATGAAATCGTCGATCAGAAGTGGGACGGCCTTGCGGCCGGAAAGACCTGGGGCTATTCCACCGCCGCAACCGTGCTCGCGGCGGGCTCGCCGCAGGACTGGGGGTCGTCGTACGTCGGGGCCGACTTCGGCAAGCCGGTGACCTACCACCTCACCCTGCCGGCCGGTTCGTACAACGTCGTCGGCGTGCAGGCGCCGCGCGCAGGGCTCAGCACCAACATCTACACGAAGGTCACCGCTGCGGGCGTGTCGGCCACGAAGAGCGTCACCTCGACGGGGGCGGCGACCGCCGTCGCCCAGACCGTGACGCTCGATGCCGACGGCGTCGTGGACCTCGAGTTCGGCACCACGGGCACGAGCGGATACAACGCCCGCCTCGCCCTCGTCTACGTGCAGAGCCTGCCGCGCGACCTCGGCGTGCTCGGCACGCTCACGGTCGACGCGTCGCTGCCGAGCACCGTCGTCGTCGCCGGCGCCGAGAAGGGCGTCGAATGGGATGCCGCGTCGGCGGCCCAGGTCCGCACCGAGTACGCGAAGCTCACGCTGACGGGTCGCCTCACGGGCACCGACCAGGCGGTCGTCGCCGCCTACGAGGTGGTGCCCGCGGCGCTCGTGTACTACATCGACTCGGGCACCTCCGGCGCGGCGTCGCCGCAGTACACGGCGGTGGCGGGCAGCATCGCGCTCCGCAACGACACAGTCGATCAGGTGTCGACCGCACCGGATCAGTGGGGCTACGACGCGGCCGCGATGCGTGTCAAGGGCGCGACCGACATCACCGACAAGTACTCCACGGGTCTGTACCAGGACTCGACGCGGCTGGTCTATCGGCTGCCGTTGGATGCCGGGACGTACTCCCTGACCGGCGGGTTCACCGAGTGGTGGGGCCTCAGCCGCACGATGTACCACACCGTCTCGGTCGGGGGTGTCGAGCTCGCGAAGGGCAGCATCCCCCTGTCGGGGTCGACCCCGCGCCTCTCCGCGGATCTGACCTTCACGCTGACCGCGCCCGCCACCGTCGACTACGTCGTCACGAACGAGGGCGCCGGCAGTGAGAAGCCGGTGATCTCATGGCTCGCCGTTGCCGACAAGACGCGGCCGGCGGCGCCCCAGGGTGTCACCGCCGCCCGCACGGGCGACACGTCGATCGAGGTGTCGTGGGATGCCTCGGTGCCGACCGGTCCGGGATTCACCGGCTACCGCGTGTACGAGGCGGGCGGCACGGCCCCCGTGTGCGAGGTCACCACGACTCGCTGCACCGTCAGCGGCCTCGCGCTGGGCTCGACTCACGCCTACGAGGTCAGCGGCTACGGAGCCAACGGCGAAGGCGAGCGATCGGCCGTCTCGGCATCCGTCACCCTTCCCGAGGTCGCCTCGAACGACGGCGCGACCGCCCGCCCGGGAGTCGGCGTGCTCACCTCGAACGACGGATGGGACACAGGGCTGAAGGACGGGACGTTCCAGATCCAGATGAACATGTGGTGGGGTCAGAACGCCTCGCTGTTCAAGCTCTACCGCGGCGGGCAGCTCGTGGCCACCGTGCCGCTGACCATGCTCACCCCCGGCGCCCAGCGTGCCGTCGTCGACATCTCGGGGCTGCCCAACGGGACCTATGCCTTCACCGGGCAGCTGATCAACTCGAAGGGCGTGACCGCGACGCAGCCGCTCACGGTGAAGGTGACCGATGCGTCGCCGGGAAAGCCCGTGCTGTCGGCCGACAACTGGGACGGCGACGGCTCGTACACGGTGACCGCCGACCTCTGGTGGGGGACGAACGCCACGTCGTACCGGTTCCTCGAGGGCGGCGTCGAAGTCTCGTCGGGCACACTGACGGCGGCATCGCCGGCCGCTCAGCGCGCGACGCTCGTGGTCACCGGCAAGGCGAAGGGATCGCGCGTGTACACGGTCGAGTTCCGCAACGCCGCGGGAGTGACCGTGAGCGGCCCGCTGACGGTGGCGGTGGGGCGCTGACGGCCCCGGTGTGCGGAGCTTCTCCGACGAACTCCGCACACCGTCACAGCGCGGCACCGCGACGTAGGCTCGACCCATGACCGCACCCGAGCCGCTGGCCTTCCCCACCGACCTCGACGGCTGGCGGGCGTTCGTCACCGAGCGCCCGGCCGCCGCGGTCGCCCTCGTCGCCGACGTCGACGCACGGATCGTCGATGCCGACGACGGCAGCCGTGATGCCGCCGCACTCCTCGACCTCTGGAACGACGCCGACATCGCCATCCGTCGCGCGACGAATGAGGTCTACCTCGTCAGCGAGTCGCACCCCGATGCCGGCATCCGCGCGGCCGCCGAAGAGCAGGTGCAGCGCCTGGAGGCCCTCGGGGCCGGGCGCCTCCAGGATCGTCAGCTGTTCGAGGCGTTGCTCGCGGTCGACACCGCCGAGGCATCCGCGAACCTCGATCACGACCAGCGTCGCCTGCTCGAGCAGGTGCTGCGCGACTTTCGTCGCGGCGGCGTCGACCTGACCGATGCCGACCGCGAACGTGTGCGCATGCTCACGGAGCGCGACACCGAGCTGAGCCTCGACTTCTCGCGCAACGTCCGCGAGGGGCGGCGCGAGATCCGGGTGGCGCCCGAGGCGCTGGCCGGTCTTCCGCAGGACTTCATCGACGAGCACCCGCCCGCCGACGACGGCCTCGTGGTGCTGACGACGGACTATCCCGACCTCATGCCGGTGCGGGAATACGCCACCGACCGCGCGACGCGGCACGCGCTCGTCGCGGCGTACAACGACCTCGCGTGGCCCGAGAACGACGCGGTCCTCGCCGAGCTGCTGGCCGTACGCGCCGAGCGCGCGGCACTGCTCGGCTACGGCTCGTGGGCCGACTACGAGACCGAGACCCGCATGATCGGCCGCGGCACACGAGAGGGTGGTGCGGCGATCGCAGACTTCCTGGCGCGCCTCGACGAGGCATCCGCCGCGGCCGCCGACGCGGAGTATCCGATTCTGCTCGAGCGTCTGCAGCGCGATGACCCGGCCGCGACCGAGGTCGACATCGCCGACCTCTTCTTCCTGCTGGGCGCACTGCGCCGCGAGCGCCACGACGTCGACGCGCAGCTGGTGCGCTCGTACTTCACGTTCGATCGCGTGCTGCCGGGCCTGCTCGAGACGACCGGCCGCCTGCTCGATGTCGAGTACGTCCCGGTCGAGGTCGCCACGTGGCACGCCGACGTGCATTCCTACGACGTCGTGCGCACCTCGGGTGGGAAGCCCGAGCGGCTCGGCCGCATCCACCTCGATCTGCACCCGCGCGAGGGCAAGTACACCCACGCCGCCTGTTTCGGCCTGGCACCCGGGATCTCCGGGCGCGTGCTGCCCGAAGCCGTGCTGCTGTGCAACTTCGCGCGCGGCCACATGACCCACGACGAGGTCGTGACGTTCTTCCACGAGTTCGGGCACCTCGTGCACGACATCCTCGGCGGCGCGCAGCGCTTCGCGCGCTTCACGGGCGTCGCCACCGAGTGGGATTTCGTCGAAGCGCCCAGCCAGCTGCTCGAGGAGTGGGCGTGGGATGCCGGGGTGCTGGCATCCCTCACAGCGGGCGTCGACGGCGAGCCGATCCCCGCCGAGCTCGTCGCGAAGATGGCCGTCGCCGACGGCTTCGGGCGCGCGCTCGAGGTGCGTCGCCAGCTCGGGCACGCGAACGTCTCGTACCACCTGCACGTCGACCTGCCGGAAGACCTGCAGGCGGCGACCGAGCACTGGTACCGCGTCACGTCGCCCATCCAGCAGATCGCGGGAGTGCACCCGTACGCCGGCTTCGGCCATCTGACCGGCTACGGGTCGTGCTACTACACGTATCAGTGGAGCCTCGTGATCGCCCGCGATCTGCTGTCGGGCTTCGACGGCGACCTCATGAATGCGGATGCCGCCGCGCGCTACCGGCGCGAGATCCTCGAGCCCGGGGGCAGCCGCGACGCGGCAGATCTGGTCGAGTCGTTCCTCGGTCGCCCGTACGCGTTCGAGGCCTACCGCAGCTGGCTCGCGGGCGCCTGAATCCGTCTGCCGGACGGCGCGTCGGTCGGGTACGATTCGTGTGTCGGTGCACCCCCGCCGTCATCCCCCCTCACCCCGGCGTCGCTCCTCTTTCTCGGACGTCGCCCGCATCGAAGCGGAGCTTCTGTGTCTGACTACCCCGACCGCGACGACCACGCAGCGTCTCCCTTCGACGAGCTGATGGCGTCATCGCAGCCCGCGTCTGCGGCCAGCGCCAGCGCCAGCGGCAGCGGCGAGTTCACGACGACGTTCCGGGGATACGACAAGGCCGAGGTCGACGCGGCGATCGCTCGGCTGAACGCCCAGCGCCACGACAACTCGGCCGAGCTCGCGCAGCTGCGCGACAAGCACCACCAGGCTGCCGAGACGATCAAGTCGCACGCCGCGACGATCGCCGACCTCGAGCGCAAGCTGTCGAGCCTGCAGTCCGACCTCACCGTCGAGCAGGCGCGCGCGACCAACGCCGAAGACAAGGTGCAGACGCTCTCCGACGAGCTCGTGAACGCCTCGGACGAGTCGTCGAAGGGGCGCGAGCGCTTCGAAGAGGTCCTGCGGGTCGCGGAAGAGCAGGCATCCGTCATCATCAAGAACGCGAGCGTGCAGGCCGATCGCCTTCTCGAAGCGACACGTGAAGAGATCGCCTCGCAGCGCGCCGCGGCGCAGACCGACGCCGACACCGTGCGCTCGCAGGCCGAGACCGACGCCGCCCAGGCGCGCCTGCGCATCGACACCGAGCTGACCGCCCACCGCGCCCAGCTCGACCGCGAGGCCGCGCACGCCGCCGAGAAGGTGGCGCAGGCCGACCAGGAGGCCGCCGCGATCCGCACCGAGGCCGAGAAGGGCGCGGCGGCCCTGCGGTCGCTCGTCGCGCGCGAGAGCGAGCAGATGCGTGCCGAGGCCGAAGCGGCCGTGCGCGAGCAGCGGATGCGCGCGATCGAGTTCGAAGAGGCGCTGACGCGCCGTCAGGACGACGCGCAGCAGGAGTTCCTGATGCTGCACAACCAGGCCGTCGCGCACGCCGAGCGCATCACCGGCGACGCGAACGATCAGGTCGCGGCATCCGTCGAGCACTCCCAGCGCATCACCGCCAAGGCCGACGACTTCGACAAGCTCATGCGCGCCCAGTCGCAGCAGCTCGAGGCCGACGCGAAGCTGCGCGCGCGCGAGATCCTCGACCGTGCCAGCGTCAAGGCGCAGAAGATCATCGACACCGTCACCCAGCACTCGCAGTCGGTGCTCCGCGATGCCGAAGACCGCACCCGGGGCCTGCGCTGGCAGCAGCAGCAGCTCACGAGCTTCATGTCCGAGGTCAAAGAGCTCATGCGGTCGGAGTCGGAAGCGGCCCAGGATGAGGGATCGGATGCCGCGGACGCTGCCGATGTCGCGGCTGACGCAGAGGCGGCCGGCGGCACGGCCAAGAAGGCGCCGAAGAAGGCGCCCGTCGTCGACTCGGGCTTCGACGAGACCGCCGAGGGCTGAGCTCGACGGGGCTGAGCTCGCCGAGCTCCGCCCCGCGAGGCTCAGGTGAGGCGGGCGAGCTCCGCGACGAAGGCATCCACATCGTCTTCGTGCGTGTCGAACGAGCACATCCAGCGCACCTCGTTCCGCGAGGCATCCCAGTCGTAGAAGCGGAAGGCCTTCCGCAGCTCGTCGGCGACGCCGTCGGGCAGGGTCGCGAAAACGCCGTTCGACTGCGTCGGCTGGCTGAACGACACGCCCGTGATGGTGCCGTCGGCGATGCCCGCCTCGACGCCCGCGCGCAGCCGCGCGGCCATCGCGTTGGCGTGCCGCGCGTTGCGCAGATACAGGTCGTTCGCGGGATCGAGCAGGGCGATCAGCTGCGCCGAGATGAAGCGCATCTTCGACGCGAGCTGCATGTTGAGCTTGCGCAGGAACAGCAGACCGTCGGATGCCGCGGGGTCGAGCACGACGACGGCCTCGCCGCCGAGCGCGCCATTCTTCGTGCCGCCGAAGCTCAGCACGTCGACCCCGACGTCGGTCGTGAAGGCGCGCAGCGGCAGGTCGAGGGCCGCCGCGGCGTTCGAGAGGCGGGCGCCGTCGAGGTGCAGCCGCATGCCGTGGGCGTGGGCGTGGTCGGCGAGGGCCGTGATCTCGCCCGGCGTGTAGAGCGTGCCGAGCTCCGTCGACTGCGTGATCGACACCACCAGCGGCTGCGCGCGGTGCTCGTCGCCCCAGCCCCACGCCTCGCGGTCGACGAGTTCGGGGGTGAGCTTGCCGTCGTCCGACGGCACGTTCAGGATCTTGATGCCGGCCACGCGCTCGGGCGCGCCGCCCTCGTCGACGTTGATGTGGGCGGTGGATGCCGCGATCACGGCGCCCCAGCGCGGCAGCATCGACTGCAGCCCGGTGACGTTCGCACCCGTGCCGTTGAATACGGGGAACGCCTGCACGCCTTCGCCGAAGTGGTGGGCGAACACCTCCTGCAGGCGGGCCGTGTAGGCATCCTCGCCATAGGCGACCTGGTGCCCGTCGTTCGCGGCGGCGATCGCCGCGAGCACCTCGGGGTGGACGCCGGAGTAGTTGTCGCTCGCGAAGCCGCGGACGGACGTGTCATGCAAGGTGGTCACAACCCTCAATCCTACGTCGCAGGCACCCGCCTATCGGATGTCCGTGGTGGCCGATACCCTCGCCGCATGGTCGATGTGACGCAAGACGGCATGCGCACGTTCTTCGGCGTGCTGGTGAACACCGCCGTCGCGAACATCACCACGAGCTTCCTCTGGTTCGCCCTCACGTTCTGGGTCTTCCTCGAGACCCGCTCGGTGCTCGCCACCGGCATCATCGGCGGGGCCTACATGCTGCTGCTCGCGCTGTTCGGCATGGTGTTCGGCACCTTCGTCGACCGTCACCGGAAGCACCGCGTCATGGTGCTCTCCGGCGTCTTCACGCTCGGGGCGTTCGGCATCGCCGGCGTCATCTTCCTGCTGCTGCCGCAGAGCGCGATCCTCGACCTCGGCGGGCCGTGGTTCTGGCTCTTCTCGGGCATCATCCTCGCCGGGGCCGTCGTCGAGAACCTGCGGAACATCGCCCTGTCCACGACGGTGACGCTGCTGGTGCCCACCGAACGGCACGCCAATGCCAACGGTCTCGTCGGCACCGTGCAGGGGCTCGCGTTCATGGTCACGAGCGTGTTCTCCGGGCTCGCGATCGGCATCGCGGGCATGGGGTGGACGCTCGTCATCTCGATCGTGCTGACTGTCGCGGCTCTCGTGCACCTGCTCACGCTGCGGATCCCCGAAGACGAACCCGAGCGCACCGAAGGCGCCAAGGCGATCGACATCCGCGGCGCCGCTGCGGCGATCCGTGGCGTGCCCGGGCTGTTCGCGCTGATCCTGTTCTCGACGTTCAACAACCTCATCGGCGGCGTCTACATGGCGCTCATGGACCCCTACGGTCTGACGCTGTTCGACGTGAAGCTGTGGGGCGTCATCCTCGGGGTCACCTCGACCGGTTTCATCATCGGGGGCGCGATCGTCGCGAAGCGGGGGCTGGGCCGCAATCCGATCCGCACCATGCTGCTCGCCGTGATCGTCATGGGCGCGATCGGGGCGCTGTTCACGATTCGTGACTGGTGGTGGCTCTACGTCCTCGGCATCTGGCTGTACATGTCGCTCGTGCCGATCATCGAGTCGGCCGAGCAGACGGTCATCCAGAAGGTCGTGCCGTTCCGCACGCAGGGGCGCGTGTTCGGTGCCGCAGCGACCTTCGAAGCGGGCGCGGCACCCATCACGGCGTTCCTCATCGCGCCGATCGCGCAGTTCTGGGTGATCCCCTACATGAACTCCCGTGCCGGGCAGAGCGCCTGGGGCTGGCTCGTGGGCGACGGGCAGGCGCGCGGCATCGCGCTCGTGTTCCTCTTCTCGGGGCTCGTGATGGTCGTGGTCGGCGCGCTCGCCTTCGCGACCCGTTCCTACCGGATCCTGTCGGCCCAGTACTCCGAGGCGCCCGAGACCGCCGACGACGACGCGGAGGCGGATACCTCGGAAGCCACCGTGCCGCCGGCTGCCACGGTGCCGCCGGCTTCTGCCGCCCAGGTGCGCGGGGGAGCGGCGGGGCGCGACTGACCCGCTGGGCGCGACTGATCGGCCCACGTCGGGCTGCGCGCCACCGCCCCTCAGCGGGCCGCGAGCTCGACGACCCCGTCGTTGACCGTGTCGGCGTCGGCATCCCACAGTGCGATGAACGCGTCCGCCAGGTCGCCTTCGAGCCCCGCGAGGGCCTTGACCCGGAAGATCACGGATGCCGCGCGCAGCGGCTCGCCCGCGTCGCGGGCCTCCTTCGCGAACCCCTGCGCCATCGCGCGCGCCCACGCCTCTTCGGCGGCTTTGACGGCGGCGTAGTTCGCACCGCCCGCGAGCGGCCGGGCGACGGCGGTCGACGAGACGATCGCCGTGCGGGCCGACGGCGAGGCGAGCAGGTCGCCCCAGAACGCGCGTGACACGTGCCGCAGCGCGGTGAGGCCGCCCTCGAGCGCGCGGTAGTCCTCGTCGCTCTGGCCGGGCAGACCGCCGCCGCCGCGCCAGCCGCCGACGAGGTGCAGCGTGCCGTCGACGTGCACGCCCTCGGCATTCAGCGCATCGGCGAATGATCGGACGGATGCCTCGTCGGCCAGATCCACCGCCGCGACGCGCGCGCCGAGCGCGGCCAGCGGCGTCAGTCGCGCCTCGTCCCGACCGACGGCGATCGCCGTGCCGCCGGCGGCGACGAGCGCGCGCACGGCGGCGAGGCCGCTCGCACTCGTGGCTCCCGCCACGAGCACCGTGCGGCCCCGCACGCCGCGAGCGGCGTCAGGCATCGCGGCCCGTGATGCCCTCGGTCGACGCGATGACACCGCGCATCTTCTTCTCGAGCGCCTCGAAGAACATCGACAGCGGGAACTCGTCGTCGAGCACGGCGTCGGTGTACCCCTTCGGCGGCCCCGCGAGCACCTCGTCGGAAAGGCCGCGCGCCCACTGCGACGCGGGGTTCGGGGTCAGCACCGAGCGGATCAGCTCGTACGCGGCGAGCCAGTGCGCGACCTTCGGGCGGTCGATCGACTCCCAATACAGGCGGTCGATGGCATCCGCGAGCGCGACGACCGCGGCGGGCACCTCGTCCCAGTCGAACGCGAGCGCGGTGTCGGTCCAGTGCAGCACACCGCGCTGGTGCAGCCACGCGAACAGCAGCTGGCCGCCGAGCCCGTCGTAGTTGCGCACGCGCGAACCCGTGATCGCGAAGCGGAAGATGCGGTCGAAGATCACCGCGTACTGCACGAGCTGCGCGTGCTCGAGCATCTCGAGCTCGGCGCCCGACAGCTCCGGTTCCTGAGCCTGTCGAAGGGCCGAGGCATCCATCCGCGCCTGCAGGCGCTGCTGGATGCCCACCGACTCGCGGAACGCGGTCAGGTCGCACCGCAGCTCTTCGAGCGAGTAGAGGAAGAACGGCATGCGCTGCTTGATCATGAACGGGTCGAACGGCAGGTCGCCGCGCATGTGCGTGCGGTCGTGGATGATGTCCCACATCACGAAGGTCTTCTCGGCGAGCTGCTGGTCATCGAGCATGCGCGCGGCGCCGGTCGGCAGGTCGAGCTTGGTGATGGCGGATGCCTCGGCGACGACGCGGCGGTAGCGCGCGGCCTCGCGGTCTTGGAAGATCGCGCCCCACGTGAAGCTCGGGATCTCGCGCATCGCGACGGTCTCGGGGAAGAGCACCGCTGAGTTCGTGTCGTAGCCCGGCGTGAAGTCGATCAGGCGCAGGCTCACGAACAGCTTGTTTGTGTACGTCTGCTCCAGCTCGGCGATGAACTCGGGCCAGATGACCTCGCACAGCACCGCCTCGACGAAGCGATTGCGCGAGCCGTTCTGGGTGTACATCGGGAAGACGACGAGGTGGGGGAGTCCGTCGACGCGGTCGCGCTGCGGCTGGAAGGCGACGAGCGAGTCGAGGAAGTCGGGCACGCCGAAGCAGCCCTGTGCCCAGCGCTCGAAGTCGACGATGGATGCCGCGAGGTACTCCGCGTCGTGGGGGAACAGCGGCGCCAGCGCGCGGATCGCCGCCGCGATCGTCGCCACGAGCTCGCGCGCCTCGTCCTCGCCGTCAGACACCGACCCGTCCTGCGCCTGCAGCCCCTGCAGCGCGGTGGCCGCGGCCTTGAGCGCCAGCCACGCGGGCTGCAGCTCGATGGCGCGGCCATCCTCGACGACCTCGGGCTCTCCGATGACGGTCGCAGTCGTGGTCTGCAGCAGGGACATGGTGGGCACCTCCGGTCGTTGGATGGAGCTGAACAGGAATATTTCCGGCAAGAGTCTCTTGCGTCAGATATTATTCCATGTATGGAAGATGCTGTCGACCAGATCATCGTGACCGAGGTCTCTCGTGACGGGCGCGCGACCCTCGCCGACCTGTCCGCGGCGGTGGGGCTGTCGGTCTCCGCCGTGCAGGCGCGCCTCAAGCGACTCGAAACCCGCGGTGTGATCACGGGGTATCGTGCAACGGTCGACCCCGAGGCGGTCGGCCGGCCCCTGGCCGCATTCATCGAGATCACCCCGCTCGATCCCGCGCAGCCCGACAACGCGCCCGAGCTGCTCGAGCACCTCGTCGCGATCGAGGCGTGCCACTCGATCGCGGGCGACGCGTCGTACATGCTGTTCGCGCGCGTCGCGTCTCCGCGGGCGCTGGAAGACCTCGTGCGCGACATCCGCCTCGCGGCCAACGTCCGCACCCGCACCACGGTCGTGCTCCAGACCTTCTACGAGCACCGGCCCATCGCCCCGGTCGCCGGCGAGCGCTGACCGCCGCAGCCGGTCCGCCGCAGATACCTCTCGAGGTGGATGCCCCGCCGGCCCCCGTCGCGTAGCGTCGAAGCGTGTTCCGCCCGCTGACCCGCACGCAGCTCGTCGTCGACCTCGTGGTCGCCGGTCTGTTCGCGGTGGTGGCCGTCTTCCTGACGGTGGTGACGTGGCCGAGCTTCGTCAGCGGTTCCACCATCGTCGACTCGCGCGTGCAGTTCATCGCGGCCATCGTGCTCACCCTGGTCTTCGCCGCAGCGCTGGCCGGCCGCCGCTGGGCGCCCGGACTCGCGCTCGGCGTCGCCTGGGGCGCGGCGGTGCTGCAGATGGTGCTCGCGCTGCCCCCACTGCCGGCGAACTTCGCGATCTTCGGCATCCTCTACGGAGCCGCCGCGTACGGCTCGCGCGTCGTGTTCTGGACGGGCTTCGGCTCGGCGCTCCTCGGGGCGGTCGCCATCACCGGCTATCTGGTGCTGCCGCCGCTGATCCTCGGCGGCTACTGGTCGGATCGCCTCGACACGTACGTCACCCTCGGTGTCACCCTGTTCTTCTCCGCCGCGCTCGCGCTCATGCTCGCGTGGACGATCGGCGCGCTCGTGCGCACCGGCATCCGCGCGCGTGAGAATCGCCGCGCCCAAGAGCTCGCCGAGGCGCAGACCGCCGCCGAGGCGGAGCGCACGAAGATCGCGCGCGACATGCACGACGTCGTGGCGCACTCGCTCGCCGTCGTGATCGCGCAGGCCGACGGCGCGCGCTACGCCGCGGCATCCGATCCGGACGCGGCGACCGCCGCGCTCGGCACCATCTCGACCACCGCGCGCGCCGCGCTCTCGGACGTGCGCATGCTGCTGACGCAGCTGCGCCACACGCAGGCCGACGGTCCGCAGCCCACCCTCGCCGATCTCGAGCAGCTCTATGCGCAGGTGCGCGCCGCGGGGGTGCGGCTGCAGATCGATGTCGACCCCGCGCCGCGCGGGGAGGTGCCCGCCTCGGTGCAGCTCGCGGTCTACCGGATCCTGCAAGAGGCCCTCACCAACGCGCTGCGGCACGGCGGCGGCGAACCCGTCGAGGTCAGGCTTGCGTGGCACGATGAGCGGGTGGAGCTCACTGTCGTGAACGATCTGGCCCCGGCGCCCGTGTCGACGGTCGACGGGGGCGTCCCGGCCGCCGGATCCCCCGCGCGCGGGCACGGCCTCGTCGGCATGCGCGAGCGCGCGCACCTCGTCGGCGGCACCTTCGAGGCGGCGCCGGAGAGCTCGCCCGATGGTGCGGAGCGATTCGTGGTCCGTGGCATCCTGCCGTGGACGGATGCCCCGTGAGCGCGCCCGTCCGCGTCGTGCTGGTCGACGACCAGGCGCTGTTCCGCGCCGGCATCCGGATGGTCATCGACTCGCAGCCCGATCTCGAGGTCGTCGGCGAGGCGGGTGACGGCGCCGAGGGCGTGCGGGTCGTGCGCGCGACCCGTCCCGATGTCGTGCTGATGGACATCCGGATGCCCGTGATGGACGGGCTGACCGCGACCGCCGAGCTGCTCGCGGACGGCTCGTTCGGCGACGCGCCGCCCCGCGTCGTGATGCTCACGACCTTCGACCTCGACGAGGCGGCCGCGCGCGCGATCCGTCAGGGAGCGAGCGGATTCCTGCTGAAGGATGCCGATCCCGAGTTCCTGCTCGCCGCGATCCGCACGGTGCATGCGGGGTCGGCCGTCATCGCGGCATCCGCGACGCGCGACCTCTTCGCCCACTTCGCCGGCCCCGCGGCGGCGCCCGTGCCGACGAGCTTCGGCGACCTGACCGACCGCGAGCGCGAGATCTTCGCGCTCGCCGCGCGGGGACTCTCCAATGCCGAGATCGCGCAGCGCGAATTCCTTTCCGAAGCGACGGTCAAGACCCACATCAGCCGCATCCTCGGCAAGCTCGCGCTGCGCGACCGCGTGCAGCTCGTCGTCTTCGCCTTCGAGCACGGCCTCGCCTGACCCGAAGGACCCGGCTGCTGAGTTCGGCTGGTCCCTCGTTCGTCGCAAAAGCAGGCTGGACCGCTCGATACCGTGCCCGGGGGTGTCTGCACCGACGGTTCAGCCTGCTCTTCGGACGGCGCGGTGATCATCCCTGCGATGTACGGCGGCGCGACCCGCGGGCGACGCGGGGGCGAGCCCGTGCTCCGTAGCGTCGAAGGCATGGAGATCACGACCACCGACATGGGCCTCGCCGCCCGTGTGCAGAACCTCAGCAAGTCCTACGGCGCGGGCGAGACCCGCGTCACCGCCCTGGATGATGTCACCGTCGGCATCCGCCGCGGCGAGTTCACCGCCATCATGGGCCCTTCGGGATCGGGCAAGTCCACCCTGATGCACATCATGGCGGGCCTGGATGCCCCGTCGAGCGGCCGCGCCTGGATCGGCGACACCGAGATCACGGGGCTGTCCGACCTCGACCTGACGATCCTGCGGCGCCGGCGCGTCGGCTTCGTCTTCCAGTCGTTCAACCTCGTGCCGACCCTCGACGCGATGTCGAACATCCTGCTGCCGTTCGACCTCGACGGTCGCACGCCGTCGGCGCTCGAACGGGCGCGCATCGACGGGCTCATCGACTCGCTCGGGCTGCGCGCTCGCGTCGGCCACCGCCCGCACGAGCTGTCGGGCGGCCAGCAGCAGCGCGTCGCGATCGCCCGCGCCCTGGCCACCGCCCCCGACCTCGTCTTCGCCGACGAGCCGACCGGCAACCTCGACTCGCGGTCGGGGCGCGAAGTGCTCGCCCTGCTCGCCACCGCGAGCCGCGAGCACGGGCAGTCGATCGCCATGGTCACCCACGACCCGGTCGCCGCCTCGCACGCCGACCGCGTGCTGTTCCTCGGCGACGGGCGCGTCGTCGCCGACAAGCCGCGGCAGAGCGCCGAGCAGGTCTCGGCGTTCATGCTCGCCGCCGAGGTGGCCGCGTGAGCGCCACGACGGCGACCCCGGCCGGCCCCGTCGCCCCCGCAGCCCGCACCAATCCCGTCGTGGCCGCGCGGCGACGGAGCAACGCGGCCTGGCTGCGCGAACGCGGGATGGGCGCGACGATCCTCGTCGCGGCGATCTCGGCCGCTTTCGGAGTGCTGCTGCTGAGCGCGACGGGCTACATCGGCGCCTGGCTGTCGGCCGATCCATACATCGGCGGCGGCGACACGCTCGCGGCGGTCGTCGGCATCGTGAGCGCACTGCTCGTGGGGGTCGCGGTGTACGTCGCGTCGATCGTCACGGCCAACACGTTCGCGACGATCGTCGCCGGCCGCACGCGCCGCATCGCGCTCCTGCGGCTGATCGGGGCGTCGGCCCGCTCGCAGCGCCGCGAGGTCGCCCGCCAGGGCCTCATCGTCGGCGCGATCGGCGCCGGCGTCGGCCTGATTCTCGGCACCGCCGCCGCAGCCGCGCTGCTGTGGGCGGCGGATGCCTCGTTCGGCATCACCTCCACCTACGGCGTGCTGCAGCCCGTGCTCGTGCTGCCCGCGGCCGTCGTCGCCCTCACCACGTGGGCCGGGGCCTGGACGGGCTCGCGCCGCGTGCTCAGCGTCACCCCGCTCGAGGCCGTCGCGGGGTCGACGCCCCGCACCCACGACCAGGTCGTTTCTTCGCGCGGCCGGAATGTCGCGGCGATCGGACTCGCCGTCGCGGGCGCGGCGCTTCTCGTCCTCGGCGTTCTCGTAGGGCTGGCCTCGCCGCTCGGCATCGCGATCGCCTTCGTCGGAGGCATCCTGTCGTTCACCGGGCTGGCCCTCGGGGCGGTGCTCATCATGCCGCCGCTGCTGCGGCTGACCGGGCGGATATTCGGAGGCTCCGCCACCGCGCGCCTCGCCGCGCAGAACGCGCTGCGCTACCCCGAGCGGTCGAGCCGCATGGCCATCGGCGTCGTCATGGGCGTGACGCTGGTCGTGATGTTCGCTGTCGCCAACGAGTCGGTGAAGGCGCTCATGACCGCATCATCCGGCGGGACGCCGCCCGCAGAGCTGAACCAGATCATGGACACCTTCGCGGCGATCATGATGGGCCTCGTCGCGGTGTCGGCGGTGATCGCGGGCGTCGGTCTCGTCAACCTGCTGACGATCGGCGTCGTGCAGCGGCGCCGCGAACTCGGCCTGCTGCGCGCGCTGGGACTCACCTCGGCGCAGGTGCGCCGGGTCGTCCTGCTCGAGGCCGTGCACGTCACGATCACGGCGCTGGTGTTCGGCCTCGTGCTGGGCATCGGGTACGGCTGGGTCGCCGCGCAGTCGCTGCTGGGGTCGGTGCGCATCCCGCCGGAGTGGGCGTCGCCGACGTTCGTCGCCCCTGCGATCCCCGGGCTGACGATGCTCGTCGTGGTGGTGCTCACGGCCGTGCTGACGCTCGTGGCGACGGTCGTCCCGACGCGCCTCGCGACCCGCGTCACGGCGGTCGAGGCGCTCGCCGAATAGGCCCGTCGTGGCGGTGCGTGCGGCCCGCCGGATTGAGGGGGTGCCGCGCTCGCCGCCACGCCGCGAGGGGGATGCCACGGTCAGGCTTCGACCGTGGCATCCCTCATTCCGTTGCGGTGTCGTCCGTTGCGGCGCCATCGGGGTCGGTGTCGTCGGGGTCGACGAGCTCGGGGTCGACGAGCTCGGGGTCGTGGGCCCACGTGGGGGCGAGCGCGCGCAGCCGCGCGGCGCGCCACTGCCAGGTCGTCCAGAGCACGGGCCACAACGCCGCGGCCGCGCCGCCGCCGATCACGAGGCGCTCGCGCCAGAGGGTCTGGGTGGCATCGCCCGGCGCGGGCGAGACCGCCATCTGGTGGTCCCAGACGTCGAGGCTCGCGAGCGGGCCGGTGAGCGGGATGCCACTGTCGCGCAGAATCCGCACGGGCCCGCGGGCATCTCGCACGTATCGCTCGCTGAGGTGGATCAGCTGGTCGCCGAGCGCGAGCGAACCGCCCGCGAGCGCCGGGCCGCCGACAGTCAGCCGCACGGGCAGATCGAGGCCGGCCTCGAGGGCCGTCGGCATGCCGGTCGCCTCCAGGGGTGTCATGTCGAGGAGCGGGCCGTAGAGGTCGGCGATGGCGCGCGGCGAGTGCAGCGCGCGCCACGCGGCATCCGCGTCGCAGTCGAGCACGATCTTCAGCATGATCCGCATCGCCCCAGTCTGACACTCGGCGGCCAGGCACCTGGGGAGGAGATTTCCGCTGCGGAGGATGGATCGCGCGATTCGGTCCTCCCGAACGGAAATCTCCTCCCGGGGTGCATCCCCTCCCGGGGTGCATCCTCCGGATGGCCGAGCCCCCCGACCTGCCCGGCCTGTCCGGCCTCGTAACCTGAGAGCATGACCTCGCCGTTCGACCAATCCCGATATCAGGTGCGCATGGACTGGGGGATCCGCGGGCTCGAGCGCCTCGCGGCATCCGACATCGTCGTCGTGGTCGACGTGCTGCGCTTCAGCTCGTCCGTGATCGACGCGATCGCGGCGGGGCAGACGGTGCCGCTGGATGCCTCGGCGCACGCTGACACGCATGGCGGGGCGGATGCCACGGCGCACGCCGATTCGCATGGCGAGCTGGATGCCACGGCGCACGCTGATACGCAAGGCGGGGTGGATGCCACGGCGCACGCCGCCTCGTGGAACGGGGCCGCCATCGCGGCGCGCGCCGCCGAGCCGGCGCCGCAGCCCACCGTGGTGCTGGGCGGCCTGCGCAATGCGGCTGCCGTCGCCGGCGCGGTGCTCGCCGAACAGC
>JASCPF010000056.1 GCA_029959325.1 Microbacteriaceae bacterium PS02068
GTGTTGCGCCCCGCCAGCCAGCCCGGGCCGAGCGTGCCCACCGCCGCGACGAGCTGCTCGCGCAGCTGCACCTGCGCGCGCGCCGCGGCGCGGGCCGACAGCGCCTCACGCGCCCACAGCAGCAGCGCGCGCACCGCGATGACGACGCCGAGCCAGAGCAGGATGCCCGTGAGCTCAGACCAGGCCGCGCCGCCGATCGCCTGCGTGATCGCCTGGGTCAGCAGCCACGCGAACGCGACGACCACGGCGGTCTGCGCCGCACCGATCGCCGCGATCGCCACGAAGAAGCCGCGGGATGCCGCCGCGTACCGCAGCAGGCGCGGGTCGACCGGGCGCGTGCGCGTCGGAGCCGCCTCGGATGCCATGCTTCGATCCTGCCCTACGCGCGGAGCCGGGTCAGTGCGCGGCGACCTCGGCCTTCTCGATGATCGAGCGGGTGACGCGCTTGCGGAACACCCAGTACGTCCAGCCCTGGTAGAGCAGCACGAGCGGCAGGAAGATCACCGCAGCCCAGGTCATGATCTGCAGCGTCATCTCGGTGCTCGACGCGTTCGCGATCGTCAGGCTGTTCGCCGGGTCGTTCGAGGCGGGCATGACGTACGGGAACAGGGCGAGCCACAGTGTCAGCACGGCGAACACGATCGTCACGGCGCCCGCCGCGAAGGCTCGGCCGTCCTTGTCGATCCAGTTGAAGTAGACCGACACGAGCAGCGCGAGCGCGGCGATCACGCCGCACGCGATCACGGCCCACAGCAGGGGGGCGTCGCGGCCGATGGCGATCGCCGTCGTCCAGACCACCGTGCCCGCGGCGAAGATCACCGTCGGAATCGCGAGCTTCTTGCCGAGCGCCTGTGCGTCATCGTGCACCTGGCCGTCGGTCTTCAGCCCCACGAAGTGCACGCCGTGCAGGAAGAACAGCAGCAGCGTCGTGATGCCGACCCAGAGCCCGTAGGGGTTCAGCAGCGTGAACAGCGAACCGGTGAAGTTCTTGTCGGCGTCGATCGGCACGCCCTGCACGATGTTGCCGACGGCGACGCCCCAGAGCAGGGCCGGCACGATCGAGCCGATCGTGATCATCCAGTCGAAGCGGCGCTTCCACCGGATGTCGTCGCGCTGGTGGCGGTACTCGAACGAGACGCCGCGGACGATGAGGGCGAGCAGGATCAGCAGCAGAGGCAGGTAGAACCCGCTGAAGAGCGTCGCGTACCACTCGGGGAAGGCCGCGAACAGGCAGGCGCCGGCGACGATGACCCAGGTCTCGTTGAGGTCCCACACGGGGCCGATGGTGTTGATCACCTGGCGGCGGGACACCTCGTCTTTGCCGAGGAAGGGCAGCGACATGCCGACGCCGAAGTCGAAGCCGTCGAGGACGAAGTAGCCGACGAAGAGCACTCCGACGATGAAGAACCAGAGGGTTGCGAGGTCCATGTCAGCTCCTAGTAGACCGTCGACGGGGTGTCTGCGACAGACACGTCGGTGGGATCGGGATCGCCCGGGGCGGGCAGGGGCTCGGGCCCTTCGCGCACGGTCTTGAAGATGAGGCCGAACTCGACGACCGCGAGGATCGCGTAGACGAGCGTGAAGGCGATGAGCGAGATCAGCACGCTCCAGCCGGGCACGTTCGGCGAGACGCCGTCTTGGGTGAGCATGAGGCCGAACACGATCCAGGGCTGTCGGCCCATCTCGGTGAAGATCCAGCCGACGAGGATGCCGAACAGGGCCAGCGGCGCCTGCCAGATCGCGAGCCGCCACATCCACGGGGCGACCGGGCGCTTCGCGTTCTTGCGCGTGACCCAGAGGCCGGCGACGGCGATGCCGGTCGCGAGGATGCCGAAGCCCATCATCCAGCGGAACGCCCAGTAGGTGACCCAGAGGATCGGCGCGAAGTTGCCGTCGACCTGGTCGGCGAACTGCGGGAACAGCTGGGTCGTGTACAGGTTGTTCAGGTCATTGATGCCCTCGACGCAGCCGTTGAAGTCGTGCGTCGACAGGAACGCGAGCAGGTACGGGACGCGCAGTGACCAGACCTCGCCCGTGCCGTCGGGGGTGCCGATCGAGAAGATCGAGAACGAGGCATCCGCCCCGCAGGCAGAGTTGAACATCGCCTCGGCTGCCGCCATCTTCATCGGCTGGGTCTGCACCATGACGAGGCCCAGCTGGTCGCCGGAGAGGGCGGTCGCGGCGAAGCCGACGATCATGGCCCACAGGCCGAAGCGCAGCGAGGTGCGCATGAGGTCGATGTTCTGCTTGCGGGCCATGTGCCAGGCCGACGCCGCGATCATGACCCCCGCGGCGAACATGATCGCCGACGACAGGGTGTGCGGCAGCTGCGTGAGGGCAACAGGGTTCGTGAGGACTTCCCAGAAGTTCGCCATCTCGGCGCGGTGTCCTTCGGTGGACATCTGGTAGCCCTTGGGGTTCTGCATGAAGGCGTTCGCGGCGAGGATGAAGTACGCCGAGAGCCACGTGCCGAACACCGTGATCCAGATGGTCGCCAGGTGCAGGCCCTTGGGCAGCTTGTTCCAGCCGAAGATCCACAGGCCGATGAAGGTCGCCTCGAAGAAGAAGGCCATGAGGCCCTCGAAGGCCAGCGGTGCGCCGAACACGTCGCCGACGAAGCGGCTGTAGCTCGACCAGTTCATGCCGAACTGGAACTCCTGCACGATGCCGGTGACGATGCCCATCGCGAAGTTGATCAGGAAGATCTTGCCGAAGAAGCGCGTGAGATGCAGCCACTTGACGTTCGCGGTGCGGAACCACATCGTCTGGAAGATCGCCACGAACAGCGACATGCCGAGGGTGAGCGGCACGAAGATGAAGTGGTACAGCGTCGTCAGGCCGAATTGCCAGCGCGCCAGCAGAAGGGGATCAAGGAAATCCATCGTGGTCCTCTCTCACGGTCGGGCGGCGTGAGCGCCCGTCTTCCTTGTGACTGAAGGTACACAGGATGCTCCCAGGGCAGTAGAGAGCGGGCCGTGAATAACCTCGCGTCGACGGTGGGGGGGTGGATGCCTGCGGTTCAGGCCTTCTGCGCGGCGTGCAGCAGCTGCACGATGCACTCGCTCGGGTCGCACGACGAGCGCATCCCGTCGACCGACAGCGGCCCGTCGGCCGAGTTGAGCACGCTCTGCATGATGCTCAGGTGGACGCTGCAGAGCACCTTGCGGTGATCGGCCTGCGCCGACGCGTGGGCGCACGGGGTGAGCTCGACCGTGAGTTCGCTCTCGTCGACGAGCGGATCGAATCCGGCGTCGACGAGGTCTTCCACGAGCGCGTCGATCTGGTGCAGCGCGGCCGTGTCGAGCTCGGGCGGGGCGCCGGGCAGCACGCGGCGCATCAGGTCACCGCGCTCGGCGGCGGCGCGCGCCTTGCGGTGCTGCACCGGGCTGCACGCCGTGAGGCCGTCGGTGGCGGAATACAGCACGCGCGGGCGGCCGCGGGTCGTGCGGTGCTCGGTCGCCGAGACGACGTAGCCGTCGTCCATCAGCCGCTGCAGGTGCTCGCGCACCGTGTTGGGGTGCAGCGTCGTCGCGGAGACCAGCTCGGCGACCGTCCGCTCGGGGCGGTCTTGCACGAGGTGGAGGATCTCGACGCGAGAGTAGTTGGAAATGGCACTGTACCCCGTGGGGCGCCCTGTGGTCATACCACACATTATTCACGGCGACGGGGCTGAGCGCCAGTCCTGCGTCGGGCGGATTTCTTCCGGCTCGGGCGGAAAGTGTGGGGCGCGGGATTACGCGGGTGCCTCATAGCTTTCCGGGGCTACAGTCACTCCATGGATCTGTGGCAGCTGCCGATCATGAGCGGCGTCGTGCCACAGGGTGTCTACGCGCTCGCCGCGGTCTGCGCGGTCGTCGTCGTCGTGCGTCGCTGGCGGCGCCGGGCGCTGCTGTGGGCCCTCGTCGGCGCGCTGATCGGCGCCGTCGTCGGGATCACCGCCTACGTCGTGTCGAACGCGACGGATGCCTTCGGCGATGCCCTGCCCGACGTCGTGCTGCCGTGGGCGGTCGGTGCGCTCGCCGCGTCGGGGTTCGCTCTCGGGGGCATGGTCGGCGCGCGCGTCTGGCGCCGCGTGGTGTCGCTCGTCGCGGTCGTCGTCTTCCTCGTTGCCGCGACCGTCGGGATCAACGCGGCGTTCGGTCTCAATCCGACCCTCGGCACCCTGTTCGGCCTGGCGGACGAACCAGCGGTCGACCTCCCGACCGACGTGACGAGCACGTCGTCCGCGCCCGTGACGCCGCTGTACAAGACATGGACGCCGCCGGCGGACATGCCGACGGTCGGTACGCGCGGCAGCGAGAAGATCCCCGGCACTACCTCGGGGTTCGACGCGCGCCCCGCAGGGATCTACCTGCCCCCGGCGGCCCTGGTGAAGGATGCCCCGGCGCTGCCCCTCGTCATCATGATGATGGGCCACCCCGGCAACCCCGACCCGACGACCATCAGCGACGTGCTCGACCAGTTCGCCGCACGTCACAACGGCCTGGCTCCGATCGTGATCGTCGCCGACCAGCTGGGTGCGAGCGGCGCTGACACCGCATGCGCTGACTCGAAGGCGTACGGGAACGCGAAGACCTACGTCACTGTCGACGTCGTCGCGTGGGCGAAGAAGAACCTGCACATCATCGACGACCCGGCGTACTGGACGATTGCGGGCTATTCGAACGGTGGCGGCTGCGCGATCGCCTTCGGCGCCGAGGACCCGGGTCTGTGGAAGAACATCCTGGATGTCTCGGGCGAGCCGTTCCCCGGCTCGGAGCAGCCCGCGAACATCACCCAGCAGATCTACGGCGGGTCATCGGCGAAGTTCGAGGCATCCAAACCGGTCAACATCATGAAAGCCGCGCCGGCGGGCACCTACGCGGGCATGACAGCCGTGTTCACGGCGGGCGCGCTCGACCCCGAGTACTCCGCCTCGGCCGACACCGTCGCCGCGGCGGCGAAGGCAGCCGGAATGGCCGTCACCCGCTACGAGGTGGCGGGCCAGGGGCACACCGGCGGGATCGTCGAGCTGAGCCTCGCCGAGGGGTTCTCGGTGCTCTATCCGGTGCTGGGCCTCTCGGCGGGGTGAGCGGCCGCGAAATCCTCGTCGCATCGTGCGGGCTGCGCGCCGGCGAGGGCGCATCACGCGACGACTGTTTCGCCCACCCCAGAAATCCTCGTCGCATCGTGCGGCCTCCGCCCGAAGGACACCGCACCACGCGACGACGATTGCGAGTGGATGCCTGTGGAGACCGACACCTCGCCTGAAGCGTCAGCGACGGCGGGGGCGACGTGCTGCGCGAACGACTCGACGAGGTGCAGGTTGAACGCCACCCCGAGTTGGCGCGGGATCGTCATCATGGCTGCGCTGTCGGGAGGTGCTGACCAAACTGGCGACCTATCCAAGCGTGGTTGGGCAAGCGCCACTGAAGAATGCGCATCCAACTGATGTCGGCGACTTGGGGGTCTGCCGGACATGTCCATCAATGAGAGCCTGATCGAGAGGAACGAATGATGGAAAACCACACTGACCCGGGTCGCGAAGAGTTGGATGACCTGCTGGAGCGGTCTCGCATCACCCTCGCGGAACCGGACGACGTGAACGGTCAGGTGCAGAGACTGTTGGCCGACATTCGCGATTCTGAGCCGATTGTGCGGGGCGACTTCGGCCGCGGGCGCCGCATCGCGGCGGGAATCGCGCTCGGAGCAGTCCTGGTCGGTGTGGGAGTGGCCGCCGCGGCGGCCGCTGGCCTGTGGTCGCCCTGGGCAGAACATCCCGACCTGTCCTACCAGTTCACGCTCCCGTCGGGTCAGAGCTGCGAAGTCCGCTACGGACTGATGTCCACGAGTCCGGGAGCGGGGCCCATAGACAGCTCGCAGCTCGACGCCGGACTTTCGGACTGGCTCACGTCCACTGACGTGCTCGCGCAAGCCGATGTCGCAGGAGCCGTGAAGGCCTTCGAGGCAGGCGAGATCCCGACGTTCGCCGCGCGCTTGAGCGACGACGGTGCGGTGACGATTCAGCCGGAAACTCGCGCGAACAGCATGACCGAGGACGAGCTCTACGCGTCAGCCGTCGAATACGCCGTCGCCGATGTGATCAATACGGAGGTGGGTGCTCGGGGCCTCGCGGGCATCGCTTACGCCACCGAGAGCTCCTGCGCCGAGGCCGTGCAGTGAGAGGGGAGCAAAGCGCTCGTCTCCTGACTGCATCGATGGAGCGCGAGGGAGCCGGTCTGCTGCGCTACTTCCGTCGCCGGGTGCCTGCGGAGGACGCTGCGGATCTCTTGGCAGAGACGGGGATGACCGCGTGGCGACGGGTGTCGGATCTTCCCGCCGACGATGAGGGTGCACGTCGATGGCTGTTCACGATTGCGCACAACACCTTCCTCAACTATCAACGTGGGAAGAGACGTCGATTGGCACTGGCGGACCGGTTGCGTGATGTCGTGGTTCGTGCCGACGAGGTCGGTAGCCCTGCGGACGACGGTGTCGAGGTCCGCGATGCCATCAGCCGATTGCCCTCCCATCTGGCAGAGATCGTTCGCCTCGTCCACTGGGACGGGCTGACCATCGTTGAAGTCGCGGAGGTCATCGGCATGTCGCCGTCGACCACGCGCGTACGGTACCAGCAAGCTCGTGCCGAACTGCGTGAGACTCTGACAGTCACAAACTCGACAGGATTGAGCACACGATCGTGATCACGACCGGGGATGTAGCAAGGAGTCGACGGTGGCCGTGGGTCGCACTGACTATCGGGGCGCTGCTTGCCGTAGCGCTGTCGTGGGGAGTGTGGTCGGGCTCCTGTCTCGACGTCCCTGAAGACTCCGAGGCAACGAGCTCTTGCACGGTCGGTCCCGCACTTGGGTGGCCAAGCGCGTGGATCATCCTCGTCGTGGGCCTGATCCTTGTCGCGTATGCGACTACACGCCTCGTGCGTGCTCGTCGGGGCTAGATCGCCTGCAGCCGGACCGATGGTTCGGTGTTGGGCTTCCAGCCGAGCGCGGGGGCGACGTGCTTCGCGAACGACTCGACGAGGTGCAGGTTGAAGGCCACGCCGAGCTGGCTCGGGATCGTCAGCATCAGGGTGTCGGCGCTCATCACCGCGGCATCCTGACGCAGCTGCTCGATGAGCACGTCGGGCGCGGCGGCGTAGGTCTTGCCGAAGGTCGAGCGGAAGCCGTCGATGTAGCCGATGCCGTCGCCCTCCTGGCTGTGCCCGAAGTAGAGCTCGTCTTCGGCGGTCGTGATCGGGAAGACCGAGCGGCTCACTGAGACGCGCGGCGTACCGGGGTGCCCGGCCTCGGTCCACGCGGCGCGGAAGCGGTCGATCTGCTCGGCCTGCAGGATGTCGAAGGGGCGGCCGTCGGCCTCGGTCACGAGCGTCGACGACATGAGGTTCAGGCCGGTGCGGCCGGCCCACTCGGCCGTGTCACGCGAGCCCGCGCCCCACCAGATGCGCGAGCGCAGGCCCGCGGACTGGGGCTCGATCTGCTGCATGCCGGTCCCGCCGCCGAACGGCGAGTTCGAGTCTCTCTCGGCGAGTCCCTCGCCGCCGATCGCGCGCCAGAACAGGTCGAAGTGCTCGCGGGCGAGGTCGGCGCCGCGCGGGTCTTCAGCCGTGTAGCCGAACGCCTCGTAGCCGCGCACGACCGTCTCGGGTGACCCGCGGCTGACGCCCAACGCGAGTCGGCCGTCGGAGATCAGGTCGACCGCGGCGGCCTCTTCGGCAAGGTAGAGCGGGTTCTCGTAGCGCATGTCGATGACGCCCGTGCCCATCTCGATGCGCTCGGTCTTTGCCGCGATCGCGGCGAGCAGCGGCATGGGCGCGGCCTGCTGACGCGCGAAGTGGTGCACGCGGAACGAGATGCCGTTCACGCCGAGGTCGTCCATGCCCTGCGCGAGGTCGATCGCCTGATGCAGCGAGTCGCCCGCCGTCAGCTGTCGGCCGCCGCCGAGGGGTCCGTAGTGGCCGAACGAGAGAGTTCCGAAGCGTTCCATGTCACCCGCAACGGTACGCGCACGGGTTCTATTCCAGTGAATGGATGCCACGGTCGCGTGGCGAGTCCACCGTGACGTGCCGACACGTCGACACGCGGGCCGATACGCTGAGCGCAGTCGATCGCCAGGGAGGGCCGATGACGATCACCGAGCCGACGCTCGTGACGATGGGCATCGCCTTGTTCACGATCACCAACCCCATCGGCACGTCGCCGGTGTTCCTCGCGCTCACCTCGAAGATGACCATCGCCCAGCAGCGCCACGTGGCGATCATGGCCGGCGTCGGCGTTTTCGGGGTGCTGGTGGTTTCGCTGCTGCTCGGCACGTACGTGCTCGACTGGTTCGACATCGACGTGACGAGCTTCAAGATCGCCGGCTTCGCCTTCGTCGCCACGATCGCGTGGGGCATGATGACGAAAGACGGCTCGCCCGTCACCTCGAACGGAGGGTCGCCCGCCATCGTGCCGCTGGCGTTCCCCGTCCTCGCGGGGCCCGGTGCGGTCGCATTGATGGTGACCTTCGCGCACGACTATCCCGCCGGCATCGACTACCTCTGGGGCCTCGTGATCATCACGATCACCGCTGTCGCGACGGCGGCCGTGCTGTGGCTGGCGCCCTACCTGATCAAGGTGCTGAAGGTCGAGGGTATGGCGATCTTCACGAAGGTCTTCGGGCTGATCCTGCTCGCGATCTGCGTGCAGTCGATCTTCACCGCGCTCGCGGTCGCCTTCCCCGCGCTCAAGGGCTGATTCGCCCCGGGCCGAGCCCGGGCGTGCTTGGATCGAAGCATGACCCGCATCGGCACCAGCGACCTCGACGTCTTCCCCCTCGCTCTCGGCGGCAACGTGTTCGGCTGGACGGCCGACCGGGATGCCTCGTTCGAGATCCTCGACGCCTTCCATGCCGGCGGCGGAAACTTCATCGACACCGCCGACGCCTACAGCGCGTGGGTGCCCGGCCAGGAGGGCGGTGAGAGCGAGCGCATCATCGGCGCCTGGCTCGCGGACCGGAAGCCGGAGGGCATCACCGTCGCGACCAAGGTGAGCCAGCACCCGCAGTTCAAGGGACTGTCTGCGGCGAACGTGCGGGCGGCGGCCGAGGCATCCCTCGATCGCCTCGGCGTCGAGTCGATCGACCTCTACTTCGCGCACTTCGACGACGCCGAGACGCCGCTCGACGAGACGGTCGCGGCCTTCGGGCAGCTCGTCTCGGACGGCCTCGTGCAGTACACCGCGGTGTCGAACTACTCGGCCGAGCGCATCCGCGAGTGGGTGCGCATCGCGCGCGAACTCGGTGTCGCCGAACCCGTCGCCGTGCAGCCGCACTACAACCTCGTGCACCGCGAGACCGAGAACGACATCATCCCCGTCGCCGCGGAGTTCGGCCTCGGTGTCGTGCCGTACTTCTCGCTCGCGAAGGGGTTCCTCGCGGGCAAGTACCGGTCGACGGATGCCACGGGCGACGGCTCGCCGCGCGCCTCGGCCGCGGCGCAGTACGCGACGCCGCAGGGGCTGCAGATCCTCGAGGTGCTGGAGCGGGTCGGCGACGCGCACGGGGTGTCGATGGCATCCGCCGCCCTCGCCTGGCTGCGCGCCAAGCCGACCGTCGTCGCCCCGATCGCCTCGGCGTCGAAGCTCGCGCAGGTGCCCGATCTGCTCGCCGGCGCCACGACCGACCTGACTGCCGACGAAGTCGCCGCCCTCGACGCCGTCTCGGAGTGGACGCCCTCGGACATGTGACCGGTCTCCGGTCCCCGGGCTTGTCGAGGGGGATCAGGGCGCGAGGCGCTCGATCGCGGCGATGAAGGCCTCGAGGTCGAAGTCGAGCTGCGCGTCGCCGTAGTTGTCGACGCGCTCGTCGACGAGGGCGCGCAGCGCCGGGAAGCCGTCGCGCTCGAGGTCGAGCGTGCCCCGCAGATCCTCGACCTGGGGGTGCGCACCGACGCGGGCGACGAGGACGGCGTCTTGCGCGAACCCGCGGCAGATCGTGACGAGCAGGTGCATCGCGCGGCTCGTGGTGACTTGGTCGAACCCGGCCGCCAGCATGCGCTCGGCGATCACCTCGGCAGGCCCCGCGATCGCGAGGTCGCGAGGATTCGTGAAGCGGAAATAGGCGAGCCACTGGCCGGTGTCGATGAGGCTGTGCGTCATGTTCCGCGCGTACGCGCGGCAGGCGTCCTGCCAGGTCTCGCCGAGGTCGAGCTCTTCGGCGTCCAGTCGGCTGCGGAACGCGTCGATCGCGAGCAGCTCGAGCAGGCGCTCGCGATCGGTCACGTGGTGATTGAGAGCCTTGCGGTCGACGCCGAGCTCGGTCGCGACCGCCTGCATCGTCAGCGCGTCGGGGGCGATGCCGCGCGCGGCGGCGACGATCGCATCGAGATCGATCCCGGCGCGTTCGCCGCGGGTGCGGCGGGGGGTGGTGGGATCGCTGGACATGCTGCCGATCTTATGCGGCATCCACTAGTCTTTCCCGCACGGGAATAAAAGTTCCCGTGCGGGAATTGACAAGAGTGAGCCATCCGAAGGCTCACAAAGGAGATCGAGACATGTCAGAGACGACACCACTCACCGCGTCGAGCACCATCGGCGCCTGGCTCGACAGCGAGATCGGCGGACCGCTCGTGCGCGGGCTGCTGGCCGCATCCGGAGCCGCAGAAGAGACCCTCGCGCCGCTGCGCGGACTGCCGCTGCAGCAGCTCGTGGCGCTCAGCCAAGGCCAGATGCCGCAATCGGTCGTCGACGGCCTCGTGCTGCAGGCCAACGACGGCGTCATGCCGGAAGAAGCCGCTCTGACCGGCTGGATCGAGAAGATCTCGGCGGGCCGGTTCGCCGGCAAGACCGTGATCGTGACCGGAGCAGCCAGTGGCATCGGCCGCGCCACGGCGTCGCGCGTCGCGCGGGAAGGCGGGCGCGTGATCGCGGGCGACATCTCTGACGAGAGGCTCGGCGAGTTCGCGGCATCCCTGCCCGATTCCGACATCGTCACGGTCGCGGGCGACATCACGAAGCAGGAGTCGGTCGACGCCATCGTCACCGCCGCGGGCGAGCGCATCGACGCGCTCGCGAACGTCGCGGGCATCAACGACGACTTCTCGCCGCTGCATGAGACGACGGATGCCATGTGGGATCGCGTCATCGGCGTCAACCTCACGGGGGCGTTCAAGCTCACGCGCGCCGTCCTGCCCGCGATGATCGCCGCCGGAGCCGGCTCGGTCGTGAACATCGCCTCGGAGGCGGGCCTGCGCGGCTCGGCCTCGGGCAACGCGTACACGACGAGCAAGCACGGGGTCATCGGGCTGACGCGCTCGGCGGCGTTCATGTACGGGCCGCAGGGCATCCGCGTGAACGCGGTCGCACCGGGCGGGGTCGCGACCGGCATCCCCTTCTCGCCGCACGTGTCGGAAGCAGGTCAGGCGCGGCTCCAGCCGTTCCAGGCGTCGATCCCGACGCTCGCGACCGCCGAGCAGCTCGCGGCATCCATCACGTTCCTGCTCTCGGACGACGGCGTCAACCTGAACGGGGTCGTGCTGCCGAGCGACGGCGGCTGGTCGGTGCAGTAGTCCTGCGGGATGCCTCGGGCACCGGCTCGCCGCGTAGGCTGGGCCGGTGCCCGAGGTCCTCAACGTTTCCGCGTATCTGTTCACCCGGTTGACGGATGCCGCGCAGCTGAAGCCCGCGCTTCGGCAGCGGGCGCTCGCGGCGGGCTTGCGCGGCACGATCATCCTCGCCGAGGAGGGGATCAACCTCTTCCTCGCGGGAGATGCTGACGCCGTGCGCGGCTTCATCGACGGGCTTCGGGCCGATGCGCGCTTCGCCGCGCTGACGACGACCGAGACGTGGTCGGACGCGCAGCCGTTCCGGAAGATGCTCGTCAAGGTCAAGCGCGAGATCATCCGCATGGACCGACCGGCGATCCAGCCCGAGTCGGGCCGCGCCCCGGCCGTGGCGCCCGCCACCCTGCGTCGGTGGCTTGACCAAGGCCACGACGACGCGGGCCGCGAGGTCGTGATGCTCGACACGCGCAACGCCTTCGAAGTCGACCTCGGCGGATTCGCGGGCGCGCTCGACTGGCGGATCGACCGCTTCACACAGTTTCCCGACGCGATCGCCCGGCATCGCGACGACCTCGAGGACAAGACCGTCGTGAGCTATTGCACGGGCGGCATCCGCTGCGAGAAAGCGGCGATCGTGCTGCGCGAAGAGGGGGTCGACGCCTGGCAGCTCGACGGGGGCATCCTCGCGTGGTTCGCCGAGGTCGGCAGCGATCACTACCGCGGCGACTGCTTCGTGTTCGACGAGCGGTACGCGGTCGGCAGCGACCTGGCGCCCGCAGTGAGGGATGCCGAGGCCCTGGCATGAGCGCGCGGGAGCTTTCCGGCGGTGCGGTGCTGCGACCCGCCGAACCGGGTGACGTCGCCGGCATCCTCGCCCTCATCCATGCGCTCGCGGTGTACGAACTCGAACCCGATGCCGTCGAGAACACGACCGAGATGCTCACCGAGACGCTCTTCGGCGCCGACCCGAAGGCCTTCGCGCACATCGTCGTGCGGGGTGAGCGGGTCGTCGGCATCGCGATCTGGTTCTTGACGTATTCGACGTGGACGGGGCGGCACGGCATCTGGCTCGAGGATCTCTACGTCGACGAGTCCGAGCGGGGCAGCGGCTACGGCAAGGCGCTGATGGCGGCGCTCGCGGGCGTGTGCGTCGCGCGCGGCTACTCGCGCTTCGAGTGGACCGTGCTCGATTGGAACGCACCGTCGATCGCCCTCTATCGATCGCTCGGCGCGCAGCCCATGGATGAGTGGACGACGCAGCGGCTCAGTGGAGAGGCGCTCGTGGCGCTCGCCGATGCCGGTGTCGGGCGCCCCGCGTAACCTCGCCGCATGATCGAGCTCAGCCGCGACGATGCCCGGCGCCTGGCGGTGCGCGCTCAGCTGCTCGACGCCGACCGCCCGGGCGACGTCGTCGAGGTCGCCGAGCAGATCGGTTCGATCAAGATCGACCCGACCGCGACGATCGCGCCTTCCGAGCAGACGATCCCGTGGAGCCGCATCGGCTGGGCCTACGAGCCGGGGCAGCTCAGCAAGGTCGTCGAGCAGGACCGGCTGCTGTTCGAGTACGACGGGCATTTCCACGCGGCATCCCTCATGCCCCTCCTCGTCGCGCGGATGCGCGGGCGCGTCTTTCGGGCAAAGGCGAGCGAGTGGATGGCGGCGAACACACGATTCCGGAAGGACGTGCTCGCGCAGCTGCGCGCCGAGGGGCCGCTGCTCGCGGCGCAGATTCCCGATACCAGCCAGGTCGCGCACACGAACGAGGCCGGCTGGTACGGGTCGAACCAGGTACCGCGCATGCTCGAACTGCTGTCGTACCTCGGTGAGGTCGGCATCGTGCGCCGCGAGGGGCGCCAGCGGGTCTGGGACCTCGGCGAACGGGTCTACGCGGGCATCGCCGAGATCGGCTACGACGAGGCCGCGGCTGCGCTCGAGCAGCGACGGCTGCAGGCCGCCGGGCTCGCGCGGCAGAAGTCGCCCTGGACGCCGGTCGGCATGGCGGGTGAACCGGCGACGGTCGACGGCTCGGCGTGGAAATGGCGGGTCGACCCCGCCGCGCTCGCGAGCCTCGACGACGACCCCGGCGGCCGCGTCGCGATTCTGAACCCCTACGACGGCATGCTCTTCGACCGGCCGCGGCTGAAGGAGCTGTTCGAGGTCGAGTACATCCTCGAGCAGTTCAAGCCGAAGGCGCAGCGGAGGTTCGGCTACTTCGCGCATCCGATCCTGGTGGGTGACCGATTCGCGGGCCTGCTCGACGCCGAGCTCGACAAGAAGAAGGAGAATCTGGTCGTCACCGCGGTGCACGAGCTCGCCGACCTCGACGCCGACGAGCGCGAGATGGTGGATGCCGAGCTGCGCGACCTCGCGGAGTGGCTGGGCGTGCCGGTCGTGTTCCCGAGTGACCGCTGACGAGCGCTGAGGTGCGCTGAGCGTCAGGCGCGCTCCTCGTCGCGCGGCGCCAGCGCCAGAGCCACCTGCTCGTCGGTCGTCAGCGGTGCGTGGGTGATCAGGTCGTGCACGAAGCCCAGCTTGCGCTGCACCGGCGTCGTGATCGTGAACGGATACAGATCGCGCAGCCCCATCGAGCGGTTCACGCGGTTGAGCCCCATCGAGACGGCCGACCAGTCGGCCAGGACCCGCCCGACGGACTGGTCGCGGTAGTCCCCCAGTGGCACGACGTCGATGTCGCGCATGCGCGAGGCGTCGGCATCCAGCCGCATGCCGATCGCCGCTGCCGTCTGCAGCGTGCCGACGATGTGCAGATAGTGGGCGAACGTCTCGGCGAAGTCCTCCCACGGGTGCATCGTCGCGTACTCCGAGATGAACGACTCGCGCCAATCGTCGGGCGCCCCGGTCGCATAGTGGCGTTTCAGGGCGTCCTGGTAGCTCGCGCGCTCGTCGCCGAACAGCTCGCGGCAGCGCGCCCAGTCGGTGTCGTTCGTGATGAGCACGTTCTGGTAGTAGTGCCCCACTTCGTGACGCAGGTGCCCGAGCACGGTGCGGTAAGGCTCGCCGAGCCGCACGCGCAGCGCTTCGCGCACGTCGTCGAGGCTCTCGGCCAGGTCGATCGTGATGATGCCGTTGGCATGCCCGATCATCACCTTCTTGCCGTCCGACCGGCTCGAGAGCAGGTCGAAGCCCAGGCCGCCGGACCGCACGTCCCACGGGACGATCGGCAGGCCGAGGTCGCCGACCTGCATGATGAGGCGGCGCTTGGCCTCTTCGACCGAGGCGAGCTTCTCGAGGGCGATCGTGTCGTCGGACGCGGGTCGGGTGCGCGTCAGCCGGCACGAGATGCACCGGCCGGCTGGGGCATCCTCGCGCACCAGCCAGTTGCAGCCCCACTCGCGCTCGGAGCAGGCGTACCAGGTGACGCCGTCGACGACGGCGCGGCCCGAGCGCAGCCCCACGAACTCGCGGTCGAGCACCTCCATGCCCATCTCGGTGCTGCAGTCGGGGCAGACGAGGGTGTCGAGGTAGACGAAACGGCGGCACGACGGGCAACGCGGGGTGATGCTCACCGCCCCACCGTATCGGCTGGCGGCTCATCGCACCCTGTCACACGACGACACGCGATTCGTGGACCGCACGCCGCCAGAGCCACGATGAGAAAACGCACGCGCGCGCCCGCGCACGGCGAGCAGGGAGGCAGGGCGATGGGCCGACGGGGTTTCGCAACACGACAGGTGCACGAGCGCGCTCAGGCAGCCGCTCCGACCGCCCGGGTGACCCCGATCTATCTCACCGCCGGCTTCGAGTTCGACGAGTACTCCGACGCCGCGGCGCACTTCGGCGAGGGCGCCGGCTACGCCTACACCCGCATCGGCAACCCCACCCTCGAGGCCGTCGAGCATCGGCTGGCCGCGCTCGAGGGCGGCTCGCAGGGGCTGCTGCTGGCGAGCGGGCAGGCCGCCACGAGCGTCGCCCTGCTGTCGCTCGTCGAGTCGGGTCAGCACATCGTCTCGTCGACGCACATCTACGAGGGCACGCGCGGGCTCTTTCGCGACAACCTCTCTCGCCTCGGCGTCGAGACGACCTTCATCGACGACATCGACAGTGTGGATGCCTGGGAGGCGGCCATCCGTCCCGAGACCCGCGCCCTGTTCGCCGAGTCGATCTCGAACGCGACGAACCGGCTCATCGACATCGCCGCGATCGCCGCGGTGGCGCATCGCCATGGCATCCCGCTGGTCATCGACAACACGTTCGCAACGCCGTACCTCGTGCGCCCGATCGAGCACGGCGCCGACGTCGTCGTGCACTCGGCGAGCAAGTTCCTCGCCGGGCACGGCAGCGTGCTCGGGGGAGCGATCGTCGACAGCGGGCGCTTCGACGCCGAGCGCTCGGGGCACCTGTTCCCGCACCTGCTCGCGCCCGGGCGCGGCCCCGGCGGAGTCGCCGGGCCGAGCATCGCGGACCGCGTCGGGGGAGACGCGCGCATCGCGTATGCGCGCGAGAGCGTGGCGCCGCGCTTCGGCCCGACGCCGTCTCCCCTGAACGCGTTCCTGATCGGTCAGGGCATCGAGACGCTCAGCCTGCGCGTCGATCGGCAGAGCGCCAACGCCCTCGCCCTCGCCCAGTGGCTGGCGACACGACCCGAGGTCGCGTCGGTCGACTACGTCGGGCTCGAGGGCCACCGTGACCACGCGCTCGCGAAGACCTACCTGCCCGACGGCTTCGGTTCGGTGTTCACCTTCACGGTGCGCGGCGGCGCTGAAGCTGCGCGGCGCGCGGTCGAGGCCGTCGACGTCTTCACGCACATGACGCACCTGGGCGACGTGCGCTCGCTCGTGCTGCACCCGGCATCCACGTCGCACGCCTTCCTCGCGGAGGATGAGCGCGCCGCGCTCGGCGTCGAGGCGGGCACGCTGCGCGTCTCGATCGGCATCGAAGACGCCGCCGACCTCATCGACGACCTTGCGCAGGCGCTGTCGGTCGCGACGCGAGTCGATGTCGCGGTGGTCGCATGAGCGGGTCGGCCCGTCCGCAGCACTTCGGGTGGTTCCTCGCGCGTGGCTTCGGGCCGCACGGCTGGGGGCATCCGTACCTCGACTGGGACTACGACTGGACCCGCCCCGACCTCTATCAGCAGTCGGCGCGCGAGCTCGAGCAGGCCGGGTTCGATTTCCTGTTGATCGAGGATGCCCCGTCGCTCGGCTCGGCCGAGACGATCGACCTGCGCGTGCGACACGCGTTCGGCGGCCCCAAGCACGACCCGCTGCTGCTGGCCCCGTACCTCTTCCAGGCGACGCGCCACCTCGGGGTGATCCCGACGGTGAACCCGGCCGCCTACCTGCCGTACACCGCGGCGCGGCAGTTCGCGACGCTGCAGCACCTGAGCGGCGACCGCCTCGGGCTGAACGTCGTGACCGACACCGGCAGCGCGCGGCACTTCGGCGATGCCGCGCCCCTCGGACATGATGCCGCCTACGACCGGGCCGAGGAATGGCTCGCGGCCCTCCGCGAGCTGTGGTCGTCGTGGGGCGAAGGGGCGCTCGTGCGGGACGTCGCCTCGGGCGTGTACGCCGACGGCACGCGCCTGCACGCGGTGCGCCACCGGGGCGAGCACTTCGCGTTCGACGGACCGCTCAATGGGGTGCCGTTCGAGCGGGGCGAGCCGGTCATCGCGTCGCCGGGCGGGTCGGGGCGCGGCCTCGCCTTCGCGGGCGCCAATTCCGACATCCAGCTCGCCCTCGCGCCGCTGAACGAGAAGAGCGTGCGCGAGTACCGCGCGAAGATCCACGCGGCGGCCGTGGAGCGCGGCCGCCAGCCGTCGGACATCCGGATCATGTTCGCGATCCAGCCCGTCATCGTGTCATCGCCCGAAGAGGCCGACCGCCTCGTCGCGGCATCCGCGTCGCCGACCGACGACGTGCTGCGCACCATCGCGCAGCGGCAGTCGAGCGACCTCGAGACCGACCTCACCTCGCTCGACCTCGATGCGCCGCTGCCCGCAGAGCTCTTCGCCGAGAACGTCTCGCAGGGGTCGCTGCGTCGCCTGACCGGCGACCGCGACGTCGCGACCACGCCGCTGCGCGCGCACCTGACCGCTCTCGCGAAGCTCGGCCGCATCTCGGATCGCACCGGCTTCGTCGGCACGGCCGACGAGTTCGCCGATCTCATCGAAGAGCTCGGCGAGTGGGGCAACGACGGCGTGCTGCTGTGGGGCGACCTGCACCCCGTGACCGTCCATCGCACCCTCGACGAGCTCGTGCCCGTACTGCGACGCCGTGGCATCCTGCGTCGCGAATACACCGGAGCGGGCCTGCGCGCCGACCTGCACGCGTTCTGAGCCGGGGCTGATCTCGCCGCGCACGCCGCACGTCAGAGCCCCCGACATCCGTGCGGATGCCGGGGGCTCTGTCGTTGGCGTCAGGTCAGTTCAGACCCTGCTCCTTGAGCCACGCGCTGGCGATGTCCTTCGACGACTTCTGGTCGACGGTCGACTCGACGTTCAGTGCGACAAGGCCCTCGGGCGTCAGA
Source organism: Microbacteriaceae bacterium PS02068 (assembly GCA_029959325.1). Taxonomy (GTDB): domain Bacteria; phylum Actinomycetota; class Actinomycetes; order Actinomycetales; family Microbacteriaceae; genus Microbacterium. Next base: position 18,023 of record JASCPF010000056.1, read on the forward strand.
GCGGCGCTGACCTTGTTGATGACGTCGGCGACCTTGTCCGACACCGACGTGCTCACGAGCGGCACGACGTTGGATGCCAGGAACAGGCCCTTCGGGTCGGCGAGCGTGACCAGGCCCTGGGTCTTGATGAGCGGGTCGGCGCTGTAGACGTTGCCGACCTGGATGTTGCCGGCGACCAGTTCGTCGACCGTGGTTGCGGCGGTCGCCGAGAAGGTCGCGTCGACGCCGTAGACCTCCTTCAGCTTCGTGAAGTACGGGCGCGTCTCGAGCTCGGGCGCACCGCCGAAGACGAGCGGCGAGATGCCGGCCAGGTCGCCGATGCTCTTCAGGTTGTTCTGCTCGGCGAAGGCGGCCGTGACGTTGTACGAGTCCTGGTCGGTCGCGGGCGACTGGTCGAGAACCTTCAGTCCGCTCGGGACCGCCTTCTGCAGCGCCGCGTACACGTCGTCGGAGGTCGTCGCCGTCGTGTCCTTGTCGAAGAACTGCAACAGGTTGCCGGTGTACTCCGGCGTCAGCTGGATCGTGCCGTCCTGCAGCGACGCGATGATCGCATCGCGCTGGCCGATGTTGAACTTGCGCTCGACCGTGAAGCCGTCGCCTTCGAGCGCCTGGGCATAGATCTCGGCGATGATCTCGTTCGAGTAGTAATCCTGCGAGCCGATGACGATCGTGTCGGATGCCGGGGCGGCCGAGCTCTCTGCGCCGCCGCCGGTGAGCGGGTCGGATGAGGCGCAGCCGGCGAGCGCCAGTGCGGCGACGCTCGCTGCGCCGACGGCGGCCAGGATGCGGGTGCGGATGCGGGACATGATGTGTGCCTTTCGATGTGTGCTGTGGAGGGAGGTCGGGAAAGTCAGGAAGCGGGTGCGAGCGCGCGGTCGTTGGGGATGTGTGCGGCGCGAACACCGCGCGGGTCGCGTGCCACGACCCCTCGCGGCACGACCAGGCGTTGGATCAGCGCGAACAGCCCGTCGAGCGCGAGCGCGAGTGCGACGACGATCAGCGAGGCGCCGAGGATCTGCGGGAAGCTGCGGATCTGGATGCCTTGGATGATGAAGAACCCGAGCCCGCCGAGCCCCACATAGGCCGCGATGGTCACCGTCGCCACGACCTGCAGCACGGCCGAACGCAGCCCGCCGATCAGCAGGGGCAGGCCGAGGGGCACTTCGATCTTCCAGAGGATCTGCCAGGGCGTCATGCCGACGGCGCGACCTGCTTCGATCACCGTGCGGTCGATGGCCTCGAACCCGGCGTACGCGCCGGCGAGGATCGAGGGGATCGCGAGCAGCACGAAGGCGATCATCGCGGCCTCGGTCTTGTGCACGACGCCGAGCACGAGCACCAGCAGCACGACCAGGCCCAGCGAGGGCAGCGCGCGTGCCGCGCCCGAGAGGCCGACCGCGATCTCGCGACCGCGCCCGGTGTGGCCGATCAGCCACCCGAGGGGGATCGCGATCGCCGAGGCGATGAGCACCGCGCCGAAGGTGAACGCGAGATGCTGGCCGATCGCCAGAGGCAGCGGCAGAGAGCCGGCGAGCCGATCGGGCGAGAAGATCCAGGCGATGGCATCGGCGAAGACGTTCATGTGACGCCCCCGCCGACAGGAGCCTGGGCAGTGAGCGCGCGGGCGGCGGCCCGCTCGCGGCGAGTGAGCGAGCGGCGCGGCACCCACGGCATGGCGAAACGCCCTGCGAGCACGAGCAGCAGGTCGACGATCAGCGCGATCGCGACCACGGCGACGACCCCGGCGAGGATCTCGGGCACGATGCGCCGCTGGAAGCCGTTGGTGAAGAGGTAGCCGAGGTTCGTCTGGCCGATGAGCACGCCGACGGTCGCGAGCGAGATCGTCGAGGTCGCCGTGACGCGCAGGCCCGCGAGCAGCACCGGCCCCGACAGGGGCAGATCGACCGTCCAGAACCGGCGCCACGGCCCGAATCCGACCGCGATCGCCGCGCTGCGGGTCGCGGGGTCGACCGAGTCGAGGCCGTCGGTGACCGACCGCGTCATGATCGCGACGCCATAGATCGTCAGGGCGATGATGAGGTTCGTCTCGGACAGCAGTGGCACACCGCCGGCCGCAAGGAGCGCGAACAGGCCGAGCGAGGGGATCGTGTAGAGCAGCCCGATCGTGGTGAGCACCGTGCCGCGCAGCCGCGTGAAGCGCCACGCGAGCCATCCCACCGGGATCGCGATCACGAAGCCGAGGACGATCGGGATGATGCTCTGGCGCAGGTGGACGAGCGTCAGGCTCCAGATCAGGTCGAGGTTGTCGAGAACCCAGCTCACGCACGGCCCCCCGTGCCCGGGACGTCGGAACGGGATGCCTCGTCGACCAGAACGCCCTGGGTGCGGCCCGAGGCATCCACCAGCACGGTGCCGTGCGGCGTCTGCTTCGCGTGCAGCGCCCGCGCCCCGCGCTCGACGCCGACGAACTCGGCGACGAAGTCGCTGGCCGGGTTCTCGATGATCTCGTCGGGGGTGCCGACCTGCGCGATCTTGGCGCCCTTCTCGAGGATGACGACCTGGTCGCCGAGCAGGAAGGCCTCGTCGATGTCGTGCGTGACGAACACGACGGTCTTGTCGAGGTCGCGCTGCAGGCGGCGGGTCTCGGTCTGCAGCTCGCTGCGCACGATGGGGTCGACGGCGCCGAACGGCTCATCCATCAGCAGGATGTTGGGGTCGGCGGCGAGGCCACGCGCCACGCCGACACGCTGCTGCTGGCCGCCCGAGAGCTGACGCGGGTAGCGGTCGGCGAGAGAGCGGTCGAGGCCCACGATGTCGAGCAGCTCGAGCGCGCGCTCGCGCGCCTGCTTCTTGGGGGTGCCGCTGAGCACGGGCACCGTGGCGACGTTGTCGATCACGCTGAAGTGCGGCAGGAGCCCGGCGTTCTGCAGCACGTAGCCGATGCCCCGGCGCAACTGCACGGGATCGCGCCCCTGGATCGGCTCGCCGTCGATCGTGATCTCGCCGCTCGTGGGCTCGATCAGGCGGTTGATCATGCGCAGGAGCGTCGTCTTGCCGCAGCCCGACGAGCCCACGAACACCGTCGTCTTGTGCGCGGGCAGCACGAGGCTGAAGTCGTGCACGGCGACGGTGCCGTCGGGAAATCGCTTCGTGACGGAGCGGAACTCGATCGCCATGCATCCTCCGAATCGGGTGGTCTCCACCCAACCACACGGCTCGGACATCGGCGCAGGGGGTGGCATACGGCGTCATAGTCGGGTAGAGGTGGCACGTGGATACAGACGAATTCGACCTGATCGTGATCGGTGCCGGCCCCGTGGGAGAGAACGTCGCCGACCGCGCCGTGCAGGCGGGGCTGACGGCCGCGATCGTCGAGAGCGAGCTGGTCGGAGGCGAGTGCTCGTACTGGGCGTGCATGCCCTCGAAGACGCTGCTGCGACCGGTCGCGGCGCTGCGCGCGGCCCGTGCGGTGCCCGGCGCGGCCGCCGCGATCTCGGGTGGCGTGGACGTCGCGGTGACCCTGCGCTCGCGCGACGCCATGGTGCACGAGTGGAGCGACGCGAGTCAGGTGGACTGGCTGTCGGGAGCAGGCATCCCGCTCGTGCGCGGGCACGGCCGGCTGGCGGGGGACAAGACGGTGCGCGTGACTGCGGCCGATGGTTCCGAGCGGACGCTGCGGGCGCGTCACGCCGTGGCCGTGTGCACGGGGTCGGCGGCCTTGCTGCCCGACATCGCCGGGCTCGCCGATGCCTCGCCGTGGACGAGCCGCGAGGCGACCGCCGTGCAGGACGTCCCCTCATCGCTCGTGATCCTCGGGGGCGGCGTCGTCGCCTGTGAGATGGCGACCGTGTTCGCGTCGTTCGGCACGCGCGTGACGATCATCGCCCGCTCGGGGCTGCTCGGCACGGTCGAGCCGTTCGCCGGCGACGCGGTGGCGGCCGGGCTGCGGGAGAGCGGTGTCGATGTGCGGCTTCACACAGATGTGCGTGCGGTGCGACGTGACGAGGCGGGGGTCGTGGTCACCCTCGACGACGGATCCGAGGTGCGCGCCGACGAGATCCTCGTCGCGACCGGGCGGGTGCCGCGCACGACGGATCTCGGCCTCGAGACCGTCGACCTCGAACCGGGGGAGTGGCTCGAGGTCGACGACACGCTGCGCGTGCGCGGGAGCGACTGGCTCTACGCCGTCGGAGACGTCAATCACCGCGCCCTGCTGACCCACCAGGGCAAGTATCAGGCGCGCGCCGCCGGCGACGTGATCGCGGTGCGAGCCCGCGGCGGCGAGGTCGACGACGCCCCGTGGGGCACGCACGTCGCGACCGCTGACCATGCGGCCGTGCCGCAGGTCGTCTTCACCGAGCCGCAGGTCGCGGCGGTCGGCCTCACCGAGAAGCAGGCGATGGATTCCGGGGTGCGCGTCCGCACCGTCGAGGTCGACCTCGCCGCGATAGCCGGCGCCGCGACCCACGCCGACGGCTACGCGGGCTCAGCGCGCGCCGTCATCGACGAGGATCGCGGCGTGATCGTCGGGGCGACCCTCGTCGGTGCCGACATCGCCGAGCTGCTGCACGCCGTGACCATCGCGGTCGTCGGCGAAGTGCCGCTTGCGCGGCTGTGGCACGCGGTGCCGGCCTACCCCACGATCAGCGAGCTGTGGCTGCGCTGGCTCGAGGCATACGGCCGTCCAAACTGAGGGTGCGCGCAGGGTTGCGCTCACGGCGAATTCTCGGCCTCCCTCCCTTTCGAGCGATATATCGTTATGTATCGTTCGGAATTCGATGGAGGACACGATGAGCAACGCATTCGGTGGTCAGGGCTTCGGCCAAGGGTTCGGCGGCATGGGCTTCGGCGGTGCAGGCGACGGCAAGAACGGGTTCGGAGGCCAGGGCCTGGGCGACCTGCTCGAGGCGTTCGGCCAGCTGCGCCAGAACTTCGAGCAGAAGATCGACCAGAAGGCCGGCACCCGCATGGGCCGGGGCGACGTGCGCGTCGCGATCCTGGCGCTGCTCGCCGAGCAGCCGATGCACGGCTACCAGATCATCCAGCAGATCGACGAGCGCAGCGGCGGCACCTGGAAGCCCAGCCCCGGCTCGGTCTACCCGACGCTGCAGCTGCTCACCGACGAGGGCATGGTCGAGGTCGAAGAGCAGGGCGGCCGCAAGACCTACTCGCTGACCGAGGCCGGGCGCGCCGAGGCGGCCGACAAGCCCGCGCCGTGGCGGACGCCGCAGGCATCCGACGCTCCGGCCGGCGGTGCGGGCGGCGGCGGCGCCTCGCACGGCGATCGCC
>JASCPF010000057.1 GCA_029959325.1 Microbacteriaceae bacterium PS02068
TCGCCCCCCCCCCCCCCCCCCCCGGGGGCGGCCGCCCCCGCCGGGGGGGGCCCCCCCCCCACCCCACCACTGAGGAGCAATGGGTTCATGACCCTGAGAAGCCCTGTCGTGCTCGACACCGAGGTGATCGTCACCGGCGTCCCGCAGTCGAAGCGCAAGCGCCAGCTGCGCCGCACCGCCGAATCGTATGCCTTCCTGAGCCCGACGATCATCCTGCTGTTCGTCCTGATGATCATCCCGATCGTCATGGTGGTCGGCTACTCGCTGCAGGACAAGGCGATCATCGGCAAGAACCACGAATTCGTGGGGCTCGACAACTACGTGTCGGTGCTCACCAACCCGAACTTCTGGAACGCCACCAGCAACACCGTGATCTTCACGGTCACCAGCGTCGTCGCCCACCTGGTCATCGGCCTGGGCTTCGCGCTCATGCTGAACAGCACCCTGATCGGCGCCGTGCCCCGCGCGATCTTCCGCGGACTCTACGTGCTGCCGTGGCTGTTCACCGTCGCCGTCATCGCCGTGCTGTGGCGCATGCTGCTGGCCCCGAACGGCGTCGTCAACTTCCTGCTGAACACCGACATCGAATGGCTCGCCTCGCCTCAGCTCGCGCTCGGCACGATCACCTTCATCAACATCTGGGCCGGCTACCCCTTCTTCATGGTGAGCCTGCTGGCCGGCCTCCAAGGCATCCCGAGCGACCTCTACGAGGCCGCCACCGTCGACGGCGCGGGCCCCGTGCAGCGGTTCTGGAACGTCACCGTGCCGCAGCTGCGGCCGATCATCGTGAGCCTCGTGCTGCTCGACCTCATCTGGACCTCGCAGCAGTTCGCGCTCATCTGGATGACCACCGGAGGCGGTCCGATCAACGTCACCGAGGTCCTCTCGACCTTCACCTACAAGCTCGCGTTCGCCAAGTACGACTTCTCGCAGGCCGCGGCGTCGGCCGTACTCGTGCTGCTGATGTCGATGGTGCTCGCGGTGTTCTACGTCCGCCACCAGAAGGCGAGGGACTGAGATGGCCATGTCCGTTCAGACACGCAAGCGCACCGCCCGTTTCGGGCTCGTCGTCGGGCTGCTCATCGGAGCGTTCTTCGCCGCGGGACCCGTCGTGTGGATGCTGTCGAACTCGTTCAAGTCGAACACCGAGATCTTTGAGCTGCCCCCGCGGCTGCTCACCGACAGCTTCTCGTTCGACGCGTACGTCGCGATCTTCACCAACGCCGAGACGGTGCGCTTCTTCCTCAACAGCTACGTCGTCGCGTTCTCGGTGACCGCGCTGACGCTGCTCGTCGCGATCCAGGCGGCGTATGCCCTCAGCCGGTTCGACTTCCGCGGCAAGCGCATCCTCAACGTCATCATCGTGAGCGTGCAGGCCGTGCCGCCGATCACGCTGCTGATCCCGTACTTCGGCCTCATGGTCGCGTTCGGGCTCTACAACACCTATGCGGCGCTGATCCTCACCTACATGGTGTTCACGCTGCCCTACGCGATCATCATGATGACCGGGTACTTCAACACCCTGCCGAAGGAGCTCGACGAAGCCGTGCGCGTCGACGGCGCGGGGTCGATGACCGCCCTCTGGCGCGTTCTCGTGCCGATCTCGGTGCCCGGCATCGTCTCGGTCGGGATCTACACGTTCATGATCGCGTGGAACGAGTACCTCTTCGCGCTGACGCTGACCAAATCGATCGACATGCGCACGGTGCCCATCGGCATCCAGCTGCTCATGGGCCAGCACACCTACGAGTGGAACCAGATCATGGCCATGAGCGTGCTCGGGTCGATCCCCGTGCTGATCCTCTTCCTCTTCTTCCAGCGCTACTTCATCAGCGGCCTCACGGCCGGCTCGGTGAAGAGCTGACCGACCCATCCACCGAAACAACAGGAGAATCCACCGTGGTGCTGTACACCGGCAAGTCCATCCTCGATATCGCCAACCAGAACAACTTCGCCATCCCGGCCTTCAACATCAGCGACTGGGCGATGTTCCTCGGCGTCATGGACGCGAGCGAGGAGAGGAACGCCCCCGTCATCATCGCGATCCACCCCGACGAGGTCTCGCACATCACGACCGACCTGGTGCAGGCGATGCGCGCCCGCGCGCACCGGTCGCCGGTGCCCGTCGCGATCCACTGGGATCACGGCGGCACGTACGAGCAGATGATCCAGGCGATCCAGGCAGGGTTCACCTCGGTGATGATCGACGCGTCGCTGCTGCCGTTCGACGAGAACGTCGCGCTGACGAAGAAGGTCGTGGATGCCGCGCACGCCGTCGGCATCCAGGTCGAGGGCGAGCTCGGCACGATCGGCGCGAACGACAGCTACGGCGAGTCGGGCGCGGCAGAGATCATCTACACGAACGTCGATGACGCGGTGCGCTTCGTCGCCGAGACCGGCGTCGACAGTCTCGCGATCGCGATCGGCACCTCACACGGTCTGTACCCGTCCGACAAGAACCCCGAGCTGCGCCACGACCTGCTCGAGCAGATCAAGGCGGCCGTGGGCATCCCGCTCGTGCTGCACGGCGGGTCGAGCAACCCCGATGCCGAACTCGCGCGGGCCGTCTCGCTCGGCATCAACAAGATCAACATCTCCAGCGACATCAAGGTCAGCTACCACAACCGCATGCGCGAGATCCTCGGCACCGACGAGCGTCTGCGCGAGCCGAACGCGATTCAGCCCGAGCCGATCAAGGCGCTGGGGGTCACCGCGGCTGAGAAGATCGACCTGTTCGGCGCAACGGGCAAGGCGGCCCTGTACTGAACGCACTCGGTCATTGAGCGACAGGAGGCGACCGGCGTCATGAGCGGTCGACTGGTACTCGGACTCGGCGGCACCGTCGACTATGAGATCCGATGGGATGCCGCGGTGCTCGGAAACCTGGCGCGCGCCCACGGCGTGCGCCGGCACGAGCTGACGACCTCGGCGCCGATCGACGATGAGCGGGCGCTCGTCGTGACGATCCTGGCGTTCCTGGCCTCGGGTGCGGGCGGCGAGCGGTTCGTCGCCTCGTCCGCGATCGTGGAGAGCTTCGCCGCCCGCTTCGAGACGGTCGTGACCCTGGGCGGGACGGGCGTGCGCGCCGGTCTCGCCCTCGATCGCCTGGGCATCGCGAGTGTGCAGCACCTCGTCAGCATCGACGACAACGTGCGCCGGCTCATGCCGCCCGGCATCACCTGGGTCTGTTCCGCCACCGCCGACACGCTCGACCCGCACCTCATCGTGCAGTACCCCGTGGGGGCGACGATCGCGCTCGTCGACGGCGATGTGATCTCACCGTCGGCGAACCGGCTGATCTTCGCGAACGATCGGCCCAATCGCGAGATGGCCATCGCCGCCGAGCTGCCGGGCGTGCTCGCGGGCGCCGACGCGTTCGTCGTGTCGGGGTTCAACACCATGCAGGATGCCGCGCTGCTGGCGCGCCGGCTCGACGAGCTCGACGAGGCGATGGCCTCGTTGCCGCAGACGGCGCTGGTCTACTACGAGGACGCCGGGTTCTACGATCGCTCGTTCGCGACGATCGCGCGCGATCGCCTGCTGCCGCGGATCGACGTCTACGGCATGAACGAAGACGAGCTGCAGGAATATGTCGGTCGCGCCGTGAACCTGCTCGACCCGCGCGATGTCGCCGCCGCGCTCGACGAGGCGCATCGGCTGATCCCGGCGCCGGCGCTCGTCGTGCACACGCGCTACTGGTCGATCGCCGTCGGCTCGCGTGCGCACGAGCACATCGCCTCGCTCGAGAGCGCCGTGCGCCTCTCGGCGACGCGCTATCGCCTCGGCGACGTGTTCGGCCCCGACGACCTGGATGCCACGGCACGCCTGCCGCGTCACGACGGCGGGACGAAGGTCATCGCGTCCGTGTGCGCGCAGCGCGCCGATGCCGTGGGTGTTCCCGCCGTCGTGGTCGACACCGACACCCCCACGACGATCGGGCTGGGCGACAGTTTCGTCGGGGGATTCCTGGTGCCGATGGCCCACCCGGCATCCGTCTGAGGGGGGGCGGTTGGGCAGCGCGCGTCGATAGCGAAGGTGGCGCGGCGCGCGGCATCCCTCGGCGCGTACCCGCGTGTCGCGCCCACTTCTTCGTGGGCGAGGCGCGCCGCGGTGGCGAAGTTGGCGCGGCGCGCGGCATCCATCGGGGGATATCCGCGCGTCGCGCCCACTTCTTCGGCGGGCGACGCTTCCGCCCCACCCCCCGCCGGCATCGCCCGCTCAGAGGCGCGCCCAGGCCTCCGTCAGCACGCCGCGGAGGATCTGCTCGATCTCGTCGAACTCGGCCGGCCCGATCGTGATCGGGGGAGCGAGCTGGATGACCGGGTCGCCGCGGTCGTCGGCGCGGCAGTAGAGGCCCGCGTCGAACAGCGCCTGCGAGAGGAATCCGCGCAGCAGGCGCTCGGACTCGGCATCGTCGAAGGTCGCTTTCGTCGCCTTGTCCTTCACGAGCTCGATGCCGAAGAAGTAGCCGTCGCCGCGGACGTCGCCCACGATCGGCAGGTCGGTGAGCTTCTCGAGCGTCTTCCGGAAGACGGGCGAGTTCTCGCGGACGTTCTGCAGCAGCTGCTCTTCCTCGAAGATGTCGAGGTTCTCGAGGGCGACCGCGGCCGACACGGGGTGGCCGCCGAACGTGTAGCCATGCGGGAACGAGGCATCCCCGTGCGCGAACGGCTCGTACAGGCGATCGCTGACGATCGTTCCGCCGAGGGGCGAGTACCCGCTGGTGACGGCCTTGGCGAAGGTGATCATGTCGGGCTGGTAGCCGTAGGCATCCGCCCCGAAATACGTGCCGAGGCGACCGAATGCGCAGATCACCTCGTCGGAGACGAGCAGCACGTCGTGCCGGTCGCAGATCTCGCGCACCCGCTGGAAGTAGCCGGGCGGGGGAGGGAAGCATCCGCCCGAGTTCTGCACCGGCTCAAGGAACACCGCCGCCACCGTGTCGGCACCCTCGAACAGGATCATCTCCTCGATGCGATCGGCTGCCCAGACGCCGAACTGCTCTTCGGATGCCCCGCTGAACCCCATCTCGGCGGCGCGGTAGAAGTTCGTGTTCGGCACGCGGAATCCGCCCGGTGTCACCGGCTCGAACATCGACTTCATCCCGGGCAGCCCCGTGATCGCGAGGGCGCCCTGCGGGGTGCCGTGGTACGCGATCGCGCGGGAGATCACCTTGTGCTTGGTCGGCTTGCCGGTGAGCTTGAAGTACTGCTTCGCGAGCTTGAACGCGGTCTCGACGGCTTCGCCGCCGCCGGTCGAGAAGAACACGTGGTTCAGGTCGCCAGGGGCGAGGTTCGCGATGCGGTCGGCCAGCTCGATCGCCGCCGGATGCGCGTACGACCAGATCGGGAAGAACGCGAGCTCCTCGGCCTGGGCCGCCGCGGCCTGGGCCAGGCGCCTGCGGCCGTGGCCGGCGTTCACGACGAAGAGCCCCGCGAGGCCGTCGATGTACTTGCGGCCGCGCGAATCCCAGATGTGGTGCCCCTGGCCCTTCACGATGATGGGGACGCCGGGGCCGTCGGTCATGACGGACTGGCGCGAGAAGTGCATCCAGAGGTGGTCGCGGGCCATCTGCTGCAGGTCGGCATCGGTACGGGTCATCGCGTCCTCCGGGAGTGTCTCTTTGGTGCCACAGTACGCCTGTCGCGAGGCGGCGTGCTGGTGTGGTCAGACCGCCGTGCCGGCCATCGTGTCGAGGATGCCGACGAGGTCGTCGTACGTCGTGCGCGGGTTCAGGATCGCGAAGCGCGCGTTCGTGCGGCCCGCGTGGCTCGACGGCGTGACGAACGCGTGCTGGGCATCCAGCAGGCGCGTCGACCACGCGGTGTAGTCGGCCTTCTCCCACCCGACGCGCTCGAAGACCACGACACCGAGCTGCGGCCGGCGCACGAGCGTGAGTTCGGGCCGGCGCTCGATCTCGTCGGCGATGCGCTGGGCGAGGTCGATCGAGGCGGTGATCGCCTCGCGATAGACGGCGGCGCCGTAGGTCGCGAGCGAGAACCACAGCGGCAGCCCGCGCGGGCGCCGTGTGAGGTGCGCCGCGAAGTCGGACGGGCTCCAGTCGCTCGTCTCGGTGAGGGTGTCGAGGTACTCGGCGTGCTGGGTGTGCGCGCGGCGGCCGAGCTCGGGATCGCGGTAGATCAGCGCGCACGCGTCGAACGGCGCGAACAGCCACTTGTGCGGGTCGACGACGAGCGAGTCGGCGTGCTCGACGCCCGCGAAGCGGTCGCGGGTGCGCGGCGAAAGCATGGCCGCGAGGCCGTATGCCCCGTCGACGTGCAGCCACACGCCGGTGCCCGCGACGGCGTCGGCGATGCTCGCGATGTCGTCGACGATGCCGAAGTTGGTCGATCCCGCCGTCGCGACCACGGCGAACACGCTGTCGCCGTGCTCGTCGAGGGCCTCACGCACCGCATCGCCACGCAGCATGCCGTCGTCCTGGACGCGCACGCCGACGACGTCGACGTCCATGACGCGCGCGGCCGAGGCGATCGACGAGTGCGCCTCGACGCTGCAGACGATCTTCCAGCGGTCGGGGCGGGTCGCCCCCGCCTCCTGCAGCCGTGCCCGGGCCGCCTCGCGCGCGGCGACGAGCGCCGACAGGTTGCCGAGCGTGCCGCCCTGCACGAACACGCCGCCCGCGCCGTTCGGCAGGCCGAACTCGGCGGCGAGCCAGCGCAGCACCTCGTTCTCGGCGTGCACGGCGCCCGCGCCCTCGAGCCACGAGCCGCCGTACAGCGCGCTCGCCGACACCACGAGGTCGAAGGCCGCTGCGGCCTTCGTCGGCGCGCTCGGGATGAACGAGAGGTAGCGCGGATCATCGGTCGTGATGCAGGCCGGGGCGAGCACGTGCTCGAAGATCCCGAGGGCCTTGCGTGCGCCGATGCCGTCCTCGTCGATGGTGCGCCCCGCGAGTCGGCTCAGCTCGGCGGCCGCGAGCGGCTTGTCGAGGGGAGTGTCCTCGGACACGAGACGGGCGCGCGAGTAGTCGAGCACCATGTCGACGATCGTGCGGGTCTCGTCGGTGATGGCGTGCATGCGGGCGACGGGCGAGGTGGTCATGTCGGCCTTTCGTGGGTTTCCCGGTCGTTGGTTCCGGTCGTTGGTTCCGGTCGTTGAGCGAGCGAAGCGAGTCGAAACGCAGAGCGAAGCGAGTCGAAACGCAGAGTCGAAACGTCTCAGAGCGCGGGCGTGCGCGGCGGGGCCGTGCGCCGCGGCGCGAGGGCTTCGAACGCCGCCCCCAGCGCGAGCAGCGCGTTGTCATCGTAGGCGCGTCCGGCGAAGGTCAGGCCCACAGGCATCCCGATGTCGGCCATCGTGCCGAGCGGAACCGTCACCGTTGGGATGCCCAGGTGCCGGATCGCGAGGTTGCCGTTCGCGACCCAGACGCCGTTGCGCCAGCCGAGGTCGGCGGACGCCTCGTTCACGTCCATGTCGGCGGGGCCGACGTCGGCGACCGCGGGGAAGGCGACGGCGTCGAGGCCGAGACCGTCCATCCACTGCTCGAGGTCGATGCGGCGCGTCTCTTCGAGGCCGCGCAGCCCGCTCTCGAGCTCGGGCATGTCACGCCAGGGCGAGGCATCCGGATGTGCTCGCACCCAGTCGGGGTACTCGGCGATGTCGTCGTCGAACCCCGTGTAGCGGTCGGGCAGGGCGCCGGCGGGCTGGGGGAAGATGCGTGCGCCGTCCGCGGCGGCGAGGCTCGGCAGCGCCGGATCGCCGTTCTGGGCGAGGAAGTCCTGCCACCCCCACGCGGACAGATCGATGATCTCGCGGCGCAGGTATTCGGGGCTCACGAGGCCGCGCGTCGCGATCGTGGGCGCGCCGGGGCGGTCGCCCTCGTAGTTCGTTACGACGGGGAAGTCGACCTCGACGACCTCGGCGCCGGCGGCCTCGAGGTCTTCGCGTGCGGTGCGCCAGAGCGAGACGATGCTCTCGCGCGTCTCGATGCGCCGCCCCGTCGGGCCGCCGATGCCCGCACCATTCGGTGCGTCGTCGGAGTTGATGTACATGCGCGGGATGCCTATCCGCCGCCCCCGCACGTCGGCGCCGACCGCGAGCGCGGGATACGAGGCCGGGCGCACCTGCGAGGCATCCGGCAGCTCGATCCACGGCTGTGCGCGCCAGAAGTCGCCGCGGGTCTCGGGGTCTGGGGCGACGATGACATCGAGGATCTCGAGCAGGTCGGCCATCGTGCGCGTGTGCGGCACGACGACGTCCATCGTGGGGACGAGCGGCCAGTTGCCGCGCGTCGAGATGACGCCGCGCGAGGGCGTGTAGGCGCAGAGGGCGTTGTTGCTCGCCGGTCCGCGGCCGCTCGACCAGGTCTCTTCGCCGAGGCCGAAGGCCGCGAAGCTCGCCGCGGTGGCGGTGCCCGATCCGTTGGACGAGCCCGAGCCGAACGGCGCCGTGAGGAAGTCGGCGTTGTACGGGCTCTCGGCGCGGCCGTACACGCCGCGCTGCATGCCGCCGTTGGCCATCGGGGGCATGTTGGTGAGGCCGAGGCAGATCGCGCCGGCGCCGCGCAGACGCTCGATCGTGAAGGCGTCGCGCTGGGCCACGAGGTCGGCGAACGCGGGCGAGCCGGCGGCGGCCGTGAGCCCCCGCACGAGATAAGAGTCCTTCGCCGTGTACGGGATGCCGTCGAGCGGGCCGAGGGGTGCCCCGGCCGCGCGCCGGGCGTCGGATGCTTGTGCCTCGGCCAGGGCGTCGGGGTTGCGCACCACGAGGGCGTTCAGGGCGGTCGCGGTGCCCGGCCCGTCATACGCGTCGATGCGGGCGAGGTAGGCCTCGACGAGCTCGACGGCGGTGGTGCGGCCGCCCTCGAGGGCGGCGCGCAGGTCGGCGATGGATGCCTCGACGACGTCGATCATGCTGCACCGCCCGCCGTCGAACCGGGGGCTCCCGCCACCGGTCCCCGAGCTTGTCGAGGGGTCGACCCTTCGACACGCTCAGGGACCGCAGCGCGCTCGGGGGCTCCCGCCAACGGTCCCCGAGCTCGTCGAGGGGTCGTCGCCGGCTGCTGCTGCGTGATGCAGTGGATACCGCCGCCGCGCGCGAAGATCGGGCGCGCGTCGACCGTCGTGACGGTGCGGCCGGGGTAGGCGCCGGCGAGGATCGCGGCGGCCTCGGCATCCGCCCGCTGCTCTCCGAACCCGCAGGCGATCACCGTGTCGTTCGTGACGAGGTGGTTGACGTAGCTCCAGTCGACGAAGCCCTCGTCGTCGCCCGTGCCCGACCGCAGCGTCGCGGGGGCCGGCAGGTCGATGATCTCGAGGCGGCGGCCCGCGGCATCCGTCTGCTCGGCCAGCAGCGCGCGCAGCTCGCGCGTGACGACGTGGTCGGGGTGGGCGGGGTCGCGCTGGTCGTGCAGCAGCAGGCGCCCGGGCGAGGCGAGGGTCGCGACGATGTCGACGTGCCCGTTCGTGCCGAACTCGTCGTAGTCGCGGGTGAGGCCGCGGGGCAGCCAGATCGCGGTCGACGCGCCGATCGTGCGGGCCATCTCGGCCTCGACGCGGGCGCGGTCGGCGAAGGGGTTGCGACGCGGGTCGAGCTGCACGGTGTCGGTGAGCAGCACAGTGCCCTCGCCGTCGACGTGGATGCCGCCGCCCTCGTTCACGAGCAGCGACGGCACGAGCTCGGCGCCGACGGCCTCGGCGATCAGGCGGGCGTGCCCCGCCGACTTCTGCCACTGCGCCCACTCGGGCGCGCCCCAGCCGTTGAAGATCCAGTCGACCGCGCCGAGGCGTCCGGTCTCGTCGTCGATCACGAAGGTCGGGCCGTGGTCGCGCATCCAGAACTCGTCGACCGGCGTCTCGACGATCTCGACCTCGCCGGGCAGCATGCGCCGCGCGCGGGTCGTCTCGGAGGGGTCGACGAGCATCGTGACCGGGATCGCGGCGGCGACGGCCGTGGCGACGGCGGTCCAGGCGGCGTAGCCCTCTTGGCGTTCCGAGTCGCTGTCGCCGAGGGTCACGCCTTCGACGGGGAAGGCCATCCACACGCGGTCCTGCGGTGCGGTCTCGGCGGGCATGCGCCAGGTCATGGGCTTCTCCTCGGATCTGCGCTACGGTATTGATCAAGTGATCAATACGAGGAGCGTAGCGACAGGATGTCCGAGACGTCAACCACCACGCGAGTACGGAAGTCACCGCAGGAACGTCGCGCCGAGGTCGAAGCTGCGGCGCGCGCCATCGCGCTCGAGCAGGGACTCGACGCGCTCACGCTGCGCGCCGTCGCTCAGCGCGTCGGCGTCGCGCCCGGTCTGATCGCGCACTACGCGGGAACGATGGACGAGCTCGTCGCCGAGACCTTCGGCGCGCTCGTGAGTGCGGAGCTGCACGAGGTCGTCGCGCTCATGCACAGCGTCGACGCGCCAGCCGCGCGCATTCGTGTGCTGCTCGACACCCTGCTCGACGGCTCGAGGGCCGACATCACGCTCGTGTGGGTGCAGGCGTGGGGCCTCGGGGCGCGCGGCGAGGCGCTCGCGGCGCGCGTGCGCACCGAGATGGATGCCTGGCAGGACGCGATCGCCGCCGAGATCGAGCGGGGGATGGATGCCGGGGTCTTCGCCCGCGGCGATGCCCCCGCGATCGCGTGGCACCTGCTCGCGATGATCGACGGCCAGGGCGCGTACTCGCTCGTGCGGTGGAACGATCCGCCCGCTCGGCGAGACCTCACGGCGCGGGCCGTCGCGGGGCTGCTCGGAATCGACGCGGCGGCTCTCGGCGGCTGATCCTCCCCTTCTGATTCTCCTAGCGGATCAGAAGGGGAGGGCCGCTTGTGGATGCGGGTCGTCGCGGCGCGCCGCCCCACGAAATGGTCGGCGCGATGCGCGGCATCCCTGATCTCATACCCGCGTGTTGCGCCGACTTCTTCGCGGGGTGGCTCGTGGCCCCCAAGAAGTCGTCGCGATGTGCGGCATCCCTCGGGGTGTTCCCGCGCGTTGCGCCGACTCTTTCGCGGGCGTCTCTCGTGGCTCCACGAAGTTGGCGCGACACGCGGCATCCCTGATCTCATACCCGCGTGTTGCGCCAACTTCTTCGCGGGGTGGCTCGTGGCCCCCAAGAAGTCGTCGCGATGCGCGGCTGCGCCGACAATTTCGCGGGCGTGCGTCGTTGCGCCGCGAAAGTCGTCGCGATGTGCGGCATCCCTCAGGGTGAGCCCGCGTGTTGCGCCGACTACTTCGCGGGCGTGCGTGGTTGCGCCGAGAAAGTCGTCGCGATGTGCGGGATCCCTCAGCGTGTTCCCGCGTGTTGCGCCGACTATTTCGCAGGCTTGCATCGCGCAGCGCCCGCCGAGACCGGGGCTGGGTCAGGGCGCGATGCGCGAGTGCTCGCCCAGACGGTGCCACGTGCGGTTGTGGTAGACCAGTGCGTCGCCGTGCTCGCCGGGGTCGACGTCGCGCTCGAGCTGTGACTGCAGGGCGTGCGCGGCGATGACGGTCGAGCCGCCGGCATCCATTCGGCCGATCACGGCGCACCGGACCCACGCGCGCACGTCGTGGTAGACGGGCTCGCCGGTCACGAGGCGCGACCAGCGGTGCGTCTCGGCGAAGCGGTCGATGCCGCTCGTCGCGCCCAGCTGCGCGATTTCGAGATCGTTCGCGTCGAGCAGGTGCACGACGACCGTCTCGGCGGCGGCGAGGACGGGGGATGCCGAGGACTGCGCCGACACCGAGAAGATCAGCAGCGGCGGCTCGGCGCTCACGCTCGACACGCTCGTCGCGGTCAGCGCGACGGGTCCGTCGCCCGCGTCGGCGGTGATGACGGCGACGCCGCCCGGATGCCCGCGGAAGAGCGCCTTGAAGTCGTCGGCCGACAGCGACGACGCGAAGTGGTGCGGCGGCGCGTCGATGTGCGAAGCGGAGGCTGAAGTGCTCATGCCATCGACGCTAAGCCCGCGTGCATCCGGCGCGCACGCCCCGCGGCCCTGTGTGTGCCCCCGTGACACGCCATGTCGAAATGTGACGCCGCGTTGTGCTGTGTTGCGCCCGCGCAGGCGCCCGGGGGCTGCCGTCGTCACGATGAAGAGATGTCTGCCCTTGTGAGCGTCGATGGACTCGCTGCGGCGCTCGCCGCCGGTGAGCCCGTTCGCCTGCTCGACGTGCGCTGGCGCCTCGACCAGCCCGAGGGTCGACCGCACTACCTCGCGGGGCACCTTCCGGGGGCGGTGTATGTCGACCTCGAGCGCGACCTCGCCCGACCGGGGCGCCCCGAAGAGGGGCGGCATCCGCTGCCGACGGCGGCCGAGCTGACGGACACGGCTCGGCGGTGGGGGCTCGCTGACGGCGACCGGGTCGTCGTCTACGACGACAACGAGGGCGTGCCCGCGGCGCGCGCCTGGTGGCTGCTGCGGAGGCACGGGGTCGATGTGCGTGTGCTCGACGGCGGCTTCCGTGCGTGGGTGCAGGCGGGCCTGCGGCTCGAGCACAGCGACCGTGCGGTGCGGCGCGGCTCGATCACTCTGGCCGACGCGGGCCGAGCAGGTCTCGCCACCATCGACGAGGCAGCCATCGCACCGCGGATCGGGGCGCTGGTCGACGTGCGCGCGCCGCAGCGCTACCGCGGTTCGGCGGCGGAGCTCGATCCGGCGGCGGGGCACATCCCCGGTGCCATCAACATCCCGACGGTCAGTCACATCGGGCCCGACGGGCTGCTGCGCCCGCCCGCCGACATTCGCGCGACGCTCGCCGCCCGTGGCATCCACCCCCAGACGCCCGTGGTGCTCTATTGCAGCTCGGGCATCCCGTCGGCCCATTCCGCACTGGCGTTCGCGGTTGCGGGCGTCGACACGCGGATCTTCGTGGGCTCGTGGAGCCAGTGGGCGCGATCGCCGGGGCGTCCTGTTGCCGTGGGTGCCGAGCCTGCCGGCCTCATCGGTGTCGTCTGACCTCGCGCGCGACCCGCCGCGACCCGCCGCGACACCCCCCGCGATGACGCCGTGAGTCAGGCGCGTTCGGCGACGCGCCCGTCGGCGGTTAGCGTGAGGCGCGTTCCGTCCCCCACGCAATGCCCACGCAATGCCCACGCAATTCGCACGCAGGAGAGCCATGTCCGACTACTTCGACCGCACCGCCGACAAGACCTTCACCCGGGTCTACAAGAAGGAGACGCCCGACATCCTCGCCGCATTCACGGCCTTCGACCAGGCCGTCTTCGCTGCCGAGGGGCGCGAGATCCCGCTCAAGTACCGCGAACTGATCGCCCTCGCCGTGAGCATCACGACGCAGTGCGTCTACTGCATCGACGGCCACTCGCAGAACGCCGTCAAGGCGGGCGCCACCGAGGCCGAGCTCGCCGAGACGGCCTGGGTCGCCACGGCGATCCGCGCGGGCGGCGGCTACGCGCACGGACGGCTCGCGTTCAAGCTCGCCGGCGACGCGCGGCCGCACGAGCACTGACGGCCGAACACCGCCCGACGACCACTGACCCCGCTGACCGAGCCGACCGCCGCATGAGCGCCCCGACGCCTCTCGAGGCCGAAGCCGTCGAGCTGATCCGCGCGCTCATTCGCATCGAGAGCGTCAACACGGGCGACGCGGCCACGACCGGCGACGGCGAGACGCGCGCGGCACTGTTCGTCACGGAGCAGCTCGAGCAGGTCGGATACGAGCCCGAGCTCGTCGAGCCTCGCGCCGGTCGCGCGAGCGTCGTCGCGCGGCTGGCCGGGTCAGACCCCACCGCGGGCGCGCTCGTCGTCCACGCGCACCTCGACGTCGTGCCGGTGGATGCCTCGGACTGGACCTATCCGCCCTTCGCGGCCGAGATCCACGATGGCATCCTCTACGGCCGCGGCGCGGTCGACATGAAGAACTACGCGGGCGTCATCCTCGCGCTCGCGCGCGCCTACCGCCGCGAGGGCATCGTGCCGCGACGCGACCTCATCTTCGCGTTCTTCGCCGACGAAGAGGCCGGCGGGGTGTGGGGCGCGCGATGGCTCGTGAAGAACCGCCCCGACCTGTTCCGCGGCGCGACCGAGGCGCTCAGCGAGGTCGGCGGGTTCTCCGTGCCGCTCACGGGCGACCGTCGCGCCTACCTCGTCGCGACCGCCGAGAAAGGCGTCGACGCGGCGACACTCACCGCGCGAGGGCACGCCGCCCACGGATCGCGGCCGACCCCCGACAACGCGGTCGTGCGGCTCGCGCACGCCGTCGCCGCGATCGGCGCGCATCGATTCCCGCTCGTGCGGACGCCCGCGCTCGAGCGATTCCTGGCGACCTTCGGCGCCGCACGGGGGCTGGCCTTCACCGACGAGTCGATCGACGACGACCTCGCGCAGCTCGGCTTCGTCGGATCGCTCATCGGCGCCTCGATCCGCAGCACCGTCTCGCCGACCGTGCTCGCCGCGGGCGGCAAGACCAACGTCATCCCGGCGACGGCTACGGCGCGCATCGACATCCGCATCGTGCCGGGGCAGAGCGCCGCGCTGCACGAAGAGCTCACGGCCCTCGTCGGCGACGACATCGAGATCGCGTGGGCGAGGGAGAACCCCGCGATCGAAGCGCCCCCTGACGCGCCGATCGTGCGAGTGCTGCAGGATGCCATCGACGCGGAAGACCCCGGAGCCGTCGTCGTGCCGTACCTGCTGCCGGCCAGCACCGACAACAAGCATCTCGCGCTGCTGGGCATCCGCGGATACGGCTTCGTGCCCCTGCGGGTCGACCCGGGCGACGACGTGTTCGCCCAGTTCCACGCGGCCGACGAGCACATCTCCGTCGACGCGCTGCACTTCTGCGTGCGGGTGACCGACCGCATTCTCCGCACCGCCTGAGCGGATTCTTCACGGCCTTCGTTACGTCCCGTGTCGGCCTGTGTCGGCGTGTCTCAGTGGGTTGCGTCATGTGAAGGGGCCGCCAGACGGACCCTGCCCGGGCCGCTTAGCGTGACGTTCACCGCGGCACACCCGCCACGAAACGCCCCGTCCCACCCCCGCTGAGGAGCAGCCATGACCAACACCCTGACGGCACCCGCCGACGCGCAGGCGCCGGGCGCGGCCGCCCCTTCGCGCGTCGATCTCGGCGCCGTGAAGGTCGTGCACACGCGGCACTCGTGGCGATGGACGGGCGCGGCGCTCGTCGCGTTCGTCGTGGCGCAGTTCGCGTGGAGCCTCGTCACGAACGGCCGCTACGAGTGGGATGTCTTCGCGCACTACTTCCTCTCCGATCCCGTGCTGCAGGGCCTGGGGCTGACACTGACCTACACCGCCATCTCGGCGGTCGCCGGCTTCGCGATCGGCACGCTGCTCGCCCTGGCGCGGCTGTCGAAGTCGCCCCTGCTGAGCGGCGGCGCGTGGCTGTACATCTGGTTCTTCCGCTCGGTGCCGCTCGTCGTGCAGCTCGTGGTCTGGTACAACCTCGGCTACCTCTACCCGACGCTCGGGCTCGGCACCCCGTTCACGACCGATTTCTGGATCGTCGAGTTCCCGACCGTGCAGCTCGTCTCGGCCTTCGCGGCGGGCGTGCTGGGTCTGAGCCTGCACCAGGCCGCGTACTCGGCCGAGATCATCCGCGGCGGTCTGCTCTCGGTCGATCAGGGGCAGCTCGAGGCCGCGGCGGCGCTCGGCCTGCCGCCGGCGCGGCGCCTGGGGCGCATCATCCTGCCGCAGGCCGCCCGCTCGATCATCCCCAACGCGGCCAACGAGGTGATCGGGCTCGTCAAGGGCACCTCGGTGCTGTTCGTCATCGCGATCCCCGAGCTCTTCTACTCGGTGCAGGTCATCTACAACCGCAACAGCCGCGTCATCCCGCTGCTGCTGGTCGCGGTCGTCTGGTACACGATCATCACGACGCTGCTGAGCATCGCGCAGTTCTACATCGAGCGGCACTACGCCCGCGGAACCGTGCGCGTGCTGCCGCCCACCCCGCTGCAGCGCGCTCGCCGCTGGATCTCGGTGCAGTGGGCTCGCCTGGGCGACGACCCGACGCCACCGCCCACACTTCCCGCGACGCACGGAACGGATGCCTCGTCATGACCACCATCACCGCCACCGCCACGAACCCGGTCCCCACGGCGACGACCGGCCTCGTCGAGATCCAGGGGGTCCGCAAGAGCTACAACGGCATCGAGGTGCTGCGGGGGATCGACCTGACCATCCAGCCCGGCGAGGTCGTCGCGATCCTCGGCCCGAGCGGATCGGGCAAGTCGACGCTGCTGCGCACCATCAACCACCTCGAGTCGGTCGACTCGGGCTCGGTCACCGTCGACGGCCAGCTGATCGGCTACGAGCTGCGCGGCGAGAAGCTGCACGAACTGCGTGAGCGCGAGATCCTGCGCCGTCGCACGCAGATCGGCATCGTCTTCCAGAACTTCAACCTCTTCCCGCACCTCACCGCGCTCGAGAACATCGTCGAGGCGCCGATCGCCCTCGGCCGGCTGACGAAGGCCGACGCTCGCGAGCTCGGCCTCGGCCTGCTCGATCGCGTCGGACTCTCGGACAAGGCCGCGCACTATCCGCGTCAGCTCTCCGGCGGCCAGCAGCAGCGCGTGGCGATCGCCCGAGCGCTCGCCCTCAAGCCGAAGGTCATCCTGTTCGACGAGCCCACGAGCGCGCTCGACCCCGAACTGGTCGGCGAGGTGCTCGACGTGATCCGTGACCTCGCGACCCTCGGCACGACCCTCGTGATCGTCACGCACGAGGTCGGCTTCGCCCGCGAGGTCGCCGACCGGGTCGTCTTCGTCGAGGACGGACGGATCCTCGAGCAGGGGCCGCCCGACCAGGTGCTCGTGCGCCCCGAGCACCCCCGCGTGCAGGAGTTCCTCGCGAAGGTCCTGGCCTGAGTCCGCACATCCACCACCCGAACCGCACACACCACCCGAAACAAAGGAAACACCCCTCATGGCACTGAGCAAGAAGCAAGGGATCGCGGCCGCCGTCGGCGCCGTCGCGGTCGTCGCGATCGTCGGAGGCATCTTCGCCGCCGTCGCCGCAGGAGGCGCAGCGAAGGCGGATGCCGCGGCGCCCGCCGCCTCGGAATCGCCCGCCAACGTCACCACCGATGACATCACCTGGGTGCACCTCGACGAGCCCGTCGCCGAGGCCGTCGCCGCGTTGAAGAAGAGCGGGTTCACGCCCGTCGAGCCCGGCAAGCTGACCGTCGCGGTGTCCGCCTACCTGCCGCCCCTGGGCTACATCCCCGAGGGTGAGACCGAGGCTGCGGGAACCGAGCCCAACATCGGCTCGCTCATCGCCGAGGCGCTGGGCCTCGAGTACAACCAGGTCGTCGTCGCGTGGGCCGACTGGCCCCTGGGCATCCAGTCCGGAAAGTACGACCTCATCGCCTCGAACGTCACGGTGACCGAAGAGCGCAAGGAGCTCTACGACTTCGCGAGCTACCGCCAGGACCTGCTCGGCTTCTATGTGAAGTCCGACAGCAAGATCACGAAGATCGAGGATGCCGAGGACATCTCGGGCCTCAAGATCGTCGTCGGCTCGGGCACCAACCAGGAGCAGGTGCTGCTCGCCTGGAACAAGACGCTCGAAGGCGAGGGCAAGGCCCCCGCCGAGCTCGTCTACTACGACGACAACGCCGCCGCCGTGCTGGCCCTGCAGTCGGGGCGCGTCGACGCGACGTTCGGCCCGAACGCGACCTCGGCGTGGTCGGCGCGCGAGACCGGTGACACCAAGCAGGTCGGCCTCGTTCCCGGTGGCTGGCCGCTCACGGCGAACATCGCCGCGGCGACCGCCAAGGGCAACGGCCTGATCGAGCCGGTGCAGATCGCGCTCAACGCCATCATCGAGGGCGGTCAGTATGACGAGGTTCTCAAACAGTGGGGCCTCGAGTCGGAGCGCGTCGACGAGAGCAAGATCGACCCTCCGGGCCTGCCGAAGTCGTGATCGTCCGAACGGCCGGACCCCTCTGCGGGGGTCCGGCCGTTCGCCTTCCCGTCGCGCCTTCGCGCTCGACCTGCTCTGATCAGTCCTGATCAGGATGCCAGGGCGGCGAGCGTGCGCCCGACGACGGGCGTGAACTTGAAGCCGTGGCCCGAGAACCCCGCGCCCACGACGACCGGTCCGAATCGCTCGAGTACGAACTGCGAGTCGGGCGTCGACGTGTAGGTGCACGTGATCTCGGTGAAGCGCGTGCTGTCGACGCCCGGCAGCCACTGCTCGGCGTAGCGCACGATCGCGGCCGTCAGCGCGGGATCGGGTCGGAAGCTGCGGTGATCGGGGTCGACCACCGGCCCCGCGGCGTGCCACCCGGCCTTCACCCCTTCGCCCGGCGTGAGCATGCCGTAGACCCCGGTGGGGAACCAGGCGGTGCTGGCGTCGCTCGGGTCAGGCGCGTGGTTGAACCCCGGCCAGGGCGCGGCGGGGTCGAGGGGCGCGAAGTGGGCGGGCTGCTCCTGGGTCACGCGCAGCGTCGGCAGCACGGTGCCGGGCACGCCCCGGAGGGTCGGATCGGTCCACGCGCCCGCCGTCACGACCACGCGCCGCGCGCGGACGACCCGCTCGCCGGTTCCGCCGTCGACGGTGAGCTGCACGTCATCGTCGCCGCGCACCTGCAGATCGGTGACGCGGGTGTTCCACGAGACGCGCGCGCCGTGCGCCTCTGCGCTGGCGAGGAACGCGGCGACCGACGCGTCGGCGTTGAGGCGCCCCGCGTCGGGCGTGTGCAGCACGGGCGTCTCGAACCGGAAGCCGGGCCAGCGGGCCGCGGCGGCCGAGGCATCCAGCAGCTCGGTGGCGAAGCCACCCGCCGCGACCGCCTCGCCCACACGGGCGAAATCGCGCCCCGGGCCGTGGTTGACGATTCCCGTGGTGGTGAGCAGCGCAGCGCCCGACTCGGCCTCGATCTCGGCCCACAGCCGGCGGGCATCGCGCAGCCAGGCGAGGTAGTCGGGCTCGACGTATGACACGTTGAAGTTGCGGGATGCCCCGTGCGAAGCCCCCCGGCGATGCCCCGGCTCGAACTGCTCGAAGACGACCACGTCGCGCCCCGCGCGGGCGAGCTGCCACGCCGTCGCCGATCCCATGGCGCCGCCACCGACGACGGCGACATCGACGCGCTCCGCGCTCATGCGAGCACCCCCGCCAGCGGCTTCTCGAAGCACAGCGAGAAATCGAAATCGGAGTACGGCGGGAAGATCGGGATGCCGGTGTAGCCGATCCGCTCGTAGAGCGCGACGGCGTCGGGCTGCCGATCGCCCGTCTGCAGGATGAGCCGCGCGGCGCCGCGCTCGCGGCCGATGCGCTCGAGCTCGGCCATCAGCGCGCGGCTCGCGCCCGACCCCCGAGCGGACGTGTGCACGAAGACCCGCTTGACCTCGAGCTCATCACCGAGTGCCCGCAGCGCCGCGTGGCCGACGGGCACGTCGTCGTCGCCGAGCAGGATGACCGTTGCGACAACGGTCGCCGGTTCGAGGGCGAAGTCGCGCTCGAACCGGGCGCTGGTTTCGGCGTCGAAGGCGGAGAAGCGATCGGCGTAGCGCAGGCCCAACTCGGCATCCATCGCGTCGCGCAGCGCCACGGCGCGCGCGTCGTCCCACGCGACGAGATGCAGAGTCCAGGGCGGGCGGGGAGACGTCACCCCGACAGTCTCGCGCGCCGAGGCGCGCCGTTCCGCCTCACCACGTCACGTGGCGTCATCGGGCGACGTGTTGCGGGGAGTGACGCGCCCTGTTGCCGCGCCCGGGACCGGTGCGCGCAGAATGGCTGCATGTCGCACACCGCTTCCTCGCCCCTCGCCGTCGATGCCCCGCATCGCGACGCGGTGGTCCTCGACAACGCCCCGTGGCACGCCCTGACCGGTCCGCACGCGCACTTCGCGATCGGCGGCGATCTCGTGCGCCGCTATCCCGAAGACGTCGCGCCGTTCGTCGCCGTGCGCACGTGGGACGACCCGCGCGTCTGGGACACGCTGCGCGACCTCGTCGGGCCGGGTGCGGAGGTCGGTCTGTCGGGCTCTCCGGAGGAGTTCCCCGCCGGGTGGGAGGTCCTCGGCTACGGCGAGGGCGTGCAGCTCGTGGAGACGCCGGCGCTGCAGACCCGACCCTTCGACGACGCGATCGAGCTCGGACCTGACGACGCGGCCGACATGCTCGCGATCGTCGAACGGAACCAGCCCGGGCCGTTCCGGCCGCGCACGCACGAGCTCGGCCGCTACATCGGCGTCCGGCACGAGGGGCGCCTGGTCGCGATGGCCGGCGAGCGGCTGCACCCCGAGGGCTGGACCGAGATCTCCGCGGTCGCGACCGACGCCGAGTTCCGCGGCCGCGGGCTCGCATCGCGGCTGGTGCTGGATGTCGCGTACCACATCCAGCAGCGCGGCGACCGCGCGCTGCTGCACGCCGCGGCATCCAACACGGGCGCCATCGCGATCTACGAGCGCCTCGGCTTCGCCCTGCGCCGGCGCAACATCTTCGCCGCCGTGCGTACGCCCGACGGGGCCTGATCGCGAGGCACTGTGTCACGCCATGTGTCACTGTGCGGCGTTCGGTTACGCCACGGTTTGGGCGGCCGACCTCGGGCGGTGAGAGTGGCCCCAGCGGCGGCTCACGCCGCGACGATCGAGAGGAGCGCCCCGTGACGGAGCGTGTGCACATCGCCGTCGGCCTCGACGGGGCGGGCTGGCATCCCGCCGCCTGGCGCGAAGAGTCGGCGCGCCCGACCGAGCTCGCGACGCCCGGCTACTGGCGCGATCAGGTGCGTGCGGCGGATGCCGCGGGCGTCGTCTTCGCGACCCTCGAAGACGCGCTCTCCCTCGGCGGGCGGACGTACGAGCAGGATGCCGAGACGCGCCGCGACCGCGCCCGCGGGCGCCTCGACGCGGTGCTGCTCGCGTCGTTCCTCGCGCCGCTCACCGAGCGCATCGGCCTCGTGCCGACGGTCACGACGACCCACCCCGAGCCGTTCCACCTCGCGACCGGGCTGCAGACCCTCGACTACGCGAGCCGCGGCCGCGCCGGCGCGCGGTTCGTCGCCGGCGCGAACGAGCAGGAGCGCGCGAACTTCGGGCGCCGCACGGGAGATTCGACCGGCCTGGATGCCATCGCGAAGGCATCCACTCCCGTGCGCATCGAGCAGAGCCCGCACTGGCGGGCCGCGTTCCGCGAGGCGGGCGACGTGATCGACGCCGTCCGCGCGCTCGCCGACTCGTGGGAGGACGACGCGATCGTCCGCGATCTCGAGACGGGGCGCTTCCTCGATCGCGAGCGGGTGCACAACGTCGACATCGACGGCGAGTTCTTCTCGATCACGGGCGCGTCGATCGTGCCGCGCTCGCCGCAGGGCCAGCCGCTGATCACGGTGCTCGCCCACCAGACGGTGCCCTACCGGCTCGCCGCGCAGCACGCCGACGTCGTCTTCGTGACGCCGCAGGATGCCGCGGACCTCGTGCCGATCCTGGCCGAGCTCGACGCCGCATCGACGGAGCTTCGCGCCGAGCCCGAGCGACTGCGCGTCTTCGCCGATCTGCTCGTCGTGATCGAGCCGACGCGCGCCGCCGCCGACCAGACGTGGGCGCGCCTGCAGGAGCGGGCGACGATCGTCACCGACGCGCGCGTCGTCGTGGGCACCGCGGACGACGTCGTCGACGAGATCCACGCGCTCGCCGCCGCGGGGGCCGACGGCGTGCGCCTGCGCCCGGCGCGCCAGCCCGCCGACCTCTTCGCGATCGCCGACCAGGTGCTGCCGCGGGCCGCCGCCGCAGGCATCCTCGCCGCCGACAACGGCGCCCCCACCCTCCGCGAGCGACTCGGGTTGCCGCGCCCCGTCAGCCGCTACACCCGACAGGAGACTCGCGCATGACCCGCCAGATCCACCTCGCCGCGCACTTTCCCGGGGTCAACAACCACACCGTGTGGACGGACCCCACCGCGGGCAGTCAGATCGACTTCGCGTCGTTCGAGCACTTCGCCCGCACCGCCGAGAGGGGCCTGTTCGACTACCTCTTCCTCGCCGAGGGGCTGCGCCTGCGCGAACACCGCGGGCGCATCCACGATCTCGATGTGATCGGTCGGCCCAACACGCTGGCGGTCCTCGCCGCGCTCGCCGCGGTGACCGACCACATCGGCCTGGTCGGCACGCTGTCGACGACCTTCAACGAGCCGTACGAGCTCGCCCGCCAGCTCGCGACGCTCGACCACCTCTCCGGCGGTCGCGCGGGCTGGAACGCCGTGACCAGCTCCGACGCGTTCCACGGGGCGAACTTCCGCCGCGGCGGGTACCTCGCGCACCCCGACCGGTACGTCCGCGCCGAGCAGTTCGCCGAGATCTCGAAGGCGCTGTGGTCGTCGTGGCGAGACGACGCGATCGTCGCGGATGCCACGTCGGGCGAGTTCCTGCGTGACGACGCCATCGCGCGGGTGCAGCGCACGACGCGCCTGTTCGGCATCGACGCGGTCTTCGACGTGCCCGGCTCGCCGCAGGGGCGCCCCGTCATCGTGCAGGCGGGCGACTCGGCCGACGGCCGCGACTTCGCCGCGGCGCACGCCGACGTGATCTTCTCGGGGCACATCGATTTCGAGGATGCCCAGCAGTTCTATCGCGACGTGAAGGGGCGCCTGGCCTCCCGCGGCCGCGACGAGGACTCGCTGAAGATCCTGCCCGGCGCGATGGCGGTGCTCGGCGACACGGATGCCGAGGCGCGCGAGCGCTCGCGTGAGATCGCCCTCGCCCAGGTGCGGCCCGAGACGGCGATCACGTACCTCGAGCAGATCTGGAACCGCGACTTCAGCGGCTACGACGCCGACGGTCCGCTGCCCGATGTCGAGCCCGACACCGGTTCCGAGAGTGCGCAGGGCTTCGCGAACCGCCACGCCGCGATCCGCGGGCGCATCGCGCAGCTGCGTGAGCTCGCCGCGGCCCAGAACTTCAGCATCCGTGATCTGGTCATCCACCTGACGGCGAAGCACACGTTCGTCGGCACGCCTGCGCACGTGGCATCCGAGATCGATCGCTACGTGCAGGAGCGGGCGAGCGACGGGTTCACCCTCATCGGTCACCTCGTGCCGCACGGGCTCGACGAGTTCACCGAGAAGGTCGTGCCGCTGCTGCAGGAGCGCGGTTCGTACCGCACCTCGTACGAGGACGGCGAGACCCTGCACGACCTGTTGGGCCCGGCACCGGTGACCGCCCGCGAGCCCGCGGTCCGATGAGCGTGCCCGCGCGCCCCGACGCGGCGGTCCGGCTCGCGATCGTCGGGGCGGGCCCGCGCGCCGTCATGCTGCTCGAGCGCGTCGTCGCGCGCCGGGCGCGCCGGGCG
>JASCPF010000058.1 GCA_029959325.1 Microbacteriaceae bacterium PS02068
CGCTGGGCGCGCGGGCCGGGCGCGGGCGCGGCGCGCGGGCTGGGTCAGGCCACCGGGTCGGCGGGGCGCGCGGGCAGGCGCACCTCGAAGACGGTCGCGCCGGGCTCGCTCTGCACGGTGATCGAGCCGTGGTGCGCCGTCATGATCGCCTTGGCGATCGAGAGGCCGAGGCCCGTGCCGCCGGTCTGACGGGCTCGCGACCCGTCGGCGCGCGCGAAGCGCTCGAACAGCTCGTGGGCGACCGCGGGGTCGATGCCCGGTCCGTCGTCCGAGACCCGCACGACGGCCTCGTCGCCCTCGACCGCGACGCTCGCCGTCACGCGGGTGCCCTCGGGGGTGTGCACGCGCGCGTTCGTGAGCAGGTTCGCGACGACCTGGTGCAGGCGTGTGGCGTCGCCCGCGACGATGACGGGCTCTTCGCCGGCATCCAGCTCCCAGGAGTGCCCCGGTCCGGCCACCTGCGCGTCGGCGACCGCGTCGACCACGACGCGCGTCAGGTCGACGGCGCCGTAGACGAGCTCTTTGCCCTCGTCGAGGCGAGCGAGCAGCAGCAGGTCTTCCACGAGCGTCGTCATGCGCAGGGATGCCGACTGGATGCGCTCCAGGCTCTGCTGGGAGTACTCGGCGCTCGTGGCGAGCTGCGACTTGGTCGCGTGCTCGCCGGCATCCTGGGTCTGGCGCAGCGAGCGCAGGGAGAGTTCGGAGTATCCGCGGATCGCGGCGAGCGGCGTGCGCAGCTCGTGCGACGCGTCGGCGACGAAGGCCCGCATGCGCTCCTCGTTGCGCTGGCGGGCGGTCAGCGACTCGTCGACGTGGTCGAGCAGGGTGTTCAGCGCCGCGCCGACGGCGCCGATCTCATCCGTCGGGTCGGACTCCGATGCAGGCACCCGCTCGGTGATCGTGACGTCGCCCGACGACAGCGGCTGTGCCGCGACGCGCGCCGCGGTGTCGGCGACCGAGCGCAGGGGGCGAAGCGACCGACGGATCACGAACGCGATGATCGCTCCGAGCACCAGAAGGCCACCGGTCGTCACCAGCCCCACCGTCACGAGGATCTGCGTGATCGTCGAGCTCACCGACGACAGCGGGAGCCCGGCCGCGATGACGTAGGCGTTGCCGACCCGTCCGGTCGTCATGCGGTACGTGCCGACGCCGTCAATCGACAGAGTCGCATACGACCCGTCGCGAAACGCGTCACGGATCTGGGTCAGGTTGTCGGCGGACAGAGGCATGACGGAGTTGTCGCTCGACAGATACGCACCGTCGGTGCCGCTCGCGGATTGGACGACGAGCAGGAACCCGGTCGGCAGACCCCTCGCCTCGTTGAGCGTGCCCTCGGCAGTCGCATCGCCGCCGAAAACACCGGGCTGCCCGAACATCTGCCCGCCGGCCTGATTCGCTACTTCGCGCAGATCGTTGTCGAGTTGCTGTTGCAGGATGCCTCCGAGAATCGCACTCGTCGCAAGCCCCACCGCCAGCAGGATCAGCGCGACGAACGACACGACGGTGACGATCAGGCGGGTCTGCAGGGTCCAGCGCTTCCGCACCCGCGGGCGGGCGGGCGGCGCCGTCGCCGCAGCGCCTTCGATGGTCGCTGTCACTGTGGCGCTTTGATCATGTAGCCGACGCCGCGCACCGTGTGGATGAGGGGCTCGCGACCCGCGTCGATCTTCTTGCGCAGGTACGAGATGTACAGCTCGACGACCGACGAGCGGCCGCCGAAGTCGTAGTTCCAGACGCGGTCGAGGATCTGCGCCTTCGACACGACGCGGCGCTGATTGCGCATGAGGAAGCGCAGCAGCTCGAACTCGGTCGCGGTCAGCTCGATCTCGGTGCCGGCGCGCTCGACCTCGTGCGAGTCCTCGTTGAGGCTCAGTTCGCCCACGCGCAGGATCGGGTCGGCGCCGCCCGCCGTCGCCGTCCCGGCACGTCGCATGAGCCCGCGCAGGCGCGCGACGACCTCTTCGAGGCTGAACGGCTTGGTCACGTAGTCGTCGCCGCCCGCGGTGAGCCCGGCGACCCGGTCGGCGACCGAGTCTTTCGCGGTCAGGAACAGCACGGGCACGTCGTTGCCCGCGTGCCGCAGCCGCTGCAGCACGGCCATGCCGTCGAGGTCGGGCATCATGATGTCGAGCACGAGGGCGTCGGGCGAGAACTCCCGCGCGACGTTCAGGGCATCGAAGCCCGACCCCGCGCTGCGCACTTCCCACCCTTCCATCCGCAGCGCCATCGACAGCAGGTCGGTGAGCATCTGCTCGTCGTCGACGACGAGCACCCGAAGGGCAGACCCATCGGGACGGCGAAGCGAGGTGGCGGCGGTGGCAGCTGGAACGGTCATGGGTCCATTGTCATGCGCGCGCTGTGGAGCGGCTATGTCCGTGATTGTGCGAACCCTATGAATCCGCCGCAGTGCGCGGATCGAGTGCCGATGAAGGACGGGGAGGGGATGCCTCGGCATCCATAGGCCGTCCATAACCGCGCCAGAACGCTCGCATCAGCGGCGTCCCTAGCGTCGATTCGTCGGCGCCGGATGCGCCCCAGAAGGAGACCCCATGTATTGGACCTACCTGCGCCGTGAGCTCTCGGGGCGCAAGAAGCAGACCGCGATCGTCGCCATCGGCCTCGCGATCGCGATCGCTCTCGTCATCATCGTCAACTCACTCGCGGCCGGCGTCCGCGACGCCCAGGCCCAGGCGCTCGAGTCGGTCTACGGCGTCGGCACCGACCTGACCGTGACGGGGGCACAGGCTGAGCCCGGCTCGGGCGGTCAGGGCGGCCGTTTCGACTTCGGTCAGGACGGGGGCCAGACCTCCGACGACGGCACGACCAGTCTCAGTCAGTCGCGTCTGGTGACCGACTTCCGCCGCGGCACCCTCGCGGCGTCGACCCTCGACCAGGTCGCTTCGGTCGACGGGGTCGCGGCAGCGTCGGGCGCGCTCAGCCTCACGAACATGACGTTCTCGGGCGAGCTGCCGCAGCGGCCGAGCGACACCGGCGCGGGCAGCACGGATGGCGGCGCGGACACCGGCGCCGGGCAGGGCCAGGCTCCGCAAGACGGCCAGAGCGGCGGCCAGGGCGGCGGTCAGGGTGGCGGCTTCGGCGGCGGCTCGTTCGATGTGAACTCGTTCACGGTGCTCGGCATCGACCCGGGTGCCGACACGGTGGGTCCGATGTCGGCCGTGTCGGTCAGCGACGGGCGAATCCTCGCCGCCGCCGACGCGGGCACCGACGTCGCCGTCCTCGACGCGACCTACGCCGCCAGCGCCGGCCTCGCTGTCGGCGGCACGATCGACGTGGGCGGCACGAGCTTCGAGATCGTGGGGATCGTCGCCTCGGCATCCTCCGACGCCGACACCGCCGCGAACGTCTACATCCCGCTCGACGTCGCGCAGACCCTCTCCGGCGCGGGCGACGTCATCTCGACGGTGTACGTGCAGGCGAGCTCGAGCGACGCGATCGCGTCGGTGCAGTCGGCGCTGAAGACGGCGCTGCCGGATGCCACGGTGAGCTCGCAGTCCGACCTCGCCGCGACCGTGTCGGGCTCGCTCTCGAGCGCGACGTCGCTCATCACGAACCTCGGCACGTGGCTGTCGATCATCGTGCTCGTCGTCGCTGTCGCGCTCGCCGTGCTGTTGACCATCTCGGGCATCACGCGCCGCACCCGCGAGCTCGGCACGCTCAAGGCGGTCGGCTGGTCGAACCGCCGGGTCGTCGGTCAGGTCGCAGGGGAGTCTGTCGTGCAGGCCCTGATCGGGGGCGTCGCGGGCATCGTGCTCGGTGTGGTCGGGGTGACCGTGATCAACCTGATCGCGCCCACGATCTCGTCCGCGCCGGCGACGACGGGCGGGAGCGCCCCGGGTGGCGGCACCGGGGGCCCGGGCGGCGCCGGTGGGGGCGGCTTCGGGCAGCTTGCCCAGACCGCGACCGACATCGTGCTGCACGCGCCGCTCTCGGTGTGGATCATCGTCGCGGCGCTGCTGCTGGCGGTCGCGGGCGGCCTCGTCGCAGGAGCGTTCGGCGGCTGGCGCGCCGCGAAACTCAGCCCCGCCGAAGCATTGCGAGCGGTCGCGTGACCGTGGCATCCATCCCTTTCGACACATCGCCAGAATCCGAGGAGAACGACATGACCATCATCGATGAGACGCCAGCGGATGCCGCGGGCACCCCGGCCGAACTGCCCGCGATTCCCGCCTACCGACTCGCCGGCGTCACCAAGACCTACGAGCAGAAGGGCCGGGTCGTGCACGCCCTCAAGGGCGTCGACCTCGAGATCGCGGCGGGCGACTTCGTGACGATCCAGGGTCCGACCGGCGGGGGCAAGTCGACGCTGCTGCAGCTGCTCGGGGCGCTCGACACGCCGACGACGGGGCACGTCCTGATCGGCGAGACCGACCTGGCGACGGCGTCGGCGAAGGATCTCGAGCAGCTACGGGCACGCGAGGTGGGCTTCGTCTTCCAGGCGTTCAACCTCATCCCGACGCTGACGGCGGCCGAGAACGTCGCGATGGGTCTCGAGCCGCTCGGGCTCGAGCGGTCGGAGCGCGATGCGCGGGTGGCGGATGCCTTGGCCCGCGTCGATCTCGCGGAGCGGTCCGACCACCGACCGGGCGAGCTCTCGGGCGGGCAGCAGCAGCGCGTCGCGATCGCGCGCGCGATCGCGAAGCGCCCGCGGGTCGTGCTGGCCGACGAGCCGACGGGGAACCTCGACGAGGAGATGCGCGACGAGATCCTCTCGGTGCTCGAGCATCTGAACGCGGAGGGGCTCACGCTCGTCGTCGTGACGCACGATTCGGCCGTCGCGAAACGCGCGCGACGGCGCCTGCGCCTCGACAAGGGCACGGTGCGCGACATCACCGTTCCCGGTCGTTGAGCGACATCACCATTCCCGGTCGTTGAGCGAGCGCAGCGAGTCGAAACGAGGGCGGGGAGCGATCCCCGCCCTTAGTGTTGCTGCATGGCTGTCGTCACTTCGGTCGTCTACCTCGACGGCGTCCCCCACCCGACCGAGGCGCCGCCCGCGGCGGCGCTCGCCGAGGCGCGCGAGCGCGGGGGCCTAGCCTGGATCGGCGTGACCGGCGCCAGCGACGACGAAGTCCGTGCGCTGGGCTCGGACCTCGGGCTGAACCGGCTGGGCGTGCTCGAAGCGCTGCGTGGTCACCAGCGCTCGAAGTTCGAGAAGTACGGCGACGACCTGTTCCTCGTGCTCCAGCCGGCGGTCTACGACGACGCGAGCGAGACCGTGCTGTGCCATGAGGTCGACATCTTCGTCTCGGCGCACCTCGTCGTCGCCATTGCACCGAGCACCGAGGTCGAGCTCGAGCAGTCGCGACACCAGCTCGAGAGCCACCCCGAGATCTTCACGAACGGCCCGCTCGGCGTCGTGTGGTCGATCACCGAGTTCGTCACGCGCGGCTACCGAGACGTGCTCGACGGCGTCGAGACCGACATCGACGAGATCGAAGAGCAGCTGTTCGGCGACGATGAATCGGTGTCGCGCCGCATCTTCGCGCTGCAGCGCGAGGTGATCGACCTGCACCATGCCACGGCGCCGGTCGCCGACATCCTCGATCGACTGCGCGCCCTCGCCCGCGACAAGGGGAGTGCGATCGGCGACTCCGCCTTCCGCGAGGTCGAGGATCGCGCCCGCTACATCGACGCGCGCATCGCGGCCTTCCGCCACACCCTCGACAACGCCCTCACCCTGCACGCGACGCTCGTCGACCAGCGCACCAACGAGCAGATGAAGGCGATGACCGAGACGAGCCTGCAGCAGAACGAACAGGTCAAGAAGATCTCGTCGTGGGCGGCGATCGGGTTCGCCCCGACACTCGTCGCCGGCATCTACGGCATGAACTTCCGCAACATGCCCGAGCTCGACTGGGCGTGGGGCTACCCCTTCGCCATCGCGCTGATGGCCGGGGTGAGCGTCGGCCTGTACGTCGTCTTCAAGAAGAACGACTGGCTGTAGCCGTTTCGACTCGCTGCGCTCGCTCAACGACCGGGGAAAGCCCGGTCCCCGAGCCAGCCCGGTCCCCGAGTCCGCCCGGTCCCCGAGCCAGCCCGGTCCCCGAGCTTGTCGAGGGGTCGCCCCGACCCCGCCGATCAGTGCGTGTCGACGGCCTCGACCTCGCTGCGGTCACCCGACCACAGCGTGTGGAAGGTGCCGTCCCGATCGACGCGCTTGTAGGTGTGCGCACCGAAGAAGTCGCGCTGCCCCTGAATGAGGGCGGCGGGCAGGCGCTTCGCGCGCAGCCCGTCGTAGTACGCGAGCGACGACGAGAACGCCGGCGAGGGGATGCCTGCGGTCGCGGCCGTCCCGACGATCGAGCGCCAGGCATCCTGTGCCCGACCCAGCGCCTCGACGAAGTACGGCGCCGTGAGCAGCACGGGCAGCTCGGGCTCGGCGGCGTAGGCATCCGCGATGCGGTTCAGGAACTGCGCGCGGATGATGCAGCCGCCGCGCCAGATGCGCGAGACCGCGCCGAGATCGATCGTCCAGCCGTACTGCGCGGCGCCGGCGCGGATCTCGTCGAAGCCCTGCGAGTACGCGACGATCTTCGAGGCGTAGAGGGCGAGGCGCACCTGCTCGACGAACGCGTCGGCGTCGGTCACGGTGAACGACGACTCCGAGGGGCCGGGGAGCCCGCCCGAGATCGCGCGCTGCTCGGGGTGGCTCGAGAGCGACCTCGCGAACACGGCCTCGGCGATGCCCGACACCGGCACGCCCAGGTCGATCGCGGTCTGCACCGTCCAGCCGCCGGTGCCCTTCGCGCCCGCCTGGTCGACGATGACGTCGACGAGCGGCTGCCCGGTCGCGGCATCCGTCTGGCGCAGCACCTCGGCGGTGATCTCGATCAGGTAGCTCTCGAGCTCGCCGCGGTTCCACTCGGCGAAGATGTCGGCGATCTCGGCGGGGCTCTTGCCCGTGCCGCGGCGGATCAGGTCGTAGGCCTCGGCGATCAGCTGCATGTCGGCGTACTCGATGCCGTTGTGCACCATCTTCACGAAGTGGCCGGCGCCGTCGTGCCCGACGTGCGTCACACACGGTTCGCCCTCGGCGACGGCGGCGATGCTCTTCAGGATCGGTCCGAGCGTGACCCACGCCTCGTCCGGGCCGCCCGGCATGAGCGACGGGCCGAGCAGCGCGCCCTCTTCGCCTCCCGAGACGCCCATGCCGACGAAGTTGAAGCCCGCTTCGCGCACGGCCTTCTCGCGGCGGATCGTGTCGGTGAACAGCGAGTTGCCGCCGTCGATGATGATGTCGCCGGGCTCGAAGACGGCCATGAGGTCTTCGATCACGGCATCGGTCGGGCCGCCGGCCTTGACCATGATGAGCGCGGTGCGCGGCTTCTGCAGCGAGGCCGCGAACTCTTCGTACGAGTACGACGGGACGAACCCGGCCTCGGGGTGCTCGGCGACGAGCTCTTCGGTCTTCGCGGCCGTGCGGTTGTAGACGGCGACCGTGTTGCCCTCGCGGGAGGCAAGGTTGCGGGCGAGGTTCGAGCCCATCACCGCCAGCCCGACAACTCCGATGTTCGCTGCGGATTCGTTCGTGTTCACCATGTCGTACTCCAGAGTCGGGTGGGATTCGAGCCCCACGTCACTTTATCGTTTCGAACCGCCGGGTCGTTCTACGATGACGCCGGTGCGAGGCCGAGGCGGGTGATGATCTCGGATGCCTGCTCGGCCGGGGAGAGCGCCACATCCACCGAGATCACTCGTTCGTCCTCGCCAGGGACCTCGAGCGTCGCGAACTGCGAGTCGAGCAGTGCGGGTGGCATGAAATGCCCCTGTCGGCGCATCATCCGGTCGAGGATCATCGCGCGATCGCCCGTGAAATGCACGAAAGTGACGAAGTCGCGGCGCAGCACATCGCGGTAGCGGCGCCGCAGCGCCGAGCACGTGATGATGCTGGGGCGACCCGCCGCGTGGCGCTCATCGATCCAGGCGGCGACGATCTCGAGCCACGGTGCGCGGTCGTCGTCGTTCAGCGCGTGGCCAGCGGCCATCTTGGCCACGTTCGCGGCGGGGTGCAGATCGTCGCCCTCTTGGAAGTCCCAGCCGAGTCGCCCGGCGACGAGGCCGGCGACGGTGGACTTTCCGGTGCTGGCGACGCCCATGAACACGAGCACGGGGGAGGACTGATCGGTCATCACGGTCACCCCCGTTCCTAGACGAACGCGCTGATCACGAGGACGCCGGCGAGCCCGGTGACCGAGATGAGGCACTCGAGCACCGTCCACGACTTGAGGGTCTGCGGGATGCTGAGGCCGAAGTACTCCTTCACCAGCCAGAACCCGGCGTCGTTGACGTGCGAGAGGAACACCGAGCCCGAGCCGATCGCGAGCACGAGCAGTGCCACCATCGGCGAATCCAGCGTCTCCGTCAGCGGCTGCAGGATGCCTGCAGCGGTGATCGTCGCGACCGTCGCAGAGCCGGTGGCCACGCGGATCACGGCGGCGACGAGCCAGGCGAGGATCAGGACGGAGATCGACGACCCGGCCACGAGGCCGGCGATGACCCCACCGATGCCGGTGTCGATGAGCACCTGCTTGAAGCCGCCGCCGGCGCCGACGATCAGCAGGATCCCGGCGATCGGGGGGAAGGATGCGCCGACGACCTCACTGAGCCGTGCGCGGTCGAACCCGGCGCCGCGCCCGAGGATGACGAAACCGACGAGCACGGCGAGCAGCAGCGCGATGACCGGGGTGCCGAGGAAGTCGAGGACGGCTTTCCAGGCATCCGTCGATTCAGGGGCCGCGATGTCGGCGATGGCCTTCACCAGCATCAGCACCACGGGCAGCAGGATGCTGGCGAGCGTGGCGCCGAACGACGGCCGACGGCGGCCCGACTCGGACTCGTCGGCCTCGAACAGGTCGGGCACCGGCACGTCGACCCAGCGCGCCGCGAAGCGCGAGAACAGCGGGCCCGCGATGATGATGGCCGGAATCGCCACGAGGACACCGAACGCGAGCGTGACGCCGAGGTTGGCGCCGAGGGCGGAGATCGCCACGAGCGGGCCGGGGTGCGGCGGGACGAGGGCGTGCATCGCCGACAGACCCGCGAGGGTCGGGATCGCGATGCGCATGAGCGCGACGCCCGAGCGACGCGCGACCAGGATGATGACGGGGACGAGCAGGACCAGTCCGACCTCGAAGAACATCGGCAGCCCGATGATGGCGCCGATCAGGCCCATCATCCACGGGAGCGATCGCGGCGTCGCGCGGGCGACGAGGGTGTCGACGATCCGATCGGCACCGCCCGAATCGGCGAGCAGCTTGCCGTACACAGCGCCGAGGGCGATGAGGATGCCGACACCGCCCATCGTCGTCCCGAACCCGGTCGTGAAACTCGTGACCGATGGCGCGATGCCCATGCCGGCGATCGCGCCGGTGAGCAGGGCGCCCAGGGTGAGCGAGAGGAACGGATGCAGCTTCAGCCAGGTGATCAGCACCACGATGACGGTGATGCCGATGATGGCGGCGGTGATCAGCTGACCTGCGGGCGCCGGCGGAGCGGTCGCCTCCACGGCGGCGAGCAGGGCGTGGGGGAGGGCGAGTGAGGCCATGAGCTTCCTTGATCTGGCGGGACGTGCGAACACGTCATCGTATTTGTCCTACATAAAAGCACATTCCGACGGAATATGCACGACGTATTTTCGACACGGTCGCGCTGACCGCATCTCGGCAGTGCGCCCCCGATAATCGAGGCATGACCGACGCGCTGCACGGCAGTCCCGTCCACGATGCCCTCGTGGAGCGGCTCGGCAGTGCGATCGTGCACGGTGAGCACCCCGCGGGCACGCGACTGGTCACCGGCGACCTCGCCGATCAGTCGGGGGCATCCCGCTCCGCCGCGCGGGAAGCGGTGCGGGTGCTCGAGTCTCTCGGGCTCGTCGAGGTCAGGCGCAAGGCGGGCGTGCGGGTACTGCCGCCCGAGAACTGGAGCGTCTACGCGCCCGAGGTGATCGGGTGGCGTCTGAGCGGCCCCGAGCGCGCGCGCCAGCTCGCCGAACTCAGCCAACTGCGCAGCGCCGTCGAGCCGCTCGCCGCTCGACTGGCTGCGGGGGATGCCACGCCGCCACAGCGGCGCATACTGATGGATGCCGTCACCGAGATGGCCCGCACCGAGCACGACGCGAACGGCCCCGATTACTTGGGTGCAGACATGCTGTTCCACAAGACGCTCCTCGAGGCCTCGGGCAATGCCATGCTCGCGGCGCTCGCCGATGTCGTCGGAGCGGTGCTCGTCGGTCGGACGGCCCACGACCTCATGCCGCACGATGCGAATCCCGACGCCGTCCGGTGGCACCACGACGTCGCCTTCGCCATCGTCAGCGGGCGTGCGGACGACGCCGCCGCCGGCATGCGTCGCATCGTCAGCGAAGCCGACGATGCCATGCAACGCGCTCATGGGGCGCGATCGTGAACCGTGCGGAAGGGCGCCTCGTTCTGATGGGTGCGCCCGGGTCGGGCAAGTCGCTCATCGGCGCTGCGGTCGCCGCACGAGTCCGCGTGAGGTTCCTCGACGGCGACGATGTCGCGCGGAGTGTGGCGCCCGCCCGCTCCATCCCTGCGGGGGATCGTGTGCGCGTCGTGCGCGCGATGTGGCTCGACGCCATCGCGTACGCCCTGAGCCAGGAACCCGGCCTCGTCGTGGCGCTCGCCCCGCTCAGCCGTGCCGAGCGTGCCAGGCTGCAGGGACAGATCGGCGGAATCTGGTGGGTGGAGCTTGTCGAAACCGCTCCAGTCGCCCCGCCGCGCCGGAGGTGGTGGTCACGTCGAGCACCGGAAGCGGTCCGGCGGGACGAGAACGAGCCTCTCGGCGCCGATGAGCCGGGCGTTCGCGTTGCGAACGACGCGGGCCTCGACGATCTCGTCGACCGCATCGTGACGGTGCGCGAGCGTCAGTCCTTGCGGTAGCCCGAGCGGCCCATCGACCACATCGCGGCGACGGCGCCGACGGTCGCGACGATCGACATCGCTCCGATGAGCCACAGCAGTGCGTGCGACATCCAGCCGTAGTCCATGGGTCCTCCTCGGGGTGCGGTCAGGCGACGTCTTCATCGTAGCGGGGTCGCTGGTAGACTGATCGTGTACTTCGGCGAGGGATGCCACGGTCAGCGCAACGCGTCGGCCCGGAATCCGTGATCGACGCGGTGTTGCAGGTTTCGGGTGGATGCCACGGGATCTCCTCACGCGCGAGCGTTGAGTCGAGACCCAGAACCCATTCCGATCCGCCGCGCGGGTCGCACCTGCAAGGAGAAACACATGTCCACCGAGACCGACACCAAGGTCGTCGCCGAGCTTCGCGAGAACTTCGGCAAGGGCTACGCCCGCCGCCTGCGCGCCACCGGCCAGATCCCCGCCGTCATCTACGGCCACGGCACCGACCCGGTGCACGTGTCGCTGCCGGGCCACCAGGTCGCGCTGCTGATCCGTCGCGCCAACGTCGTGCTCGAGCTCGACGTCGCGGGGAAGCAGAGCCTCACGCTCGTCAAGGACGTGCAGAAGGACCCGGTGCACCAGACGATCGAGCACATCGACCTGCTCGTGGTGAAGAAGGGCGAGAAGATCCAGGTCGACGTCCCGATCAACGTCGTCGGTGAGGCCGCTCCCGGCACTCTCGCCAACCTCGACGCCACGAGCGTGCTGCTCGAGGTCGAGGCGACCAACATCCCGCAGGGCATCGAGGTCGACGTCGACGGCCTCGAAGACGGCGCGCACATCACCGCGGCCGACCTGACGCTGCCGAAGGGTGCTTCGCTCGCGGGCGACCCCGAGACCCTCATCGTCGCGATCTCGGTGCCCGTCGCCGCGCTCGAGGCCGAAGAGGAGATCGCCGAGGCCGACGCCGCCGTGGCCGCCG
This sequence comes from Microbacteriaceae bacterium PS02068, assembly GCA_029959325.1. Classification (GTDB taxonomy): domain Bacteria; phylum Actinomycetota; class Actinomycetes; order Actinomycetales; family Microbacteriaceae; genus Microbacterium. The sequence goes on from JASCPF010000058.1 coordinate 11,869, forward strand.
AGCAGTCCGAAGAGGCTGCTGAGTAATCTCCGTTTCGACTCGTCGCTGCGCTCCTCGCTCAACGACCGGTGCTCAAGCCGGTCGTTGAGCGAGCGGAGCGAGTCGAAACGACCTCCGAGACGGGAATCACATGGCTGAGACCTGGCTGGTCGTGGGGCTCGGAAACCCCGGCACGCGATACGAGAACACCCGACACAACGTCGGGCAGATGGTCATCGCCGAGCTCGCCTCGCGCCGGTCCGAGACGCTTCGCGCGCACAAGGCGAGCGCGCGTGTCGCCGAGACCTGGCTGCGCCCCGGCGGCCCGAAGCTGGTGCTGGCCGTCCCGAACTCGTTCATGAACGTGTCGGGCGGCCCCGTCTCGCAGCTCGCGCGCTTCTACGACGTACCCGCGGAGCGGATCGTGCTCGTCCACGACGAGCTCGACATCCCCTTCGACACGATCAAGCTGAAGATCGGCGGCGGACACGGCGGGCACAACGGCATCCGCGATGTCGCGAAGGCGCTCGGCACGCCCGACTTCCCACGGGTGCGTGTCGGCATCGGCCGCCCGCCGGGTCGGCAGGACCCCGCCGATTGGGTGCTCGATCCGTTCTCGTCCGCTGAACGCACGCAGCTCACCCTGCTGATCGGCGATGCGGCGGATGCCGTGGAGCAGCTCATCGGCGAGGGGCTGCTCGCCGCGCAGCAGAAGCATCACGCACCGCGCGCCTGAGCCGACGCGGCTACGGGGCTCAGCTCACGTTCGCCCCGGTGGTGACCCCCAGCACGACCGCGACGAAGACCACGACGCCGTAGGCGAACGGCGCCACGGCGGCGACGACGACGGCGGCGATCCCGAGGCCGCGGCCCGCGTGTCGGACGATCGCGACGATGCCGATCACGATCGCGGCGATCCCCAGCACGGTGCCGGCCCAGAAGCCGATCTCGGCCCACAGCACGAGGCCGCGAACGGGGCTGAGCAGCGCGAGGAGCTGCTCGTTCGACAGGTTCTCCAGGCCTTCCGGCGCGATCGCGAAGCCGCGCCGCGCGGCACCGGCGGCAGCCAGGAAGGACGCGCTCGCACTCAGCACCGTTGCGCCGACGACGGCGACGAGCGCGACGACGAGGGCGATCACGCCCGGCGTGCGTGGAGCGGCGCCGCCGCCGACCGGCTGCGGGTAGATCGGCTGCGGGTAGGCCGACGGCAGTGGTGCGGGAATCGTCCGCGGCGCAGGCGGCCCGGCCGGGTACGGGGGAGTGTCGCTCACCCGCCCATCCTAGGGATCGCCCGACCGTCGTGTCGGTGGGGCGCAATAGACTCGTGCAGTGACAGTTTCCGGGATCGCGCGCGCCCTGACGCAGGCTCCGTCCGTGCAGAGCGCCGCCGATGCGGCCCGCGTCGACACCGATTTCTCGATGCTGCCCGGGCTCGATGCGCCCGTGCTGGCCGCGCTGCTCGCCGCGCGCCAGGCGGGCGGCGCTCCGGCGTCGCTGCTGGTCATCACGCCGACCGGTCGCCGCGCCGAGAGCATCGGCGCGGCTCTCCGCTGCCTCGTTCCGGATGCCACGGTGCGTCACTTCCCCGCGTGGGAGACCCTGCCCCACGAACGGCTGAGCCCCTCGACCGAGACGGTCGGGCAGCGGCTGTCGGTCTTGCACGAGGCCGCTCGGTGGGCGGCCGGCGACGCCCGCGGCCCGCTCATCATCACGGCGTCGGTGCGTGGCGCACTGCAGCCCGTCGCCGCAGGGCTCACCGAGGTGGGCGTGCTCGATCTCTCCGTCGGTGGCCGCGGGCACGATCTCGAGGCCGTGGCGCGACGACTCGTCGAGCTCGCCTACCTGCGCGTCGACATGGTGTCGCGTCGCGGCGAGTTCGCGGTGCGCGGGGGCATCCTCGATGTCTTCCCGCCGACCGCCGACCATCCCTACCGCGTCGAGTTCTTCGGCGACGAGATCGACCAGATCCGCGCGTTCTCGGTCGCCGACCAGCGATCGCTGCCGGGAGATGTGGCGGCCGTCACGCTGCTGCCGAGCCGCGAGCTGCTGCTGACGCCTACCGTCCGTCAGCGTGCGCTCGCACTGCACGGGCGCTTCCCCGGCCTGCGCACGATGCTCGAGAAGATGGGCGAGGGCATCCCCGTCGAAGGCATGGAATCGTTGCTGCCCGCCGTGGCAGACAGTGTCGTGCCGCTCGTCGACTATCTGCCGCGTGGCACGGCCGCAGCCCTGATCGACCCCGAGCGCTCCGTCACCCGCGCGATGACCCTGGGCGAGACGAACCGCGAGTTCCTCGAGGCGGCCTGGAGTGCCGCCACCGCCGGCGCCGACACCCCGATCGACCTCGACGCGGGCGACTTCCTGGCGCTGCCCGACCTGCGTGCGGCGACCGCCGACCGTGGCGGCGTGTGGTGGTCCTTCAGCGGGTTCGATTCGGGTGAGGCGGATGCCTCGCTCGAGGGTCTCATCGAATCGGCGGGCGTCACGCGCGTACCGGCCCGGCCCGTGCCGTCGTTCCAGGGGAACGTCGACGGGGCGACGGCGCACGTCGGCGAACTCGTGCAGGGCGGCTGGAGCGTCGTCGTCGCGGCATCCGGCACCGGCCTCGTCGACCGTGCGCGCGACGTGCTGGCCGAGCGGGGCATCGCGGCGCGCGTCGTCGAGGCGCTCGACGCGCCGCCCGAGCCGGGCATCGTGACCGCGGTGCTCGGCGATCTCGAGAGCGGCTTCGAGCTGCCCGAGGCGAAGCTCGCCGTGCTCACCGAGGCCGAGTTCTACGGGCGCACCATCGGCGCCGACGGGCGCGTCGTCAAGAAGCTCGCGTCGCGTCGGCGCAACGTCGTCGACCCGCTGCAGCTGAAGACCGGCGACGTCGTCGTGCACTCGACGCACGGCATCGGGCGGTTCGTCGAGCTCGTGAAGCGCGAGGTCTCCAGCGGCGGGCGCAACCCGGTCAAGACGACGCGGGAGTACCTCGTGCTCGAGTACGCGCCGTCCAAGCGCGGGCATCCCGGCGACAAGCTCTTCGTCCCCACCGACCAGCTCGACCTGCTCAGCAAGTACGTCGGCGGCGACGCGCCCGCGCTGTCGAAGATGGGCGGCAGCGACTGGGCGGCCGCGAAGGGCAAGGCGCGCAAGGCCGTCCGCGACATCGCGGTCGAGCTCGTGAAGCTGTACTCGGCACGCATGGCCGCGAAGGGGTATGCGTTCGGGCCCGACACCCCGTGGCAGCGCGAGCTCGAAGAGGCGTTCCCGTTCGCCGAGACGCCCGACCAGCTGCAGACGATCGACGAGATCAAAGCCGACATGGAGCGCGAGGTCCCCATGGATCGCCTGCTGTCGGGCGACGTCGGCTTCGGCAAGACCGAGGTCGCCGTGCGCGCCGCGTTCAAGGCGATCCAGGACGGCAAGCAGGTCGCGATGCTGGTGCCCACCACGCTGCTCGTGAAGCAGCACCTCGAGACGTTCCAAGAGCGCTTCGCCGGCTTCCCGGTGAAGGTGCGGCCGCTGTCGCGCTTCCAGACCGACAAAGAGGCGCGTGACACGCTCGCCGGCATCACCGACGGCACGGTCGACATGGTGATCGGCACGCACCGCATCCTCACCGAGAAGGTGATCTTCAAAGACCTCGGCCTCATGATCATCGACGAAGAGCAGCGCTTCGGCGTCGAGCACAAGGATGCCCTGAAGAAGCTCAAGACGAACGTCGACATCCTGGCGATGAGCGCCACGCCGATCCCGCGCACGCTCGAGATGGCGGTCACCGGCATCCGCGAGATGTCGACCCTGGCGACGCCGCCGGAGGACCGGCATCCGATCCTCACCTACGTCGGCGCGCGCACCGACAAGCAGATCGCCGCGGCGATCCGTCGCGAGCTGCTGCGCGAGGGGCAGATCTTCTACGTGCACAACCGCGTGCAGTCGATTCAGCGCGTCGCGGCGCACCTGGCCGAGCTCGTGCCCGAGGCGCGCATCGCGGTGGCCCACGGACAGATGGGCGAGCACGCGCTCGAAGAGGTCGTGGACGGGTTCTGGGAGCGCCGGTACGACGTGCTCGTGTCGACCACCATCATCGAGACCGGCCTCGACATCTCGAACGCCAACACGATCATCATCGACCGCGCCGACAAGTACGGGCTGAGCCAGCTGCACCAGCTGCGCGGGCGCGTCGGTCGCGGGCACGAGCGGGCGTACGCCTACTTCCTCTACGACGATCTGAAGCCGCTCAGCGAGACGGCCGCCGATCGGCTCGAGACCATCGCGGTCAACAACGACCTCGGCTCGGGCATGCAGGTGGCCCTGAAAGACCTCGAGATCCGCGGCGCGGGCAACCTGCTCGGTGCCGAGCAGGCGGGGCACATCGCCGGGGTGGGCTTCGACCTGTACCTGCGGATGATCGGTGAGGCCGTCGCGACCTTCCGCGGTGACGACGTCGAGGGCCCGGCTGAGCTGCGCCTCGAGCTGCCGGTGAGCGCGCGCATTCCCGACGAGTACATCGACAGCGAGCGGCTGCGCCTCGAGGCCTACCAGAAGCTGTCGGCCGCGGCATCCCTCACCGCCACCGACGACGCGATCGACCGCGTGCGCGAGGAGCTCGAAGACCGCTACGGCCAGGCGCCGCCCGAGGTGGACGGCCTGTTCCGCATCGCCCGACTGCGTCGACGCGCGGCGCAGTCGCAGCTCACCGATGTCGTCGCGATGGGGCCGAACCTGCGCGTCGCGCCGGGGCCGGCGGCTGATTCCTTGCGCGTGCGCCTGCAGCGTCTATACCCGAAGTCGAAGCTGCTGGCGGGCGGTGAGGCGATGGTCGTGCCCCTGCCGGGCGCGGGTGGCGAGCCGCTGGCCGACACCGACCTGATCGCCTGGGTCGAGCAGCTGCTCGACCAGCTGTTCCCGTTGCCGGTCGCCGCCGACGCCTGATTCCGGGTTCGCCGTATCCAGGGAGGCATCCTCCGCCGTACTCTGACGGAAGGAGGAGCCATGCAGTTCGAGCATCTCGGGGCACAGCCCCGCATCCATCCCGAGGCGGTCATCGCGCCGACGGCGGTCGTGTCGGGCGACGTGACGATCGGCGCAGGATGCCAGGTGCTGCACGGCGCCGTCATCACCGCCGAGGGCGGGCCGATCACCCTCGGCGAGCACGTGATCGTGATGGAGAACGCGCTGATCCGCGCGAGCGCGACGCACCCCGTGCACATCGGCTCGCACGTGCTCGTGGGGCCGACGGCAAGCCTGTCGGGCGCGACCGTCGGCGACGAGGTGTTCCTCGCCACCGGCGTGCGCGTGTTCAACGGCGCGCGCATCGGCGACCGCAGCGAGGTGCGCATCAATTCCGTCGTGCATCTTCGCACCGTGCTGCCGCCCGAGTCGGTCGTGCCGATCGGGTGGATCGCCGTCGGCGACCCCGCGCAGATGCTCTCGCCCGACCGTCACGACGAGATCTGGGCGCTGCAGAAGGAACTCGACTTCCCCGGCTACGTCTTCGGCCTCGACCGCGAGACGCCCGACCTGATGATCCAGCTCACCGAGCGCTACGGCGCCGCGCTCGCGCGGCACCAGGGCGACCGGCGCCTCGACTGAGCTCGCCGGCTCGCGACGCTAACGCTGAGCCGCCGCCGCGCCGGTGAGCCACCGCGCGACGCGCTGTGGTTCACCGCGGAGGCATCGGCTCACTGCGCGGGCACGACATCACCGTGCACGGTGAGCCGGAGCTCGCCGCCGGGGGTCGCGCGCCGCACCTTGAGCACGTGCCAGTTCGGCAGTTCGCGCCACCGTTGCGGATCGCGCTCCCATCCCGTCGAGGCGATGGTGACGGCGGCGGCGCTCTGCGCCCAGTGCAGCGCGTACTCCGCGGGCACGTTGCCGTTCTCCAGCGTGACCTCGGGGTTGTCGGCGCGAATGGCATAGAGCGCGTCGTCCGTGAGCAGCAGTGCGTTGAGGGCTTCGGCGCGAGACGCGAGCGCGATGAGTTTCGCGGCGCGCAGCAGGGCCCGCTCGGGAGTCATGTCCTGCATCAGGGCGAGCACGAGGCGGAAGTATCGTTCGCTGTCGGTTGTCCCTTCGCACGCGCCACCGCCGTGCTGAGCGAGCAGCGCATCGAGGGCACTCGTCGGCGTTGCGAAGCCGTTGTGCGCGAACGCGACGCCCTCTTCGCGGAACGGGTGCGTGTTGGTGGTCTCGACCGAGAGTCCGCTCGACGCGCGTCGCAGATGGAGCAGTGCCGCGTCGGTGTGTGCCGCATCGACCGCGGCCGCGTACCCGCTGCTCGAGCGCGCCTGCTCGGGCGAGCGCTCGCGCTGCAGAATGCCGTTCGCATCCCAGTACGCGAGGCCCCAGCCGTCTTTGTGGCGCTCGGACAGAGCGCAGAACGGTTGCTGATCTGCCCCGAGCAGCGCGGGCAGGGGGGCGACGTGGGTGGACACGACGCCGAGGAGTCGACACATGGGGTCTTTCAGGTTTCAGAGGGTGTGAGCGAGTTCGCGACCAGCGCGCGTGCGCGCGCTCGTCCGCGCGCGTTGCGCCCGCGGCGTTCGAGCCACGACGCGAACTGCGAGAGCAGCATGTTCAGGATGATGTAGACGACCGAGACGACCAGATAGGTCTGGATCAGGTCGCCGGTGTACGCGGTCAGGTTCTGGGCCTGCTTCATGAGCTCGGGGTAGCTGGCCGCGTAGCCCAGGGTCGAGTCCTTGAGCAGGCTCACCACCTGCGTGACCAGCGAGGGCACCATCAGCCGGATCGCCTGCGGCAGAAGCACGCGCCGCATCGCCTGCGACGGGCTCAGCCCGAGCGATGCGGCCGCCTCGGTCTGTCCCCGCGGAAGGGCGAGGATGCCTGCGCGGAAGACCTCGGCGATGACGGCGGACGAGCACACGACGATGGGGATGACGAGCTTCCAGAACACGTCGGGGTTGATGCCGAACTGGGGGAGCACGCCGATGAAGACGTAGATCAGCAGCAGCAGCGGAATCGTGCGGAAGACCTCGACCCAGGCTCCGCTGATGCGCGACAGCCACCGTCGACGGGAGAGGCGCCCCAGGGCGAGCATCAGGCCGAACGGGAACGAGATCGCCCCCGCGACGACGGTGCACAGGATCGTGTTGCCGAGCCCGTCGAGCAGGAAGCGGATGTAGGGCCACTGCGTGAACGCGACCCATTTGGCGGGGGCGAGCTGGCCGTGGCTCGCGAAGAGCCATAGCGCTCCGGCCGCGAGGGCGGCGAACGCGAGCACCGACAGGATGGTCGCCACGAGGATGCGGCGCTTCGCCCGCGGACCGGGAGCGTCGAAGAGAAGGGTCCCTGTGCTCATCGCTGCACCGCCAGTCTGCGTTCGAGGCGACCGCCGATGGCGCCGGCGCCGAGCGCGATCGTCGCGTAGACCGCGGCGGCCGCGGCGAACAGGCCGATGCCCCACGCCTCGTGGAGGTTGATGTACTGGGCGATGCCCAGGAGGTCGTAGACGCCGATCGCCGAGGCGAGCGACGAGCCGAGCAGCGTGCCGATGAAGACGTTCACCAGCGGCTGGATCATCGAGCGCAGCGCCTGCGGCAGGATGATGTGCTGCACGCACTGCGCGAAGCCGAACCCGAGCGCCCGACCCGCTTCGACCTGCCCGACCGGCACGGCGTTGACGCCCGTCCGGATCGCCTCGCAGACGAACGCCGCGTTGAAGATCGCGAGGCAGATCGCCACCGTCGTGTAGAGATCGAACACGATCCCGATGTCGGGCAGACCGAAGGTGAACAGGATCAGCAGACACAGCAGGGGAATGTTCCGCAGCACCTCGACGTAGACGGCGCCGAACGCACGCAGCGGCGCGACCGGGCTGATGCGACAGGCCGCGATCAGGATGCCGATCACGAGCGCCCCGAGGAAGCCGATCGCGGTGAGCGAGAGGGCGACCCAGAGCCCGCCGAGAATCTGCGGGAGGTAGGTGCCGAGCTGTTCGATCATGCGGCGTTCCTCAGGGTGAGCGGGCGAACGGGGAGTGATTCGGGATGCCGCGGTGTGCAGCGGCTGCGGCGAGCGTGGCGGCGCGCGGCATCCCGAATCGGTCGATCAGCTGCCGTCGGCCGAGCCGATGACCGGCGGGGTGGGCGCGTCGCCTTCGACGACGGTGCCGACGGTGGCCTTCCAGAGCTTCGCCCAGCTGCCGTCGTCGTAGATCTTCTGCAGCCACGCGTTGACGAAAGCCTTCGCGTCGCCGTCCTTGTTCACGCCGATGCCGTACGGGTCCTCGGTGAACGGCTCGCCGACGACCTTGAGGGTCGGGTCCTTGACCGCGTTGGCGATCAGGATCGACTCGTCGATGACGTAGGCATCGGCGCGACCCTGGACGAGAGCGGCGACGCACTGCGCGTTGTCGGTGAACGTGATGACCTTCGCGTCGGGCGCGAACTCCTCCAACGTCGTGACACCGGTCGAGTTGGCCTGGGTGACGACGGTCTTGCCGGCGAGATCCTTATACGACGAGATGTCGGTCGTGTCGGACTTCACCTGGATCGAGGTTCCCGACATGTAGTACGGGCCCGCGAAATCGATCTTCTCGGCGCGCTGCGGCGTGATCGAGTAGGTGGCGAACACGGTGTCGACCGTGTTGTTCTGCAGGAGCGTCTCGCGCGTGTCGACGGTCGTGATCGTCAGGTCGGTCTTCGGCTCGCCGAGGATGTACTGCGCCAGCATCTGCGACAGGCCGGCGTCGAAGCCCTCGATCTTGCCCGTCGCGGGGTCTTTCAGCGACCACAGCGGTCCAGAGTCGCTGCCGCCGGTCTTGAGCACTCCCGCCTCCTTGATGCGCGTCGCCCACTCGCTGTCGGCGATGGTGGCCTCGTCGGCCTTCGGGGCGCTCGCGATGATGGCGTCGTAGTCGGATGCCGGCGCGCCGGCACCCTCCGTCGCGCCACCGGTCGCCGCCGGCAGGGTCGAGCCGGAGCACGCGCTGAGCGCGAAGGCCACGGCGAGACCTGCGGCACTGATCGCGAGGGCGCGGGCCCGGCGTCGCGTGGTGCGCACGGGGGTGTGCGCGGTGATGCGTGATGACATGTGAACTGCCTCCTGGTTGCGGGGTGGACGGAGTCGGTGAGGATCAGGCGTCCGTGGTGCCGTGGTGCAGCACCTTGGACAGGAAGTCGCGCGCGCGCTCGGTGCGCGGCGCGGCGAAGAACTCGGCGGGAGGAGCGACCTCGACGATCCGCCCGGCATCCATGTACACGACACGGTCGGCCGCGGTGCGGGCGAAGCCCATCTCGTGCGTGACCACGACCATCGTCGTGCCCGAGCGCGCGAGCGTGGTCATCACCTCGAGCACCTCGGCGACCATCTCGGGGTCGAGCGCGCTCGTGGGCTCGTCGAACAGCAGGATCTTGGGGTTCATCGCCAGTGCGCGGGCGATCGCGACACGCTGCTGCTGGCCGCCGGAGAGCTCCGCCGGCAGTGCGTCTTCCTTGCCCCGCAGGCCGACACGCGCGAGGAGCTCGACCGCCGCCGCTCGGGCCGCGGCCTTGGGTGTCTTTCGCACGAGGATCGGTGCGAGCGCGACGTTCTGGGCGGCGGAGAGGTGCGAGAACAGGTTGAACGACTGGAACACCATGCCGACGTCGGCCCGCAGACGGGCGAGTTCGGCGCCCTCTTCGGGGAGGGGCACGCCGTCGATCTCGATCGTCCCCTCATCGTGGGTCTCGAGACGGTTGATGCAGCGGCACAGCGTCGACTTGCCCGAGCCGGAGGCTCCGATCACGACGACGACCTCGCCGGCATCGACGTCGAGGGTGACGTCGTCGACGGCCACGAAGTCGCCGAATCGCTTCGTGACGTGCGCGATACGCAGCAGCGGGTTCGTCATGGGGTGAGCGTATTGATGCCGCGGAATAAAGGCCAATAGAGAGTTTGGAGGAACAGCAAAGAATTCTTTATGGTTGACACGTGCTCGAAACGCAGCAGCTCCGCCTGCTCCAGGTGATCGCCGCCTCGGGGTCGTACACGGCGGCCGGTCGAGAACTGGGGCTGACCCAGCCCGCGGTGACGTACCAGATGCGCGCGCTGGAGCGACAGGTCGGCACCGCGCTCACGGTGCGCCGCGGTCGCGAGATGAAGCTGACGGCCGCCGGCGGCGCCCTGCTGCAGCATGCCGACAGCGTGCTCGCCGCGGTGCGCGCGGCGGAGGAGGACCTCGGTTCGTTCGCCGGACGCGACGCCGGAGCGGTGCGGATCGTCGCCTTTCCCAGTGCGTCAGCGACGCTCATCGCCGATGCCCTGGGCTCGCTGCGCGCCACGTCGCCCGATGTCGAGGTCACTCAGCTCGAGGATGAACCAGAACCTGCCCGCGCCGCCGTGCGACGAGGAGACGCGGACATCGCCGTGACGTATCGCTTCCTGTTCGCTTCGGGTCGTCCGATCGGCCCCCGGGCCGAGGCACCGAGCAAGCTGCTGCAGATCCCGCTGCTGACCGACCGATCGTATGTGGCACTTCCCGTGGGGCACGCCGCCGCCGCCGAGGCGGAAGTCACGGTCGACATGCTGCAGAAGGACACGTGGCTGCTCGCGAGCGAGCGCTTCCGGTGGCTGCTGGCCGCCGCGGCCGATGCCGCGGGGTTCGCTCCGAGCATCACCGCCGTCGCCGACAATTTCGTGTCGATGCAGGCTCTTGTCGCGCGCGGGCTGGGTGTGGCGGTCATCCCCGGGCTCGCGCTCGCCGCCCATCGCCACACGGGTGTCGTCACGCGACCGCTGGTCGGGTGGCCCGTGCGCAGCGTTTCGATCGAGCTCTGGCCCGACCTGCTGAAGGTGCCGTCGATCGGGCTCGCCGTTGCGGCGCTCAGTGGCGCCGCACTCCGCTCACGCGCCGGGGATGTCGGACACGCCAGGGACGCCGGAGACGCCGGAGACGCCGGTGATGTCGGCGATGTCGCCGCCGTCTCGGCCGTCGAGGGTCGCCCGTAGCCGCACCGCCAGCACGGTCGGCGCGGCGGGGTCATCGTCGACGCGCACGTCGAGGATGCCTCCGGCGGCCCCCGCGGCCCCGGCGGCCCCGGCGGCCCCTGCGGGCCCGGCGACCAGCACGGCGGCGCTCTGACGCCC
>JASCPF010000059.1 GCA_029959325.1 Microbacteriaceae bacterium PS02068
GGTGTGGTCACACCGACCGCTCCCTGCCCGGCGCGACGGTCATCGTGCGGGTCACGCTGGAGGATCTGCAGGCGGGGACCGGGGTCGGCACGATCGACGGTGTCGATCAGCCGGTCTGCATCGGCACCGTGCGTCGGATGGCGGCAGCCGGGGGTGTGATCCCCTGGGTGATGGGTGGCGGCAGCGAGATCCTCGACTGGGGCAGGGCGAAACGCCTGTTCACTCCCGCACAGAAACGTGCGATCACGACCCGGGACGGGGGATGCATCGGCTGCGGCGCCCCACCCGGCAGGTCGAAAGTGCATCACCTGACCTGGTGGAAACATCACGGACCCACCGACCTTCACAACGGATGCCTGCTCTGTGATTCCTGCCACCACCTCATCCACGACCAAGGATGGGACGTCCGGATCGACGGACCCGGCACAACCGCGCCCGTCTGGCTCATCCCACCCCCACACATCGACCCCAGCCGCACCCCACGACCCGCCGCACGCCGACGGTTCGACTACACCCCCGCCGCATAGCGACCGACGTTTCGACTCGCTTCGCTCGCGGGGCGACCGGGCGAAGGCGACCGGGGGTGACGGAACCGACCCTCGTCCTGTGGCACCGCGGCATACTGGCATTCATGAAGACTTTCGCGCGGTGGCTGCTCGCCGGGGGCATGGTGTTCGCGGGGCTCAGTCACCTGTTCTGGGCGCGCAGAGAGTTCCAGGCGCAGGTGCCCGATCTCATCGTCGACACACTGCCGATCGACAAAGACGGGGTCGTCGTGGCATCCGGCGCCGTCGAGATCATGCTGGGTGCGGCCCTCGTGGTGTTGCCGAAAGAGCGCCGTCGTGTCGGCGCGCTGCTCGCGGCCTTCTTCGTCGCGATCTTCCCGGGCAACATCGCGCAGGCGACCGGCAAGCGCAAGGGCTTCGGCCTCGACGACGATCGCGCCCGCTACGTGCGGCTGCTGTTCCAGCCGCTGCTCGTGGCGTGGGCGATCTGGTCGACGCGCGACTGACTCGCCCTCGCCGCCCGCGTGACGCCCGCCCCGTCGGCGCGCACTGACCGCGGCGCGCCCTGCCCGCGCCTGCTGCCTCAGCCGCCGACGGCAGTGTACAGATGCTCGGGTCGGCCGGTCGTGCCGTAGCGCAGGCGCACGAGGATCTGCCCGCGCGTCGCCAGCGCCGAGAGGTGCCGTTGCGCTGTCGCGCGCGAGATGCCGGCGCGGTCGGCGATCTCGGTCGACGACGCCTCGTCGCTGCCGAGCGCCGCGAGGATCAGCTGCTCCGTCGCAGAACGCGAGACAGTCGCGGTCGTCGCACCCGTGAGCACGGCGAGCGCCCGGTCGACGTCGCTCTGGCGCAGCGCGCCGTCGTCACCCATCAAGTTGCGGAACCGCACATACCGATCGAGGAGCTCGGTGAGCTCATGCTTCTCGAACGGCTTCATCAGGTAGCCGAGGGCTCCCGCGCGCAGCGCGCGTCGGATCGTCGGGGCATCCGTCGCCGCCGACAGCACGAAGGCATCCACGTCCATCGCCTGGACGAACGCGATGCCGTCGCCGTCAGGGAGATACGCGTCGACGAGCATGAGATCGGGCCGTTCGGCGCGAACAGCGGCACTCGCGTCGGCGAGAGTGCGCACCGGCTCGAGCGCCCGCAGTGCCGGATGCTCGGCCACGATGTCGCGGTGCAGGCCGCTCACGCGAAAGTCATCGTCGATCACGAGAACGCGCAGGGGAGTGGTCACGGGGTGTCCTTATCGTGAGTATCGGGGCGCAGCACGCCCTCCAAACGGGCGCCGAAGACCGCGCCGCGGCCGCCGTCGCCCCGCCCGCCGCGGTCGATGACCCAGACATCGCCGCCGCGCCGCCGGGCGAGTTCGCGCGAGAGGCGCAGGCCGATGCCCCAGCCGTGCACGCGAGCATCGTCGCCTGCGCTGCTGTCGCGAGCCGCGAACGGGTCGTCGACGTCGAGGCCGGGCCCCGAGTCGGCGACCGCCAGCACGACCGCGTCGCCGTCGCCGTAGCAGCCGATCTCGACCTCGCGCGGCTCGGCGCCGCGCACGGCGGCCGTCACTGCATTGTCGACGAGGTTGCCGAGCACGGCGGCGACGTCTTCCAGACTGTCCAGGCGCTGCCAGAGCAGCGTGTCGGATGCCACGGACAACCGCACTCCGCGTTCGCCGGCCTCGATCGCCTTCGCACCCACGAGCGACTGCAGTGCAGCGTCGCCGATCAGGTCGAGATGCGCGACCGGGTAGTCCACCGGGCCCCGCGCCACCTGCTCGCCCAGGAAGGCACGGGCCTCGTCGGGGCGCTCGGCGTCGAGCAGCCCCACGGCGACGTGCAGGCGATTGGCGAACTCGTGCCGCTGCGCGCGCAGCGCGCCGGTCATCGCGCGCACCGATTCGAGGCGCTCGGTGAGCGCCACGAGCCCCGTCCGATCGCGGATGATCAGCACATCGCCGATGGCCCGGCCCCCGCGCTGCACCGGACGCGAGTCGACGTAGAGCACGAGATCGCCGATGACGACACCGTCGCGGGCGGTGCCGTCTGCGACTGCCGCCACGACCAGCGGCGGCAGTCCGAGTTCCGCGAAGGGCTTCCCGACGGCATCCCGCACCCCGAGCATCTCTTCGGCCGTGCGATTGCACACGCGCACGATGCCGTCGGGGTCGAGTCCCACGACGCCGTCGCCCACTCCGTCGAGCACGGCGTACTGATTCTGCAGGAGCGCGACCAGTTCCTCGGGCTGAAGCCCCAGCGTGAGGCGCTCGAACCGTCGCCGCAACAGCAACGCGGCGACGAGACCGATCGCGAGTGCCCCTACCGCGACGGCGCCGATACCCAGAGCCAGGGCGGGCAGGTCGTCGAACACGCTCGCCGGTTCGAACCCGACGCTCACCTCGCCGACCGGTGACGCGTTCGCGTCGCCCGGCGCGGCGCCCGGCGGATAGATCGGCACCTTCGCGCGCGCCGACACTCCGAGCGTGCCCGTCTCCCACGTGACGACCTCGTTGCCCGCGAGGACCTCGAGGTAGTCGGTGCTCACCTCCCGTCCGAGCAGCGAGGCATCGGGATGCGCGAGGCGGATGCCGTGGTCGTCGGCGATCACGACGAACAGCGTGCCGGTCGTCGACGTGATCGCCGTCGCGTACGCCTGCAGCGGGCCGTCGGTGAGATCGACGGCATCCGGGGTGCCGGGGTCGGCCGAGATCCGCGCCACCTCGACGCGCACATCGGGCACCGCCGCGATCGTCCGTGCGATGTTCAGCGCCGAGCTCTCGGCCTCGTTGCGCAGCTGCTGGATGCCGAGCAGCAGGAAAACCACGCAGCTCACCACGACCACGGCGGCGACGGTCGCCAGCTGCAGCAGCAGCACCCTGGTCGCGAACCGCATGGCATCCCTCTGCAATCTCTCCACCACTCTGTGAGCACAATGCGCTCAAGTCACGCTACGCGCAGAACGTGCACCAATGCGAGATAGCGCGCGCCGCGGCGCCGAGATCCCTAGATTCGCGGCATCCGTTCACATCGTTCGTGCACGTGCAGACAAGGGAGTCGAGATGACACACGAGATCGCGGGGCTCGTCGCCGCCGCCGCAGAAGAGGGCTACGACACCGCCTTCACGCCATCGGACGGCGTGCTCGTCGTCCTCGGATTCACGATGGTGCTCGCCTTCATGGCGCTCATCATGACCCGCCGTCTCACGCCGATGGTCGCGCTGATCCTGGTGCCGACGGTCTTCGGACTGTTCGCCGGCGCGGGGCTCGGCCTCGGCGACATTATCATCGACTCGATCGGCAAGATGGCACCGACGGCCGCGCTGCTGATGTTCGCGATCATGTACTTCGGCATCATGATCGACGTCGGACTGTTCGACCCGCTCATCCGGGTCATCACGCGCCTGCTGGGCGATGACCCCGCCAAGGTGGTGCTCGGCACGGCGATCCTCGCGGGTGCCGTCTCGCTCGACGGTGACGGCTCGACGACCTTCATCATCACCACCTCGGCGATGCTGCCGATCTACCTGCGGCTCGGCATGAGCCCGGTCGTGCTGACGTGCGTCGCGGGCCTCATGAACGGCACGCTCAACATCGTGCCGTGGGGTGGACCGACCGTCCGCGCCGCGGCAGCGCTGAGCCTCGAGCCGACCGACATCTTCGTGCCCATGCTGCCCTCGCTCGCCGCGGGCCTCATCATCTCGCTGCTCTTCGCCTGGTTCCTGGGTCTCGGTGAGCGCCGCCGCCTCGCCGGCTTCGTCGACACCACCAAGATCGACGCCACCCGCGGCGAGGGTCTGCTGGCCGGTCCGCGGCTGTTCCGCGGCGCCGAGCCGAAGCCGGGCGCGGCGGCGTCGCTGCGTACCGGCAACATCGTCACCGTCCGCGGTGGCAGAGGTGGCATCGCCGCCGCGCAGCTCGTCGACGCCGCCGACACGGCCATGGCCGACACGATGCTCGACCCGAACCGCGCGACGCTGCGCCCGAAGCTCATCTGGTTCAACCTGGCGCTGACCCTCGCCGTGATGGTGCTGCTGGTGTTGGACCTCTTCCCGCTGCCGTACGTGTTCATGGTCGGCGCAGGCGTCGCCCTCATGGTGAACTTCCCGAAGCTCAAGTCGCAGGCCGACGAGATCGTCGCACACGCGCCGTCGATCGTCGGAGTGGTGTCGATGGTGCTCGCGGCGGGCGTGCTCGTGGGCGTGCTGAACGGCACCGGCATGGTCACGGCGATGGCCTCGTGGATCACGAGCGTCATCCCCGACGCGATGGGGCCGTTCCTGGCGGTCATCACGGGCGTGCTGTCGATCCCGTTCACGTTCTTCATGTCGAACGACGCGTTCTACTTCGGCATCCTGCCGGTGCTCGCCGAGAGCGCCGCGAACTTCGGCATTGAGCCGGTCGAGATGGCCCGCGCCTCGATCACCGGTCAGCCCGTGCACCTGCAGAGCCCGCTGGTGCCCGCGATCCTGCTGCTCGTCTCGCTCGCGAACGTGAACCTGGGCGATCACCACAAGAAGGTGCTGTGGCGCGCGTGCGTCGTCTCACTGGTCATGCTGGCGGTGGGGGTGCTCGTCGGGTCGATCCCGTTCGCTGCCTGAGCGCAAACAAACGACCGGACCTCAGACAGAAAAAGGGCGGTGGATGCCGAGGCATCCACCGCCCTTCGTCGTCGTACGACGTGCGCGTCAGCGCTGCGCGGGCACCTTCACGGTGCCGGTCTCGGCGGCGAGGCGCTCACGGTCGACGCGGTCGATCTCATACAGCGAGATGCCCTTCGTCTCGCGCAGGGAGACCACCGCGACGAGCGTGATCGCTGCGGCTCCTGCGAGGTAGAACGCGATGCCCACCCACGATCCGGTGCCCGACAGGATCGCCGTGGCGATGATCGGCGCGAGCGAACCCGCGAAGATCGACGTGACCTGGTAGCCCAGCGAGACGCCCGAGTAGCGCATGCGCGTCGGGAACATCTCGGACATGATCGCCGGCTGCGGAGCGTACATGAACGAGTGGATGAGCAGGCCCAGGCAGATCGCCAGGATGATCGTGACGGGGTCCTTCGTGTTGAACATCGGGAAGGCGATGAAGCCCCATCCTGCTGCAGCGACCGCGCCGATCGCGTACACGGGCTTGCGGCCGAGACGGTCGGCGAGTCCGCCGACGAGAGGGATGGCGATCATGTGCACGACGTGGGCGATCGCGATCATGCCGAGGATCTCGGCGGTGTCCATCTCGAGCGCGATCTTCAGGTAGGTGATCGAGAAGGTCACCACGAGGTAGTACATGATGTTCTCCGCGAAGCGCAGGCCCATCGCGGTGATGACGCCGCGGGGGTAGCGGCGCAGCACCTCGAACACGCCGTAGCGCACGTGGTCGGCCTCGGCGACCTCCTTCTGCGCCTCGACGAAGATCGGGGCATCGGAGATCTTGGTGCGGATGTAGTACCCGACGGCGACGATCACGACCGAGAGCCAGAACGCGACGCGCCAGCCCCAGCTGAGGAAGGCCTCCTGCGAGAGCGAGCGGCTGAGGATCAGCAGCACGACGGTCGCGATCAGGTTTCCGATCGGCACGGCGGCCTGCGGGAACGATGCCCAGAAGCCGCGGCTCTTGTCGGGCGAGTGCTCGGCGACCAGCAGCACGCCGCCGCCCCACTCGCCGCCGACGGCGAAGCCCTGGGCGAAGCGGAGGAGCACGAGCAGCACGGGCGCGAGGTAGCCGACCTGTGCGAACGTCGGCAGGCATCCCATCAGGAACGTCGCGACGCCGACCAGGATGATCGCGACCTGCAGCAGCTTCTTGCGCCCGTACTTGTCGCCGAAGTGGCCGAAGACGATGCCGCCGAGCGGGCGGGCGATGAAGCCGACCGCGTAGGTGACGAACGCCGCGATGATGCCCGCGTACGGATCATCGGATGGCGGGAACATGATGGGGCCGAACACGAGCGTCGCGGCGGTGGCGTAGAGGAAGAACTCATACCACTCGACGACGGTGCCGGCCATCGATGCGGTGACGACACGACGCAGACTCGACTGCTGGTACGTGCCGTCGGGGGCGGTGGCTGAAGCCATGCGCTGATACCTCCTTGTAGAGCGCGGACGGCACCGGAAAGGTTCAGGGGGAGGTGCCGGAGGCGACGCTACCTGAAATGTGATTCAGGTACAAGGTTGAGGTATGCACATTCGATGTGCATTGACGCACGAGGGTCAGGCGGTCGGCGTCTCGCTCGTGTGAAGACGCACGCGCACGATGTTCGTGGTCTCGTCGATGTCGGCCACTGCGGGGTAGGCGCCGACGAAGTCGGAGAACGAGCGATGCCCGAGCGCCTTCTCGCTGAAGGACGGATCCATCCGCTTCAGCAGGTTCTTGACGGCCGAGAGGTGCACCCACTCCTCGTCGGTGCGCTCGCGCTCGAGGATCAGCGCGCGACGCAGCAGCTCAGCCATCGGATCGTCGTCGACCTTCTTGCGTCGGCGTGACGCCGTCGTGGCGGTCGCCGTTGCGGCGGTCCCCGAGGCATCCGCCTTCTTCTGCGTCGTCGACGTCGGGGCGACCACCCCCGGAAGCGAATCGTAGGCGTCGAACTGATCGCAGGCGGCGGCGAGCGACTTGGCGGTCGAGCCCGCGACGCCGACCCCCACGACGACCCGCCCGAGGCGCTTGCAGCGCTGCGCGAGCGGCACATAGTCGCTGTCGCCCGCGACGATGACGACGTGAGTGAGATCGGGCAGGCGGAACATGTCCTCGACGGTGTCGACGGCCAGGCGGATGTCGGCCCCGTTCTTCGCGTACGCGGCCGCGGGGAACAGCTGCACGAGATCGACGGCGCGCGCCACCAGCTGCGAGCGGTAGAACGCGTTGACCGGCGACGACCAGTCGGCGTAGGCCCGGGTGAGGACGAGCGTGCCGAACGATGCCGCGTAGTCGATGATCGCGCCGACGTCGATCGTGGCGTCTTTGAGCTTCTGCGCGATCTCGGGCTCGTCGGGGTCGGCGATGATCTTCTGCCGGTCGCCCGCATAGGCGTTGCGGCCGTGCACGCGGTCGTACCAGCTCATCACGATGTTGTCGAAGTCGAGGTAGACCGCGACGCGGCCACTGTGCTGGTCGGGCATGTCAGCCCTCCTGAGTCGTGAGGTTCGGGTAGATCACGCCCACCTGAGCGCGGATGTCGTCGAGCGTGCGCATGATCGCGACCGACTCGTCGAAGGGGAGGAGGTCGCTGGTCGTGCGACCCGCGCGGATCAGCTGCTCGGCGTAGAGGGCCTGGAACTGCATGCCGCGGCCGGAGACCTCGCTCGTGTACTCCTCGAGCACCGTGCCGTCGGTGGCGATCAGGCGGAAGGTCGTCGGGCTGTACCAGACGGCATCGATGTCGATGCGCGCGGCGGTGCCGATGATGTGCGCGATGTTGGGGCCTGCACCCCGCGAGCTCGTGACGAGCGAGGACACCGCGCCGCCGGTGTGGGTCGCGGCGATCGCGACCTCGGTGTCGGCGCCGGTGTCGCCGAGGCGGCCGAGGGCGCGCACCTCGGTCATGGGGCCCAGGATGTCCCACGCGAACGACACCGGGTAGATCCCGAGGTCGAGGAGCGCGCCGCCACCGAGCTCGAGCGCGTTGAGCCGGTGCGCGGGGTCGGTGGGAAGGGCCTGCGTGTGATCGGCGAACACCGTGCGCACCTCGCCCAGCGTGCCCTCGGCGATGAGCTGGCGGATGCGCGCCATGTGCGGCAGATAGCGCGTCCACATGGCTTCCATGGCGAGCAGACCTCGCGCGGTGGCGGCGTCGCGGATGGCCTCGGCCTCGGTGGCATCCAGCGTCACTGCCTTCTCGATGAGGACGTGCTTTCCCGCCTCGAGCGCGAGGAGCGCGTGCTCGCGGTGGTGGCTGTGCGGCGATGCCACGTACACGATGTCGACGTCGGGGTCGGCGACGAGCTCTTCGTACGACCCGTGCGCGTGCGGGATGTCGTACTGGGCGGCGAAGCTGTCGGCTGACCCGCTGGTGCGCGAGCCGACGGCCGCGATGTCGAGCCCTGCCGTGCGGAGGTCGGCGGCGAAAGCGTGAGCGATGCCGCCCGTCGCGAGGATGCCCCAACGGATGTCTGTCATGGGTCGAGCCTACCGGCGGGGGCGGCCGCCGACCCTGTCCGGTCCCCGAGCCTGTTCGGTCCCCGACCCTGTCCGGTCCCCGACCCTGTCCGGTCCCCGACACTGTCCGGTCCCCGACCCTGTCCGGTCCCCGAGCTTGTCGAGGGGTCGTCCCTGCCGCCGACGGACGCGCGCGTAGGCTGGCAGAGTGACCCCCGATGACGACGCCGCGCTCGCGCGGTTCCGCGAGCTGCTGCAGATTCCGACCGTCTCGCACGCCGACGAGAGCGCGATCGATTGGGCGCCGTTCGACGCCTTCCTCGAGGCGCTCGAGCGGCTGTACCCCCGCACCCATGAGCGGCTCGAACGCGAGGTCATCGACGGTCACTCGGTGCTCTATCGCTGGGCCGGGCGCGAGGCATCCGACCCTCTCGTGCTGATGGCGCACCTCGACGTCGTGCCGGTCGTCGAGGCGGAATGGAACCACGCGCCGTTCGCGGCCGACGTCGTCGGTGAGGGAGTGGATGCCGAGGTGCACGCCCGTGGCGCCATCGACGACAAGGGGTCGCTCGTCGCCATCCTCGAGGCGATCGAGCAGCTCGCGGCCACGGACTTCGTGCCCGCACGTGACGTCTACCTCTCGTTCGGGCACAACGAAGAGACCGCCGGCGGCGGAGCCCGCACGATCGTGGCGGCGCTGCGCGAGCGCGGCGTGACGCCCGGCCTCGTCATCGACGAGGGCGGCGCGGTCGTCGACGGGGTCGTGCCCGGCGTGACGGTGCCGACGGCGATGGTAGGAGTGGCCGAGCGCGGCGTCATGACGCTGCTCCTCACCGCGCGCGAAGCCGGCGGGCACGCCTCGACCCCGCCCGCGATGCCGGCCACGGTGCGGCTCGCCCGGGCGATCGGGCGCCTGCACCGGCATCCGTTCCCGACGCGCCTTGCGCCACCCGTGCGTGCGATGCTCGCGACGCTCGCGCCACACACCCCGCAGCCGCTGCGGTCGGTGTTCGGCAACCTGGCGCTCACCGGGCCCCTGCTCGCGAAGGTCTTCCCCCATCTCGGGCCCGAGATGAACGCCATCGTGCGCACGACGGCGGTCGCGACCGAGCTCTCGGGGGCACCGGGCGAGAATGTGCTGGCGACGACGGCCAAGGCATCCATCAACATCCGGCTGCTGACGGGTGACACGGTCGCGGGCGCGGCAGCGCGGGTGCGACGCGTGATCGCCGACCCGCAGGTCGAGGTCGAGGTGCGCCACGGATCCGACCCGTCGCCCGTGTCGCCGTGGCGCGGTGAGCCGTGGCGGCGCATCGCCGGGGCGATCGCCAGCGCGCTGGGCGACGAGATCGTGACGACGCCGTACATCCAGCTCGGCGCGAGCGACAGCCGCTGGTTCACGGCGATCAGCGCGCACGTGTACCGCTTCACGCCGTTCCACCTCACGCGCGCGGAGCGCGACGCGCTGCACTCGCACAACGAGCGCATCCGCGTGCAGGTGTGGCTGCGCGGCATCGGCTTCTACCGCGACCTGGTGCGCGCGAGCTGAGCCGCGAGGCGGAGTTGGCGCGTGGTGTGGAAATGGTGGGGTGATACCCGCGAGGAGCGCCCACTTCTTGGCGCCGAGTTGAGGCCCGCGCGGCCGGAGTTGGCGCGTGGTGTGGAAATGGTGGGGTGGTACCCGCCGCAAGCGCCCACTTCTCGGCGCGGAGCTGAGGCTCGTGCGGCGGAGTTGGCGCGTGGTGTGGAAATGGTGGGGTGGTACCCGCGAGGAGCGCCACTTCTTGGCGCGGAGCTGGGGCTCGTGCGGCGGAGTTGGCGCGTGGTGTGGAAATGGTGGGGTGATGCCCGCCGCAAGCGCCCACTTCTTGGCGCGGAGCTGAGGCCCGCGCGGCCGGAGTTGGCGCGTGGTGTGGAAATGGTGGGTGATGCCCGCGAGAAGCGCCCACTTCTTGGCGCCGGCCGCGGGGCCGGGGGTCAGTCGGCGCCGGCGAGCGCCTTCGTGATGCGCGGCAGCGAGACCTGCTCCGCGGTGCCGAGCTGCTGGGCGAAGAGGCTCACGCGGTACTCCTCGAGCAGCCAGCGCGCGCGGGCGATGCCGGGCGCGGCATCCGGCTCGAGCGGGAGCGTGCCGTCGGCATCCGCATAGAGGGATGCCGCGCGCTCGAACTCCGTGAGGCGCTGCCGGTCGCGGCCCGGGTTGTCGGCGAGGCCCTGGACGCGGATCAGCGCACCCTGCAGGTAGCGCGGCACGTGGGCGAGCCGCGTGAGTCCGATACGGGCGATGAACCCCGGGAAGACGAGCCCGCCGAGCTGCGACTTCACGTCACCCAGCGCGGCGAGCAGCGTCATCGAGTTCTGGGCCTTGATCGCGCGCTCGACGTCGCGCTGCAGCGTGAGGATGCGCGCCGTGAGCGACACCGCCTGGAACAGCTCGTCGACGACGGCGGCCGAGAACGCGTCGCGCACGGCGGCGAACTGCTCGGGCGTGCGCACGCCCGAAGGCGCCGTGCGGGCCATCATGGCGTCGGCGACGGCGACACGGGCATCCTCGATCAGCGCCTTCGCCGAAGGATAGGGGGATGCCGCGAGCGACAGCTTCTCGGGCGCCGTCAGATGCTCGAGCACGTACGCGCTGGGGGAGGCCACCGCGAGTAGCAGCAGGCGCCGCACTCCGGCGTGCGTGAGCCGCGCAGCGCGCTCGGGCGTCGCCTCGATGCGCAGCGCCACGCTCGTCTTCTCGTCGACCAGCGCGGGGTAGCCGCGGACGACCCCGCCCGCGACGCGCGTGTCCACGACCTCGGGCAGTGTGCCGAGGTCCCACGTGGTGATGCCCGTGCGTTCGGCGACACCGGCGGCCGCGATCGCGGCGGGGGTTGTCCCACTTCCGGCAGGGCTTGTCCCAGAGATGGCGGTCTGAGCGGGCCCGGAACGACCCTTTGTGGGACGAGGGGATGCCTGCGCGCCAGCGCCTGTGCGTGCATCGCCCGTGAGGGCGCGGGCGACCTGCTCGCGGGCTCGCCCGGCGAGGCGATCCTGCAGCTCGGCGAGATCGCGCGAGGTGCCGACCGTGCGGCCGCGGTGATCGACCGCGCGGAAGGTCATCAGCAGATGGGCGGGCACGCGATCGAGGTCGAAGTCGGCCGCCGACACGGACTGGTTCGCGACCCGTTGGATGCGTGTGGCGAGCGCGGCGCGCAGCGAGACCGGCGGCAGGCCGCGCCGGTCTTCGGGGCCTTCACCGCGCAGCTCGTCACCCAGCTTCGCCGCCCAGTCGGCCGCCGGGACGACGTGTCGACGGATAGCCTTCGGCAGCGCCTTGAGCAGCGCTGTGATGAGCTCGGCGCGCAGGCCCGGCACCTGCCAGTCGAACCCGTCGGCCCGCAGCCCCGCCAGCAGCGGCAGCGGCGCCACGACGCTCACGCCGTCCTCGGGGTCGCCCGGTTCGAAGCGGTAGGAGAGCGTCAGCACCTGGTCACCCTGCTCCCACCGCCCCGGGAACGCGCGCGCGTCCGTGCGCGACGCGTCGTCTTGCAGGTCGGCTTCCGTCAGGTCGAGCAGGCGCGGAGTGCGGGTGGATGCCTCGCGCCACCACGTCTCGAACGAGCGCACATCGACGACGTCGGCGGGCACGTGCGCGTCGTAGAACGCGAACACCGCCTCGTCGCCGACGAGGATGTCGCGGCGCCGCTCGCGCTCTTCGACCTTCTCGAGTCGCCGCCGCAGCTCGAGGTTGCGCCGCTCGAACGCGGTGAGCCGCTTGTCGAGGTGCGCGGTGTTCCACTCTCCGTCGACGAGCGCGTGCCGCAGGAACAGCTCGCGCGCGAGCTCGGGGTCGATACGGGTGAGCTGCACGCGCCGCCGCGGGATGATCTCGACACCGAAGAGCGTCACCTTCTCGGCGGCGACGGCGGCCCCGGCATCCTTCGACCAGTGCGGATCGCTGAGGCTGCGATGGGCGAGGTCGCCCGCGAGCTCTTCGGCCCAGGCGGGGTCGACGACCGCGACCGTGCGCGCGTAGAGGCGCGAGGTCTCGACGAGCTCGGCCGCCATCACGGCGTCGGGCGAGGCCTTTCGCAGCGCGGAACCGGGAAAGATCGAGAAGCTCGCGCCGCGCGCGCCGCGGTACTGTGCGATCGGCTTCCGCTTGTCGGTCGGCTTCGTCTTGGCGAGGGACCGGGTGTCGAGGATGCCGAGGTGCGAGAGCAACCCCGCGAGGATCGCGCGGTGCACCCGGTCGGGGTCGGCGGCGCCGGCCGACGTTTCGACTCGCTTCGCTCGCGGGGCGACCGATTTCGAGGGGTCGCTCTTCACCCCCAGCAGCTGTCGCAGCTGCCGGTGCACGTCGAACCATTCCCGCACGCGTACATAGTTCAGGAACTCCGCGCGGCACAGCCGCCGGAAGGCGCTCGAGCCGATCTCGCGCTGCTGCTCCTGCAGGTGGTTCCAGAGGTTCAGCAGGGTGAGGAAGTCGCTCGTCGGGTCGGCGAAGCGGGCGTGCAGCCGGTCGGCCTGCTCGCGCGCGGCACCCTGCTCGGCCGAGGGACGCTCCCGCACGTCTTGAATCGAGAGCCCCGCCACGATCGCGAGCACCGGCGCCACGACGTCGATGCGGGCGCGCCTCGAGCAGCATGCGCGCGAAGCGCGGGTCGATCGGCAGACGCGCGATCTCGCGGCCGGTCTTGGTGAGGCGCCGGTCCGCCGTCACGGCGCGCAGTTCGGTCAGCAGCTCGAACGCGGCCTTGACGCCGCGGCTGTCGGGCTTCGTGAGGAAGGGGAACTCCTCGATGTCACCGAACCCGAGGGCGAGCATCTGCAGGATGACCGACGCGAGCGACGTGCGCAGGATCTCGGGCTCGGTGTATTCGGGGCGCGCCAGGAAGTCGTCTTCAGAATAGAGCCGGATCGCGATGCCGTCGGAGGTGCGCCCCGCGCGCCCCGACCGCTGCTGGGCGGATGCCTGCGAGATCGGCTCGATCGGCAGCTGCTGCACCTTCGAGCGCACGCTGTAGCGCGAGATGCGCGCCGTGCCGGCATCGATGACGTAGCGGATGCCGGGAACGGTGAGGCTCGTCTCGGCGACGTTCGTGGCGAGGATGATCCGTCGGCGCACCCCCGCGATCGCCGACGGTTCGAAGACGCGGTGCTGCTCGGCCGCGGACAGTCGTCCGTACAGCGGCAGCACCTCGGTCGGCCGCGCGTCGCGCGCGTACATGCCGCGGATGGCATCCATGGCATCCCGGATCTCGGCTTCACCCGGCAGGAAGACGAGCACGTCGCCGTCGGCCTCGCGGTCGAGCTCGCGCAGGGCGCCCAGCAGGGCGTCGACGTCGTCATCGGAGTCGTCGGCCTGCTCGTCGTGGCCGCGGTAGCGGATCTCGACGGGGTAGGTGCGCCCCGAGACCTCGATGATCGGGGCGGGGGTCGGATCGTCCTCCGGTCCCCGAGCGTTCTCCGGTCCCCGAGCTTGTCGAGGGGCGGCGAAGTGCTTTGCGAAGCTCTCGGGGTCGATCGTCGCCGAGGTGATGATGACCTTGAGATCGGGGCGTTCGGGCAGGATGCGCGCGAGATAACCGAGCAGGAAGTCGACGTTGAGCGAGCGCTCGTGCGCCTCGTCGACGATGATCGTGTCGTAGCGGCGCAGCAGGCGGTCGCGGTGGATCTCGTTCAGCAGGATGCCGTCCGTGACGAGCGCGATCTTCGTCTCAGCCGAGACCTGGTCGGTGAAGCGCACCTTGTAGCCGACCGCGCCGCCGAGGGGCACCTGCAGCTCGTGCGCGATGCGCTCGGCGATGGTGCGGGCGGCGATGCGGCGCGGCTGCGTATGCGCGATCTTCGTGCGGCCGAGCTCGAGGCAGATCTTCGGCAGCTGGGTGGTTTTGCCCGACCCCGTCGCGCCCGCGACGATGACGACCTGGTGGCTCTCGATCGCGCGCGCGATCTCGTCGCGCGCGGCGCTGACGGGCAGCTCCGGCGGATAGGAGATCACGGGTTCGACGGCAGGCATAGCCCTCCATCGTACGACCCCGGGGCACGCTCGGGGACCGGTCGGGCAGGCTCGGGGACCGGTCGGGCAGGCTCGGGGATCGGCCGGGGCAGGCTCGGGGATCGGTCGGGGGTGACGAGGGGACCGGTCGAGGTGACGAGCTCGATGCGCGACCGATCACAGCTTGTCGAGGTCGGCGCGCATGATCGTGAGCGCTCCGTCGTACAGCACCGTGATGTCGGACGGGAGCCCCGCGACGGCCGCGGAGATGTCCAGGATGCGGGACTTCTCTGTGTCGTCGCGTACCAGCAGGTCGACCTGATCGACGTTCTTGGGGATCCCGTCGCGCACGGCCACGAGGAAAGAGATGAGCGTTTGCGTGCTCACGGGCTCATCGCCCGACAACGCGACGCCGACCGTGACGACGCGTGCCGCGCCTGAGAGACTCGTCGTGATCCCGACGTCCTGGACGCGCGGATCCACCGCGGCGATGGCTTCTCGGATCTCAGGGTAGATCACGGCCGGCTGCCCTTCGTGGGTGCTCGAGGGACGATCTGCAGACGCGAGGATTCCGCACCCGCCGAGAAGGAGGGTCGCCGCCAGCAGACCCACCCCGAGCAGGGTGGATCGCTGACGACGTGTTGCGCGGAGCATCTACACCCAGCCCTGCATCCAGTTGTGCAGTCGGTAGAAGTCGTAGGGCACCTGCGTCGCCGACCAGAGCGGGTACCAGAAGATCGACAGGACGACCACGACCGCCAGAAAGATCAGCACCACGCGCTGGCCCGACGTGCGGCGTGCGGCCCCGGCGTGCGCCTCACCCGCGACGGCGCGCAGCGCGAAGGTGAGCGCCAGCAGCAGGAACGGCCAGATCGCGATCGTGTAGAACTGGAAGATCGTCCGCTCGGGGTAGGCGAGCCAAGGCAGCCACGTCGCGGCGACGCCCACCAGCACCACCGCGATGCGCCAGTCGCGATCGATCGCGAACCGGTAGACGAGGTAGATCACGGCCGCGACGCTCGCGTACCAGACGAGCGGATTCGGCATGCTGTAGAGGATGTCGAGGCATCCCGCGCTGCCGCCCGTGCAGCCGTTCTGGCCGGTCGCCGTCGCGCCCGCGTACATCGAGGTCGGGCGCCAGAGCAGCGCCCACTGCCAGGCGGGACTCTCATAGCTGTGCGGCGAGGTCATGTTCGCCATCGAGTTCAGGATCGTCTCGTGGTACTTCCAGAGGCTCTGCAGCGGCAGCGGCACCCAGCTGAAGAAGCCCGTCGCGGGGCTCGCGTCGGCCGCGTGCCGGTCGTATCCGCCCTCAGTGAGCAGCCAGCCCGTCCACGAGCCGAGGTAGACGACGAACGCGACGGGCACGAGCAGAACGAAGGATGCCAGGCCCTGTCGCACCGCGTCGGTCGGCCAGAAAGTGACACCGAGTCGGCGCCTCTCGAGCGCGTCGGTGACGACGAGGTACAGGCCGATCGCGGCGAGCACCCAGACGCCCGACCACTTGACGGCCGAGGCGGCGCCGGCTGCGGCACCCGCCGCGATGATCCACGGCCGGTTCCACAGGATCGCCCCCCACGCAGGCGGCTCGCCATCGCGCTCCCGCAGCACGGTGCGGTCGGCGAGGCGATCGAGCGTGCGGCGTCGATCGAGCACCGTGAACCAGAAGGCCAGCAGGATGAAGAACGCCAGGAAGATGTCGAGCAGCGCCACGCGGCTCATCACGATGCCGAGCCCGTCGATCGCCAGCAGGAACGAGGCGATCGACGCGAAGACGAGCGAACCCGTCAGCGCCTTCGCGAGGAAGAAGAGCACAAGCACGAGCGCCGTGCCGAACAGGGCGGTCGCGAACCGCCACCCGACCGAGCTCTCCGGCCCGAAGAGCCACATCCCGGCGCCGATCAGGTACTTCCCGAGCGGGGGATGCACGACGAAGCTCGGATCGGCGGTGAAGATGCCCGTCTCACCCGCGACGAAGCGCGCATCGGCACCGCTCGGCCACGTGCCGGCGTAGCCCAGGTTCCACTGGCTCCAGGCATCCTTCACGTAGTACGTCTCGTCGAAGACCAGGGCGTGCGGGTGGCCCAGATTCCAGAACCGCAGGATGCCGGCGAGCAGTGTCACGAGCGCCGGCGCGAGCCAGCTGTACAGGCGCGTCAGGCGACGGTCGCCCGCGACGCGCGCGCGCCACGCGTCGTAGCGCGACACCCGTTCGTCCGGCAGCAGCAGCGGGGCGGTCGTCGTCACGGCGTCCAGCCTATGCTGGGGCGGTGATCATCCTGGCCGCGACCCCCATCGGAAATCTCGGGGATGCCTCGGCGCGGCTGATCGCGGCGCTCGAGAGCGCGACCGTCGTCGCCGCGGAAGACACCCGCACGACGCAGCGGCTGCTGCAGGGGCTGGGCGTCGCGAACCGGCCGAAGCTGCTCGCGCTGCACGACCACAACGAGCGTCAGCGGGCCGCCGAGCTGGTCGCCCGGGCGCGCGATGAGGATCTGCTCGTGCTGAGCGACGCCGGGATGCCGACGGTCAGCGACCCGGGCTACGCCCTCGTCGTCGAGGCGATCGCGCAGGGCGTGGCGGTCACCGCGATCCCCGGGCCGAGCGCGGTCGTGACGGCGCTCGCCGTCGCCGGGCTGCCGACCGACCGGTTCACGTTCGAGGGGTTCCTGCCGCGCAAGGCCGGCGACCGTCGCCGCGCGCTGGCGGCGCTGGCGGGCGAGCCTCGCACGATGGTGTTCTTCGAGGCGCCCTCGCGCATCGCCGAGACGCTCGCCGCGATGGCCGACGCGTTCGGGGATGACCGCCCCGCTGCCGTGTGCCGTGAGCTCACCAAGCTGCACGAAGAGGTCGTGCGCGACGGGCTTGCCGCGCTTGCCGCGTGGGCGGCTGACGGCGTCCGCGGCGAGATCGTGGTCGTCGTCGGGGGAGCGCCCGCGCGCGAGGTCTCGCAGGGCGACGCGGTCGTGCAGGTGCAGGCGCTCGTGGCATCCGGCACGCGCCTCAAGGATGCCGCGGCAGAAGTCGCCGGGCAGACCGGACTCAGCTCGCGCGACCTGTATCAGGCGGTGCTTGCCGAGCGGGGGTGAGTCTGCGCGCTCGGCTCGGGCGCGCGCACGCCCGGCAGTGCCCAGGCGGCGAAGGTCGGGCCGGTCGCGCGGACGTGAACTGCTCCGTCGGGATCCGTCGCCAGCGTGGCCGAACCGAACAGCGCGGTCGCCGCGGCGGCGCCGATGACGAGCGGTGCGGGCAGCGTGGCATCCGCCCCGCCTCGCGTCGCGAGCACCAGCGCCGACTCGTCGGCGCCCTCGCGGATGAAGATCACGCCCTCATCGTCGACGTGCAGCCACCGCAGCCCGCCGGTGGCGAGCACCGGGTGGCCGCGGCGCAGCGCGATGAGATCGCGGTACAGCGAGCGCCGCGCGGCGACCTCGGGGTCATCGGCGCGATCCCACGGCACGGGGGTGCGACTCGTCTCGCCGTCGACCGCGTCGAGCCCGAACTCGTCGCCCGCGTAGACCACGGGAATCCCCGGGAGCGTCATCGACAGGCCGACCGCGACCGGAATCCGCTCGGGCGCCGCATACGTCGCGAAACGCGCCGTGTCGTGCGTGTCGAGGGCCGCCATCGTGCCGCGCTGCACGCGCCACGGCACCTGGCTGGTGAAACGCTGGTACTGGGCGACGAACTGACGCGCCGTGTAGGTCGGCATGCCGGTGGGCAGCCCGAAGAACCACATGTCGTCGGTGGGCTCGCCGTCGGGCCCGTCGTGCGGGATGCCTCGCGGCTCGGCGAGCCACGCCCACACGCCGCGCGTGAACGCCGGGTAGGTCATGCCGCCGTGCCAGGCGTCACCCTGCAGATCGGTCGCGGCGTCGTTCGTCGACTCGGCCAGCAGCAGCGTGTCGGGCGCGACGTCGATCATCGTGCGGCGGAGCGTCTGGCGCACCTCGGCGTTCAGATCGACGGTCCCGAGCCGCCCGGTCATGTTGGCGACGTCGATGCGCCAGCCGTCGATGCCCCAGCCGTCGATTTCGGAGGGGGGCCGCAGCCACCGGCCGACGACCGACTCGGCGCCGTCGATGAAGCGGCGGCGCAGCTCGGGGCTGCTCCAGTCGAACTTGGGCAGCGTGTCGGCGTCGAGCCAGGTCTCGTAGGTCGCGTTCGCGTCGTCGAGGAAGTAGTAGAACGCGCTCTCCGGAGCCCCGGGGTGGCCGAACGCGGCGCGGAACCACTCGTGCGCGATGCCCGAATGGTTGGTGGTGAGATCCCCGATGACGTGGATGCCGCGCGCGTGCGCCGCCTCGATCAGTCGCCGGTAGGCGGCGTCGCCGCCCAGTGCGGGGTCGACCACATCGAAGCGTGACGCGTCGTAGCGGTGATTCGACTCGGCCGGGAAGATCGGCGTGTGGTACAGCGCGGTGACGCCCAGATCCACGAGGTGGTCGAGCTTCTCGACGACCCCATCGAGGTCGCCGCCGAAGTACTGCCGACTGCGACCGGGGTGCGTGGGATCGAGCGGATCGTCCCACGCCGCGGGGATCGCCCACGACGGCATTTCGCGCTCATCGGCCGCGGCAGAGCGCGCGAACCGGTCGGGGAAGATCTGGTAGAGGACGGTGTCGTCCATCCAGGTCGGCGGCGGGTTGCCGGCGACGAGCGCGAAATCCTGGGCGTCGAGGGCGTCGATGTCGCTGAGGCCGCCCTGACTCAGCACGTCGACGGCGCCGTCGTCCCGCACGATGTGGAACCGATAGCCGTGGCGGGGATTGGCGACGGCGATGTGCGCCGTCCACCACTCCCACCCGTCGACGTTTCCATCACGGGACGCCTCGACCCACGCCGGTTCGTGATCGGGGTTCGAGCGCACCACGACGCGCGCGACGGGTCCATACCCGTCGGGCACGCGCAGGCGCACGGTGACGACCTCGCCCTGCTGGGGGTCGTCAGTCGAGACGTAGAGCGGAGAGCCGTCGTGGTGGGGACGGTGTGTATCAGTGTTCACGGAAGGACTTCCCGTCAGTGCCGACGCGGACGTCGGCGGGGTGCGACGTGGTTGCACGCGGTTGCGTGACAGAGCCCTTGAATTGTGTGTCGGTCATCGGACGCCGCGCCTTCGCAGCACGGCGCCCGATGGGTGAGTCTTACTTGACGGAACCGGCGGTCAGGCCGCCGACGATGAAGCGCTGCAGGGAGAGGAAGAGCGCCATCGGAAGGATGGCGGCGAGCACCGCCCCGGCGGCGAAGACGCTCCAGTTGCGGGCGGTTTCCTGCGACACGAACTGGTAGAGCCCCACGGCGAGAGTCTGCTTGTCGGGGTCGACGAGGATCACCGACGCGATGAGGAAGTCGTTCATCGTGCCGATGAACGACAGCAGTCCGATCACCGCGAGCACGGGTGCGACCAGGCGCAGGATGATCGTGAAGAAGATCCGCGCGTGGCCGGCGCCGTCGATCTTGGCGGCTTCGTCGATCGATGCCGGGACGGTGTTGAAGAACCCGTACATGAGGAACGTGTTCACGCCCAGCGCGCCGCCGAGGTAGACCATGATCAGACCGATCTGCGAGTTCAGACCGAGCGCGGGGAAGATATCGCCGATGGCGCTCATCAGCAGGAAGATGGCGACCACCGCCAGCAGCTGCGGGAACATCTGCACCAACAGCAGGGTGAGCAGTCCGAAGCGACGCCCCGTGAAGCGCAGACGCGAGAACGCGTAGGCCGCCAGAGCACACAGCACGACGGTGAACAGCGATGTGGTGAGCCCGATGAAGATCGAGTTGACGAACCACGCACCGTAGGGGCGCAGAGGATCTTGGAAAAGCGCGATGTAGCTGCCGATGTCGAAGTTCGAGAACAGGCTGTTCGCCGTCAAAAGGGTGCCGCCCGGGTTCAGCGAGGCGGAGAGCACGTAGACGAGGGGGAACGCAGAGAACACGAGCATGACGACGCCCACGATGTGGCGCCACCCCGTCTCACGGAACCAGCGGCCGAAGGGGCGGCGCGGCTCCTCCGCGCCGCGGCTGCCCGAGTCGCCCCCTCTCCTGGACCGTGCGGCGGCGGCGACGCCGGAAAGGGCATCGGGTGTGGGAACGGCTTCCTGGATGCTCATGTCAGTTCAGCTCCTCGAGGACTTTGGTCTGGCGGAAGCTCAGGTAGGAGATGACCGCCACGAGCACGAAGATGATGATCGAGAAGGCGCTCGCCAGGCCGTAGTCGCGCTCGGCTCCGACGAAGGCGACTTTGTAGACCATCGAGATCAGGATGTCGCTGGCGCCGACGTTGATCGAGGCATCCGCAAATCGCGGGCCGCCGCCGGTGAGCATGTAGATCAGGTTGAAGTTGTTGAAGTTGAACGCGAACGACGAGATCAGCAGCGGGGCCACCGAGACCAGCAGCAACGGGAACTTGATGTGGCGGAAGATCTGCCAGACGCCTGCGCCGTCGACCTTGCCGGCCTCTTGGATGTCTTCCGGGATCGCCTGGATCGCTCCGGTGGTCACGAGGAACATATACGGGAAGCCGAGCCAGAGGTTCACGATCAGAATCGAGAGCTTCGCCAACCACGGATCCTGCAGCCAGGGTATGGATGCCCCACCGAACAGGGTCTGGTTGATGAACCCGAAGTCCTGGTTGAACATGCCCTGCCAAACGAGGGCCGACAAGAAGGCGGGGAAGGCGTAGGGGAGGATCATGATGACCCGGTAATACTTCCTGCTCTTCATCCGCGGATCGTTGAATACGATCGCGAGGAACAGGCCCAGGACGAAGGTCGTGGCGACCGACAGGATGGCGAACGCGAACGTCCACAGGGTCACGGCGATGAACGGACCGCGGATCGACTCGGTCGAGAAGGCCCGGACGAAGTTGTCCATCCCCACCCAAACCTGCCACCCGGTGGCGAGTGTC
The DNA here is from genome assembly GCA_029959325.1 of Microbacteriaceae bacterium PS02068. Classification (GTDB taxonomy): domain Bacteria; phylum Actinomycetota; class Actinomycetes; order Actinomycetales; family Microbacteriaceae; genus Microbacterium. Next base: position 21,484 of record JASCPF010000059.1, read on the forward strand.
TGCCCGTCGGCGGATTCGAAAGACCCGTTGCCGTTGTCTGCGTACACGACACCCGAGGTCGTGTCGGTCATGGTTCCGGCGGAGGCATCCCAGACGAGCGTGGAGATGAACTGGTAGGCGGTCGAGCCGTCACGGGTCTGGATCGTCCCGTCGTTCGGATCGTCCGAGAACGGGACTGCGATCGCCGTGATCGCCGACTGGTTCGCCACCAGCTGAGCAAAGTCGAGAGTCGTGTAGCCGGGGACCGACACGGCGCGGTCGCCGGAGAACTCTGCATCCTTCGCGGCCTCGAGCGGGCGGTCGGTGCCGCCGAGCTCGGCGTCGCCGTCGGGTGTGGTCACGAGGAAGAAGAACTGCCCGTTCTGCTCGAGGACCGACAGGGGGTAGGCGGCGGAGTCCTCGACGCGCTGCTGGTTCTGGATGAGGAGCGCGTTGACGGCGTCGTCCTTCGTCGAGACGTGGCCCGAGCCGTAGTTCGTGAATGCGATGTAGATGCAATAGAGGACGACGAAGATCTGGAAGACGAAGAGGAAGACGAGGCCGGGCGTCAGATACTTCGCCGGGAGCAGCCCCGGCTTCAGATAGACGACGTTGATGGCGAGGATGCCGAGGGCGACGATCGCGGCAACGACGACGCTCCCGCTCGTGAGCAGCACCAGAATCGCGTAGACCGCGAGGGCGTCGATGATGCCCAGGCAGACGATCTTGACGAGCCAGACCTTCCAGCCGGCACCGGCCGCTTCGGCCCACGCCTCTGCGCGCCTCCGGCGCTTGGCCGTGGCGCGGTCTTCCACCGGATGGTGTGGGCGGTCTTGCTGAAGTGTGGGATCAGTCATCGTCGACTCCTGTCAGGGCGCGTGGGGGAGCGGGAAAGTGGGGGGGCGGCGGGGGCGCCCGGCCCCCCCCACGCGGGGGGGGGGTTTAAACAAAATAACCGGCCGCCCCCG
>JASCPF010000005.1 GCA_029959325.1 Microbacteriaceae bacterium PS02068
CGCGAAAGCAGGCTGGATCGATCATTTCGGGGGCTGAGAGGGGCTCGGCCCCCGGTTCAGCCTGCTTTCGCGACACACTCTGGCGCCACTCGGTGCCGACCGCGAGTTCCCCGGCCCCCGGCAGGGCGAGCAGCCACCCGCCGTCGGTGTCGGTCAGCGCGAGTCCGTCGGCGTCGAAGGGCGCCTCGGGCATGATCTGCAGCAACGCACGAGCGTCCCAGCTGTCGCGGGTCTGGTGTGGTGTCGCTGCCCGGGCGGTCGCCGCCGCGGGAGCGGATGCCGCCGCCGCGACCGTCGAGACCGCACCGCCCGAGGCATCCGCGGCATCCAGCGGCTCCACCGCGTCGACGAAGGCCCAGAAGGCGCGCAGCGTCGCCTGCGTGTCAAGGGTCGCGCCCTGGTACGCGATGACCAGGTCGTGCTCGGGAAGCACCAGCCCGAACTGGCCTGCTGCCCCGTCGAGGCGGAAGCCGTGCAGCCCGCGCCACACCTGATAGCCGTAACCGAGGGCCCAGTCGTTCACCTCATCCTCGGCCGCCTGCGGGCCGTCGAAGTCCGCCGTCACCGACCAGGGACGGCTCAGCTCGTCGACGTACCAGGCGGGGGCGACCTGCGCGCCCGCGAAGGCCCCGCCGGCGCCGAGCATCGTGGCGGTGCGGGCGAGATCCTCGACGGTGAGGTGGTAGCCGGATGCCCCCATGTCGACCGGCCCGATGGGCGTCATGAAGCGGTCGCCGATGCCGAGGGGATCGAGCAGTCGCGGACGCAGATATGCCGTGAGGCGCTCACCGGTGACGGCCGTGACGATCCGCGAGAGGGTGTACGTGGCCGGGCTGTTGTACGCGAAGTGCGTGCCCGGCGCGCGCTCGGGCGGGGCGGCGAGCAGGTCGTCCCACCCGTCGCCGAGAGCGTCGAGCTGCGCCGCGGTGTGCCCGGTGTTCATGGTCAGCAGATGCCGCACCGTGATCCCGTGACCACCCGGCACGCCGAGCAGGGTCGCGGCGTCGTCGTCGAGCCCGATCCGCCCCTCGTCGGCGAGGAAGCCGATCGCGAGCGACGTGTACGTCTTGGATGCCGAGTAGACGAGCGCCGGGCGATCGAGCGTGTAGGGCGCCCATGCGGTCTCGAACGCGACCTCGCCGCCGCGCGCGACGAGCAGCGCATGCGGGTCGAGTCCCTCGCGTTCGAGCCGGTCGGCGAGCGCCACGAGCGCCGCGGACGGGATGCCGAGTGCTTCCGGATCACGACGGACGAGCGGGCGCGGAGCGGGGATCGACATGATCTCCACCCTACGGCGACCGCTCGATGTGCGAGATTGAGCGTGGCATCCCACACACGGACGGATGCCGGAAAGGAGCGGCGACGTGGGATGGATCCAACGACTCCGACGTGCACGTCGGCAGCTCGGCGCCGCTCGCGCGCCGCAGACCGACACGGGCGACGCGGGCGCCGATGCCGGCCTCTCCGAGCTCCTGGGCGAGGCGGGGGCCGCGTTGCTGCGCTCGTCGCGCGCCACGAGCGCCGTCGAGGTGACGCTGCGTGATCTCGCCCGCGCCTACGACCGCCCGGACATCCGCTGCTTCGTGCTGCCGACGCTCGTGATGATCGACGACCCCCGCGATGCGGCGCGGACGGCCCTCTTCCCCGTCACGAGCGCGGCGCTGCGCCTCGACCAGGCAGGCGAGGTCGAGCGCGCACTCGCGCGGGCGACCGCCGAGCACCCCCCACCGGCCGACGTCGTGCAGCGGCTGCGGGCCGTCGAGGGCAGCGCGCCGCGCTTCAACAGCGCCGTCCGACTGCTCGGCCACATGATCCTCACGATCGGCTTCGGCCTGGTGCTCGATCCGATCGCGTCGGCCCTGCCGATCTACGCCGTGCTCGGGCTGCTGGTGGGGGTCGTGGTCGTCTACGGCCCGCGGGTGCCGACGCTCGCCCTGATCCTGCCGATCGCGGCGGCGTTCGGGGTCACCTCGCTGACGATCGCCGTGCTCGCCCCGCTCGTCGGCGATGACGCGATCCGGCTCGTGACCCCGGCCCTCGTGAGCCTGCTGCCGGGCCTGACCCTGACACTCGCGGCTGTCGAGCTCACGGGCAATCAGGTGGTGGCGGGCGCAAGCCGGCTCATCTACGGGGGCGCGCAGCTCGGGCTGCTCGCTTTCGGACTCTTCGCCGCCATCACGATCTTCGGCGCTCCCGCCGGGGCCGCGCCGCAGAGCCAGCTCGGCGCCTGGGCGCCGTGGCTCGGTGTCGCGCTCACGGCGCTCGGCTACACCCTGTTCTCGGTCGCGCCGAAGGGCGCCTTCCCGTGGATCGTCGTGAGCCTCGCCGTCGCCTACGGTGCGCAGCTTGCGGGCAGCCACCTCGTCGGCGCCCAGCTGTCGGGGTTCGTCGGCGCGTTCGTCGTCATCGTGTTCGTAGCGCTGCTGCGACGCCTGCCGGCCGCCCCTCCCTCCGCGGTGATGTTGACCTGCGCCTACTGGTTGCTCGTTCCCGGCGCGCTGGGGTTCATCGGTCTCAGTCAGGTGGCGGAGGGGTCGCGCGGCGGCACCGATCTGCTCGTGCAGATGCTCGTGTCGCTGCTCGCGATCGCGATCGGCATGGTCGTCGGCGCCGGCCTCACGCGCGACACCAGCACCGCGTGGCGAGCGTGGCGCGGCAGCGGCGACGCCCCGCCTCGGTGACCCTGCCCGCCCCTGCTAGCGTGCCAGGGTGAGCGATACCCCCGAGCACGTCGAACCCGGCACCACCGGCTCGATCCGTGTGTCGGCTGCAGTGATCATGGATGCCCCGGATGGCGTGGAGCGCCTGCTGCTCGTACGCAAGGCCGGCACGACGGCGCTCATGCAGCCAGGCGGCAAGCCCGAGGCGGGCGAGACCGCGGCACAGACGCTCGTGCGCGAGCTGGCCGAAGAGGTGGGGCTTCGCGTGAGCGTCGACGATCTCGAGCCGCTCGGCGAGTTCACGGCGCACGCCGCCAACGAGCCCGGGTTCCTCGTGATCGCCGACGTGTTCCGCGTCGACATCGGCGACCAGACCCCCGTGCCCGACGCCGAAATCGCCGAGCTGCGCTGGGTCACGCGCGCCGAGGCATCCACTCTCGAAGTCGCTCCGCTGGCCGCGCAGTATTTCCTGCCTGCCGACTGACCGGGAGCGCCTCAGCCCTGGTAGTGCTCGCCGACCGGAACCTCCGCGGCGAGCACGTTGCCGGGCGGGGCGAGCGGGCACGCCCAGGCCGGGTCGTACGCGCACGACGGGTTGTACGCGAAGTTGAGGTCGATCGTGAGTGCGCCGGCCGCAGCGTCGCCGCCGAGATCGGCGCCCTTGATCGTGTCGATCAGATAGCGGCCGCCGCCGTAGGTGCCGCCGGGGTGGCCGGCCAGCGCGTCGCGCACCGGCACGAACAGGCCGCCGCCGTACGAGGCGAGGCGCCACACGTCGAGACTGCCGACCTCGGGGATCTCGACCCGGCCGATACGGTCGAACGGCACGGTGCCGTCGGTGCCGGTCGGCACCTCGAGCCGGTGCGGCGCTGCCGGCAGGATCGGCAGCTCGAACCGCCACCGCGGGTCGTACGGCGCGACCGGCAGTCCGGCGAAGCCCCCACGCGCTTCGGGCAGCAAGGGCGACGCGGGGTGGCTCGCCATCAGCTCGTCGCGTCCCCTGCGCCACAGCGCATGACCGTCCTCGGGTAACGCCGCGTCGCGCACCGCGTCGTAGAGCGCGAACACGCGGCGGCGCCAGTCGGCGGTCTCGAGCGCGGTGCGAGCGGCGCGGGCGTCGCTCGCGGGCGTGGCATCCATTCCGCCAGCGTACGTCGGTCGCCGGTCGCGATCACCGGGAGAATGGGAGCGTGGAGCCCTGGGAGATGCACGAGTGGTTCGGCGACTACCTGGATGCCTGCAACCGCCACGACCTCGACGCGATCCGCGGGTTCCTCGCGCCGACCGTGCGCCGCGCGCACCTGCCCGGCGGGGCGGATGCCTGGATCGACGACCTCGGCGACCTGTTCCGGGCGTTCCCGGACTGGCGGTGGCGGCGCATCCAGCTCGTCGCCGAAGGCGACCGCATCGCCGCGCACCTGCGCGCCGGCGGAACCCAGGTCGGCGCATTCCGCGGGATCGCGGCCACGCGCCGGCACGTGAACGTGGCGGAGTTCGCGATCTATCGGCTCGCCGGCGGGCGGATCGTCGAGGCGACCGGCTCCGAACCGTTCGAGCTGCTCGACCAGTTGCGCTGAGGCCGGCGACACGCGCCGCGACCGCCGCCGCTCGAACTCACCACGAGCTCTTGCGATAGTCCTTGAGGAACACGCCGTAGAGATCTTCGCCGGCCTCGCCGCGCACGATCGGGTCGTACACGCGCGCGGCGCCGTCGACGAGGTCGAGCGGCGCGTGGAAGCCCTCTTCGGCGAGGCGCACCTTCGTGTAGTGCGGGCGCTCGTCGGTGATCCAGCCGGTGTCGACGGCCGTCATCAGGATGCCGTCGGTCTCGAACATCTCGCGCGCGCTCGTGCGGGTCAGCATGTTGAGCGCGGCCTTCGCCATGTTGGTGTGCGGATGCCCCGGGCCCTTGTACCCGCGGCCGAACACGCCCTCCATCGCCGAGACGTTCACGACGTAGGTGCGGCGGGCGGGCGATGCGGCCATCGCCGGGCGCAGGCGCGAGACCAGCAGGAAGGGCGCGGTCATGTTCGCGAGCTGCACCTCGAGCATCTCGAGGGGCTCGACCTGCTCGACCGACTGGGTCCAGCTGTTGATGTGATGCTCGTCGGGCACGAGCCCGCCCGCGTCGATCGCGGTGCCCGCGGCGAGCCGCTCGAGTGAGGATGACCCCGCGGCCATCGCCTCGGCGGTGAGCTCGTCGGCCGTCCGCGCCGCGGCGGCGAGGATCGGGTGGCTCGACACCGACTGCGCGAGCGCGAGCGGGTGAGCGTCGTTCGTGTGCCCGAAGGTCAGCAGCTCGGGCAGCGGTCCGGTGGGCAGCGGCGCGAGCTCGGCATCCACCAGCGGCTTGTACGCACCGGCCGAACGCCGCACCGTCTGCGCGGCGTTGTTGATCAGGATGTCGAGGGGGCCCGCGGATGCCACGGCGTCGGCGAGCCCGATCACCTGCGCGGGGTCGCGCAGGTCGATGCCGACGATCTTCAGGCGGTGAATCCAGTCGGCGCTGTCGGGCAGCGCCGAGAACCGGCGCACGGCGTCGCGCGGGAAGCGCGTCGTGATCGTCGTGTGCGCGCCGTCGCGCAGCAGTCGCAGCGCGATGTACATGCCGATCTTGGCCCGGCCGCCGGTCAGCAGCGCGCGGCGCCCGGTGAGGTCGGTGCGCGCGTCGCGCTTGGCGTGGCTCATCGCCGCGCAGTCGGGGCAGAGCTGGTGGTAGAACGCATCGACGAGCGTGTACTGCTCTTTGCAGATGTAGCAGGCACGCGGCTTGATGAGCTCGCCGGCGTGCGGCGCCTCGGTGCGGGTCGCGAGCGGGATGCCCCGCGTTTCGTCGTCGATCCGGTCGGGGGCTCCCGTGGCGGTGGCGGCGACGACGGCCCTGTCGGCGTCGGCGATGCGCTGGCGCTTGTCGCGGCGCGACTGGCGCTTCACGTCCTTGTACATCTTGCCGGTGGCGCGCCGCAGAGCGATGTAGCTGGGGTCGTCGGCGTCGAGCGAGGCCGTCGCCTCGATGACCCGCAGCGCGATCTCGAGCTCGGCCGGGTCGATCGAGACCGGGTCGTTCGCGGCCGGGTCGTTCGCGGGATCGGGGGTCGTTTCGGGCACAGGAAAGTGTACCGAGGGCGCCTGAGCGGGCGCCGCACCGGTACCCTGTCGCAGTGACTTCCTCGTCGATCTCCACCTCCCCGCCCGCGCCGGGCCGATTCCGCCTCGTGCCGATGCGCCCGCGCGACGCGCACGAGCCGCACCGCGCGGCATCCTCTCTCGAGCTGTTCTTCGACCTCGTGTTCGTCGTCGCCGTCAGCATCGCGTCGATCCAGCTGCACCACGAGCTCACCAACGACCATGTCGTGCATGGCGTCCTGACGTTCGGAATCGTGTTCTTCGCGATCTGGTGGGCGTGGATGAACTTCACTTGGTTCGCCACCTCGTTCGACACCGACGACTGGCTCTACCGCGTACTGACGATCCTGCAGATGGGCGGCGTGCTCGTCTTCGCCGCCGGCATCGGGCCGATCTTCGAGCACGGCGACTTCCGCATCGGCATCGCCGGCTACGTGGTGATGCGCCTTGCGCTGGTGACGCAGTGGCTGCGCGCCTCGCGCGCGGCGGGCCCCACCCATCGCACGACCCTGTTCTACGCCAAGGGCATCGCGATAGTCCAGGTGCTGTGGCTGCTGTCGCTCCTCCTTCCTTCCGCGGTCGCCCCCGCCGCGATCGTGGTTCTCGTCTTCCTCGAGATCGGTGTGCCGGTCATCGCCGAGCGCAACGGCACGACCCCGTGGCATCCGCACCACATCACCGAGCGGTACGGTCTGTTCACCCTGATCGTCCTCGGCGAGAGCCTGCTCGCCTCGGCGAACGCGATCATCGAGGCGTTGAACAAGGGCGAGCACATCGCGTCGCTCATCGGCCTCGCGGCCCTGACCCTGGTGACCACGGCAGCGCTGTGGTGGATCTACTTCTGGCCGCCCCACCACAGGGCGATCGGGGGAATGGGGGCCTCACTGTTCTACGGCTACGGGCACTACTTCGTCTTTGCGGCGGCCGCGGCGTTCTCGGCCGGCATCGAGGTCGAGATCGACATCCTCACCGGCGAGAGCAAGCTGCACGAGCCCTGGGCCGCGTTCACCTACACGGTGCCGGTCGCCCTGTTCGTGCTCGGCATCTGGCTGCTCGCGATCCGGCGCAGCGCCGATGCGGTGGTGAACGTCGTCGTACCCGTCGGCGCTCTGCTCATCCTGATCGACCCGCTGCTGCCGCTGCCGATCGCGACGACCGCCCTGACCCTGATCATCGTCGTCGCGGTGCTCGTCTGGCGGCCGCCCGTGGAGGCGAAACGACCCCTCACCGCGTGAGCGGGCAAAGCCCGGTGAGTCGCACCTTCGTGCTCGAGGGGCGGCGCATCAACGGCATCCCCTCCTTCTACGGCGAGCTGAATCGCGTTCTCATGCCGAACGAGGAATGGATGCTCGGAGAGAGCCTGGATGCGCTCGATGACCTCCTCTACGGCGGTATCGGCGAGCTGAACGGCGTCGACGAGCCGGTGATCATCCTGCGCGATCATGGCCACGCGAAGTCAGCGCTCGGGGTCGAGGCCACGCGTGCGTACTACCTCGGCAAGATCGCCCACCCCGAGATGTTCCACGTGGAACGCTTCGTCACGGCGCTGGCCGAGCTCGATGCGGGAACGGGCCGCACGTACTTCGACCTCGTGACCGAGGTCTTCGCCGCACACCCGGGGGTGCAGCTCGACCTGGCCTGACGTTCAGCGCGCGGCGCTCAGCATGGCCGGTTCGTGCGGGCGCCGACGGACGACGATCGACAGCAGCGCGGCGATCGCGCACAGCGCCGCGCCGCCCCACCAGGCGTAGGTGTACGTGCCGAACGTGTCCCGGATGACGCCGGCGCCGAGCGCTGCCGCGGCCGCGCCGATCTGGTGCGAGGCGAACACCCAGCCGAACACGATCGTGCCGCGCTCGCCGAAGATCTCGCGGCAGAGCGCCGCCGTCGGGGGCACCGTCGCGACCCAGTCGAGCCCGTAGACGACGACGAACAGCACGATGCTCGGATGCACGGCATCCGACAGCAGCACCGGCAGCAGGACGAGTCCGACGCCGCGGAACGCGTAGTAGGCGACCAAGAGCACGCGCGGATCGAATTTGTCGGTGAGCCAGCCCGAGGCCACCGTGCCGACGATGTCGAAGACGCCGACGACGGCAAGCAGCCCCGCCGCGGTGGTCGTGGCCATGCCGTGATCGTGCGCGGAGGGAATGAAGTGGATGCCGATGAGCCCGTTCGTCGTCGCGCCGCAGATCGCGAAGGCCGCCGCGAGCGCCCAGAACGAGCGGGTCTTCGCGGCGTAGGCGAGGCCGTCGAGGGCGCGCTTCGCGGCGTTGCCGGTGGGGCGCTCTGGTGCGGTGTAGGTGGCGGGATCGGCGCCGTACGGCAGCACGCCGAGATCGGCGGGCTGGTCGCGTAGCACGAGCCACACGATCGGCACAGCGGCGAGCGCCACGGCCGCGATGACGAGGGATGCCACGCGCCACCCCGACGAGCTCGCGAGGTCGGCCACGATCGGCAGGAAGATGAGCTGCCCGGTCGCCGAGCCCGCGGTGAGGATGCCCATGACGAGCCCCCGCCGGTGCACGAACCAGCGGTTCGCGATCGTCGCCGCGAACACGAGCGCCATCGATCCGGTGCCGAGGCCGATCAGCACGCCCCAGAACACGACCAGCTGCCACGACTGCGTGACCGCGACGCTGCCGCCGGCGCCGAGCGCGATCAGCACGAGCGCGACGGCGACGACCTGGCGCACGCCGAAGCGGTCCATCAGCGCCGCGGCGAACGGCGCGGTGAGGCCGTAGAGCAGCAGGTTGATGCTCACGGCGAGCGACATCACGGTCGTCGACCAGCCGAACTCGTCGTGCAGCGGCACCATGAGCGCGCCCGGGGCGGCACGGAACCCCGCGGCGGCGAGCAGCGCGAGGAAGGCCACCGCGGCGACCCACCACGCGGGGTGGATGCGGCGTCGGTGCGTGCTCGGCGTCTCTGCGGTCATGGGGTTCTCTCGGGCTGGTTCTCTTGCACGAAGTTACCGCGGCGGCGAGGGTAAGAGACGCGGGTCGTATTTATCTTCTTATGTTGTTTTCCTGATCTGCTAGAGATATTGCTCCTTAGTTGCTATTCTGGATGTGGCGGTCACGACATTCAGGTGGGCGCAAGGGTAGAGCCGGCGATGCTACCGGACGTTGAATGATTCGACGTTTGGAGCGCCCGTGTTCGATTCGCAGCACCCTGAAGAGCAGCACCCGCCGCTCGTCGATCCACCACGCGTTGATCCGCACTGGGCGGATCTCTCCGAGCTGGTGTCTCGGGCCGAGGCGAACCGTGTCGAGATGTGCCGTCTGCAGGCCGACCGGGTCGAGATCTGCGCGCATGCCTTGGAGCTGATCGCGCTGCGGGTGCAGCAGCGCGCCGCCGCCCGTGCGGCCGGTGGCAAGGGCGACGGGTACCGCGGCGACACGATTCCCCTGCGCGAAGTGCTGGCCGAGCTCTCGGCCGCACTACGCGTCACCGAGCGCACGGTGTCGTCGTGGCTGGGAGATGCCGCAGCGCTCGTCGGCTCGTACCCCGCAACCTATGCCGCGCTGCGCGAGGGCCGGATCGATGACCGGCACGCCTCCGCGATCATCGATGCCGGTCTGCCCCTCGACCGCACGCACCGCGCCGAGTACGAGGCCGCGGTGCTGCCGATCGCGGAAACCGACACCGCGGCCGGCACCCGCGTGATGGCGCGGATCATCGCTGCCCGCCTGCAACCCGACATCGTCGAAGAGAGCCAGCGTCGTGCGCTCGCGGAACGCCGGGTACGCATGTTCGACCTCGACGACGGGCTCTCGCGCCTGCTGCTCGACGGCCCGGCGGCCCTCATCCACGGGATCTACGACCGCATCGCCCACATGGCCACTGCGCAGGCCGCGCTTCCTGATGTCGAACCTGGGGACGGGCCCGAGCCGGAGCCCGAGCCCGACGAGCCCGACGAGCCCGACGAGCGCACCATGGATCAGCGCCGCGCCGACATCATGACCGATCTGCTCCTCACGGGGCAGCCCGCCCTCGACGAAGACGCCGGTCTGGGCGCGATCCGCGCGGCTGTGCAGGTCACCATCCCGATCCTCACCCTGATTGGCCGGGGCGATGAGCCCGCGCTGCTCGACGGCGAGGCTCCCATCGATGCCGAGACCGCCCGCATCCTGGCGGGCGCGGCCGCTGCCTGGCAGCGCGTCATGACCGACCCCATCACTGCCGAGCCGCTCCGCCTCGACACCTACCGGCCATCGAAACGGCTTCGCCGCCTGCTCCAGGCGCGCGACCAGCACTGCCGCTGGCCGGGTTGCCGACGCCGCGCGCATGCCTGCGATGCCGACCACACCGTGCCGTGGGAAGAGGGCGGACCGACCTGCTCCCGCAACCTCGAGATGCTCTGTCCGCACCACCACACCCTGAAACACGCGTCCCAGTGGACGGTCGTGCAACTCGGCGGCGGCGCGCTCGAGTTCACCTCGCCGACGAAGCGAAAATACCGAAACAACGCACCACCCGTCACAGTGGGCGTCGACCGGCGACCCTGGGCGCGCCTCCTCGGCGCACGCTACGACCCGGGCGATCCGGCGCCGTTCTAGACCGTCGGGCGACGAGTGCCGTTCGGATGGGTAGCGTTGGTGCGTGGTTCGCGATTCCGTAGCGGTAGGGACTCGAATCGCCGCGCCCGCTGAGATCGTCTGGCTGTTCCTGACGGTGAAGCGCGACATGTGGTGGCCTGGGTTGCGCTTTGACGCCGTTGTCGGCTCGCCGCTTACCGAGACCTGGATGGAGGAAGGTGTCCAGGCGACCGCAACGGGCAGCGTGACCCGCTGTGAAGAGCCCAGCCTTCTCGCGTTCGAATGGACCGAGCCGAGCTGGAGTGGTCCCCTCGACGTCGTCATCCGCTTGACCACGGAACGATCATTCACCGTCGTAACCCTCACCGAGACCGGATTCTCCCGTGCGCAAAGCTCGCTCTCGCTGCCGGACGAGCACGAGGAGGGGTGGCACTACCACTTGACGCGGTTGAAGCGGGCAAGTGAGGGGGAAGGCATCGACGTCGATGTCCGGTAAGAACACGCACGCGCCTGAGCCGTGGACGTGCCCGACCTGCGGCGATCCGCTGAGGTTCGAGATCCTCGACGACGAGAAGTTCCTCGTCGCGTGGTCGTGCGTGAACTGCGGCCTGATCCGCACCACCGAGCCGGCGTAGCGTTCAGCTCAAGCGCACACCCGCACGCGGCGGTCTTCGAACCCCACCACGTCGCCGAGCTGCAGCTGCCGGCCGCGGCGGCGATCGACCTCGCCGTTCACCGTGACGAACCCGTCGATGATCGCCTCCTTCACGTCGCCGCCCGAGTCGAGCACGCTGGCGAACTTCAGGAACTGCCCGAGTCGGATGCCATCGCCGCCGATCGACACGTCTTCGATCGGAACCTCATTCGTCATGCCCGAATTCTAGATGCGCCGATGCGCGCACCTCACCCGCGCAACGCGAGCGCGAACGGCAGCACCGCCGTGGCGCCGGCACGGCGCAGCTCGCGCGCGGCGACGGTGATGGTCCACCGGCTGTCGACGAGGTCGTCCACGAGCAGGATCGGCCCCGCGGGCACGTCCAGTGCCTCGGCGCTGAAGCGCTGCCACACCCCCGCCAGACGGAAGACGCTGTTGCCGCCGGGCCCGTTCGTCGGCCCGCCATCGACGAGGTCGAGGGTGCCGATCAGGGGCAGACGCCCGATGTCGGCGAGGCCGCGGGCGAGCGAGCCGCCGAGCTGCGGCTTCGAGCGCGACGGGATCGCCACGACGCCGACGGGGCGATCCGCCCACCCCCAGTCGGCGAGCACCCGCACGCAGGCGGCGAGCACGTTCGGGGGAACGGGACCGTCGGATGCCCCGGCCGCGAACATCTCGCGCAGCGCTCCGCCCCAGCCGAGGTCGGTGAGCCGCGCGAGCGCGCGGCCTTCGTCGTGCTGTTCCTCGGCCGGGATCCGACCTCGCACGGGCACGCCCAGTCGATCGGCGCCCGTCGGCCACTGCCGACGCGGTTCGATCGGCACGCCCACGCGGTCGAGCGACGAGGCGGCGGCTGTCGTGGCATCCGCACCGATTCCCGTGGGATACCACGTGCCCGCGCAGTTGTCGCAGCGACCGCAGGGCGCCGCGGTGTCGTCTTCGAGCGCGCGCTGCAGGAACGCCATGCGGCAGGCATCCGTCCGCTCGTACTCCAGCATGTGCTGCTGTTCGGCGACGCGCTCGGCGGCGATGCGCGCGTAGCGCTCGGCGTCGTACGCCCACGGCTGACCGGTCGCCGACCAGCCGCCCTGCACGCGACCTGCCGCACCGTCGACGTCGAGCACCTTCAGCAGCAGCTCGAGCGGCGTGCGACGGATGTCGACGACCGCCTCGAGCGCGGCCGTCGACAGCGGCTTCGGCGACGCGCCGAGCGCCGTCAGCACGCGCTCGGCACGGCCCTGGTCGGGCATCGACGCGGTCGCGAAGTAGTGCCAGATGTCGCGGTCTTCGACGCCGGGCAGCAGCAGCACGTCGGCCGAGGCGGTGGCGCGCCCGGCGCGACCGACCTGCTGGTAGTAGGACACGGGCGACGAGGGCGCGCCGAGGTGCACGACGAACCCGAGGTCGGGCTTGTCGAAGCCCATGCCGAGCGCGCTCGTGGCCACCAGAGCTTTCACGCGGTTCGCCTTCAGCAGCGACTCCGACTCTTCCCGCTCGTCGGTGTCGGTCTGGCCCGTGTACGCGCGCACGTCGTAGCCGCGCTCGCGCAGCAGCCGCGCGGTGTCGTTCGCGGCCGCCACGGTCAGCGTGTAGATGATGCCCGAACCGGGCAGGTCGCCCAGGTGACTGAGCAGCCACGCGAGACGGCTCTGCGCGTTCGGCAGGCGCAGCACACCCAGCCGCAGCGAGGTGCGCGCAAGGGGACCGCGGATCACGAGCACCTCGGGCGCCGCACCGCTCTGATCGAGCGCGCCGAGCTGCTCGGCGACGTCGGCCACGACGCGGCTGTTGGCGGTCGCCGTGGTGGCGAGCACGGGCACGCCGCCCGGAATGCGCGCGATCAGGTCGCGCAGGCGCCGGTAGTCGGGGCGGAAGTCGTGGCCCCAGTCGCTGATGCAGTGTGCCTCGTCGACCACGAGCAGCCCCACGCGCGCGACCAGCTGCGGCAGCTGCTCGTCGCGGAACGACGGATTGTTGAGCCGCTCGGGCGACACGAGCAGCACGTCGACCTCGTCACGATCGAGCGCGGCGAGCACATCCGTCCACTCGTGCGCGTTCGTCGAGTTGATCGCGACGGCACGCACGCCGGCGCGCTGGGCCGCGGCGATCTGATCGCGCATCAGCGCCAGCAGCGGCGAGACGAGGATCGTCGGACCGGTGCCGCGCCGACGCAGCAGCAGCGTCGCGACGAAGTACACCGCCGACTTGCCCCACCCCGTGCGCTGCACCACGAGCGCGCGGCGGTGCCCGTCGACGAGCGCCTCGATCGCCTCGAACTGCCCGTCATGGAAGTCGGCGTCATCCCGCCCGACCAGGGTGCGCAGCACGTCCAACGCCTCGGAACGGGTGGGCGTCGTCGTGGTCATACCCCCAGTCTCGCGTGCCCCGCCGACATCGGGCCGCGAGCCGTCAGCCGACGGTCACCGGCGTCACGCCGCGGTCACCGGTCGGTAGCGCAGAGCGACTGCACCCGAGCCGAACTCCCGACGCGCCACGAGCTCGAGCGCGATGCGCTCGCGGAGCCCCGCGAGCAGCGTGGGTCCATGGCCCGCGATGACCGGCTGTACGACGAACTCGTACTCGTCGATCAGGCCCCACTCGGCGAGCGCCCGGGGCAGGGTCACGCCGCCGACCCACAGCCCTTCGCCCGGTTCCTGCTTCAGCCGCCGGATCGCCTGTTCGAGGTCGCCGCGCACGAGCTCGGCGTTCCAGTCGGGGGCGCTCAGCGTGCTCGACACGACGTGCTTCCTCGCCCCATCGATCGCCTCGGCGAAGGGGATCTGCCATGCGCCCATCCACTCGGGCCACGCGCCGTCTGACGGTCGGCGCCACGCGGACTGCATCATCTCGTAGGTGGTCCGGCCGAACAGCAAGGCATCCGCTCGCGTCATCTCGTCGGTCCAGTAGCGCATCGACTCGTCGTCGGGCGGGAGCCCCGCCTCGTGGTGGCAGCACCCGTCGAGCGTGACGTTGATCGAGTATCGCAGCGGTCTCATCGCGGCTCCCGTCTCAGGTCTCGGGAAGGTTGTCGCGCGCCCACATCGCCGCGCTCGTTCGGTCGGCGACGCCGAGCTGGCGGAAGATGCTGCCCAGGTGCGCCTTGACCGTCCGCTCGGCGATGTCGAGCTGATGGGCGATCTGCTTGTTCGCGAGCCCCTGCGCCACCAGCGCGAGCACCTCGCGCTCGCGCGCACTCAACGGATCCTGCGTCGCCCGATCGGGCAGCAGGATGCCGGCGACCCGCGCATCGAGCGGCGCGTGCCCCGCGTGCGCGGCGCGCACGGCGGCGCGCAGGTCTGACGGCTCGGCATCCTTCAGCTGGTAGCCGATCGCCCCGGCTTCGATCGCGCGACGCACGCGGTCGCGGTCGGTGAACGAGGTGAGCACGAGAATGCGCACGGCCGGCACGGCGTCGTGGATGCCTCGTGCTGCCGCGATGCCGTCCATGACGGGCATCGACAGGTCCATCATGACGACGTCGGGCTCGAGCTCGATCGCCAGGTCGACGGCCTCAGCCCCGTTCGCCGCCACGCCGACGACGTCGATGTCTCCGTCGGCGGCGAGGACGCTGGCGAGCCCCTCGCGGACCATCGCGTGGTCATCGGCGATGAGGACGCGGATCATCGAGCACCTTCCTTTCGGACGGCGGCGGCGGGAATGCGCAGTCGCCAGGCGGTACCTGCCCCCGGCGCGGTGCGCAGCGACAGCTCTGCGCCGGCATGAGCGCTGAGGTCGAGAAGCACGCGTGTGCCGATGTGGCCGACGTTGCCGTCCGCACGGTCGGCGGCGGCGTCGGGGTCGAAGCCGGGCCCGTCGTCGGTCACATCGAGGAGGATGTCGGTGCCCTCGCGCCGCAGGTGCACCTCGACCGCACAGGGTGCGGCGTGCGTCACGGCGTTGCGCAGGGTCTCTTGCGCGACGCGATAGATGAGCTGCTCGTGCGCTTCGGAGATCGGCGGGAGGTCTTCGTCGAGCACGAGCGCGACCTCGACCCCGCGCGTCCGTGCCGTGGCGACGAGATCCTGCAGGGCATGACGCAGCCCCGCCGCGCGGAGACTCGGGGGATAGATGTCCACGAGCAGCGAGCGAAGGACGCGGATGTTCCCGCGCACCGCGTTGCCGACGTCGCGGAACGCGTTCGCCGACGGATCGTCGCCGCGCTTCGTCGCCGCCTCGGCCGCGATCTCGGCCGCGAAGCTCGTCGCCACGAGCTCTTGCACGGGCCCGTCGTGCAGTGTTCCGGCGATGCGGCGGCGTTCCGCGTCGGAGGCATCCACCGCGTGCTCGAGCAGGGCGGTGCGGCGACGTTCTTCGCCGCGCAGGCGACGCAGCAGTCCCCAGACGATCGGAGCGGTCAAGGCGACCAGAAGCAGCAGACTGCTGGTCGTCACCCCCGCGAACCCGCGCCACAGATCGGCCGAGCGCGCCGCGACCGGGTCATAGGGCAGGTACACCTCGAACAGCAGCTCCCGCCCGTCGGGGGTCCAGACGGGTCGGTACACCTCGAGCAGTCGGGTCTCCGACTCGAACTCGTTCTCGGCCTCAGACAGATCGGATACGGCGGCGTGGGTCGCGGGGTCGATGAGGGCCTGTCGCTGCTCTTCATCGAGCGCGAACGTGCGGCCGATGAGCTGCGGCTCGTCGGCGTACAGCACCGTTCCGTCGGGGCTCCAGATCTTGACCCGCACGACATCGTCGCCCAGCACGTGCGCGCGTACGAGCTCGTCCATCGCCGCGGCCGCCTTGGCGCTGCCGTCGGCGAGCGCCGTGGTCAGCGCGGGCTGGATGACCGCGTCGGCGAGCACATCGGTGACGGCGGCCGCATCGTTGACGGCTTCGCGCTCGGCGAGCCATTGCGCGGCGAAGGTCGCGAGCAGCCCCACGACCACGAGGACGGCCACGAGACCCGCCGCGAGTCGGACCACGATCGCCCGCGTGCTCAGCGGCGCACGCGCCGTCGCATCTTCGTCGGGGGCAGCGACCAGCACCCGCCAGCGCGCACGGTCACCGCCGCCGTCGGAGTCCGACGGCGGCGGGAGCGGGAGGGTGTCTGAGATCACTCAGTCGTCTCCGCCGTGCCCGCCGTGGCCGCTGCCGGAGTCATCCGAGCCGCGACCCGAGCCTGAACCCGAGCTTCCCGAGTCATCCGAACCCCGGCCCGAATCGTCCGAACCCCGACCCGAATTCGAACCTGCGGAGTCGTCCGAGCCCGAGCGCACCGAGTCATCCGTGCCTTGACCCGAGCCTGAGCCCGAGCCGCCCGAGTCGTCCGAACCGCCGGTGCGTCGGTCGTCGCCCGGCTCCACTCGCTGATCGCGCGGGACGTCCCCGCCATGGTCGTCGATCGACGCCGACGGCGAGGGCGTCGCAGTCGGCGACGGCATCGCGGTCGGCGACGCCGTCGCTACCGACGCCGGCACCCGCACGGGGACGGACTGCGCAAAGGACGCATTGCCCCACAGCCCGACCACAGCGGGCGTCGCCACGAGGACGAGGGCGCTGGCGCCGAGGAGGATTCGTTTGTTCATGATTGTGCCTTTCGCTCATTCTCACGTGTTTCCACCATCGCCGAGTGCCGGATTCGCCACCATCGGACGATGGTCCTACGACCAAAGTCCGATGGACCGAGGCCGTGCCGCGCCCGCAGAGTGAGCATGCTCATCCGACGAAACGAGGCATCCCATGAACAGACACACCATCTCCCGGCGCACCGCGATCGCGGTGACCGCCGTTCTGGCGGCATCCGGCATGCTGCTCGGCGGCGGCGCCGCGCAGGCGAAGACGACCTCTGCCGGCGGCGACTACGCCGTGACCGTCAACGGCACGACGTACAACCCCGCGGCCGGCAAGGACCTGAAGCTCCAGAACGTCGCGGTCAGCGGCACCATCACGGTCTCGGGCCGCAACAACGGGTTCACGATCGATCCCGCGACCCTCGGCGTCTACGACTACACCCTCACCGGTGCCGCCGACACGCAGCGCATGGTCACGAAACCCACCGTCGTGTTCGCCTCGAAGGTGCCGACGCTGACGGCGGCGCAGCGCGCGGGCGTACAGCTGTCGAAGCTCGAGGTCAGGGACGACACGCTCGTCGCGATCTTCACGACCTCGGCGGGCAAGCTCAAGATCCAGGCGAAGGACGGCGCGCAGGGCGGCATCTTCCAGATGGAGCCCGAGTTCGCCGGCCCCGTCGAGCTGACGCACACCCTCGGCGCCGGGCTCTTCTACTTCGTCAATCAGTTCACCGGCAAGATCAACTTCGGCGACGGGACCGACGCCGTGACGAGCGGAGCCGGCGCGCACCAGATGCTGCTCGGCAAGGACAGCCCGCAGGTCGCCGTCAAGACGCTGCAGACAGGCACCGTCACGAAGTGGATCGTCCAGCCCGGCGGCCGCCTGGGCGGCGTGCTCGGCGAGGATGCCATCGAGCTGTCGGCCGGCGCGACGAACTGCACCAGCCAGTGCCAGGCGCAGAACCGGATCAACGGCTCGCTGCCGGTGCCGCCGAACCCGACCACCCCCACCCCGATCGGGGGCTGACTCGCCCGCACCGGGGGGAGCGGCGCGAGCCGGAACCTCGGGGTCGTGCCCAGACGACCCCGAGGTTCTTCGCGTGTTTCCCGCGCGTCAGGAGAGGCGGCGCTGGTCGTGCGCGAGCCGGGCCCGGATGCCCGAGTGCACCGAGATGTACGTCGCCGTGTCTTCCCCCGTGAGCAGGGCGAGGTGCGAGACCAGACGGTCGACGTGCTCCACGATCTGACGTGGGCTCGTGTTCTGCCGCGGAGTCACGCTCACGTGGAGAACCGGCTCGTCGCGGATCGTGCTTGCCGTGACGCGCGACGAGAGAACCTCGTCCTTCCTCGCGAGCGAGTTCTTCAGCGCGTCCGAGACGAACGATTCGGTCACGGTGACGCGTCCGAGCGGGTTCTGTGCGCTGCTCGAGCGCAACACGGTCTTCGACCGGCGTCCACTCACGCTGGTCAGCGCGAGGATCAGAAGCACGATGACGACGGCCACCGCTGCCACGGCACCGAGAGCGATCCAGCTCAGCGAGGTGCCGGCGATGGCCGTGGCCTGCACCGCCTGTGCGAGCCAGCCCTCGGCGGACTCTCCCGCCGTCGACCAGAGCTCTGCCGCCGTCGGCCATGCCGTGATCGCGACCCCGAGCGCGCCGAGCGCGAGCAGGACGATCCCGATGAGGAACAGCACGATGCGGTTCAAGGCGCGATTGGTGTTGTTCACGCGTCGACCTCGCTTTCCTTCGGTCGTTCGATGCGCACGCGCGTCGTGAGGCTGCGGGCAAGCTGGTACGACTCGACCTCGGCATCCGCGATGCGCTGCACATCGGACGCCTCGAGAGGCACGTCCGCGCCCGGTCGCACGGTGACGTCGGCGGTGCGATGGCCGACTCCGACGACGATGTTCTCGCGGGCGATGCCGGTCTCGTCGCTGACGTGCTGCGCGAGGGATGCCGCGACGACGCCGTTGTCGACGACGACGGCACGCTCACCCCATTGCACCACCTGCTTCGAGAGCCGTCCGGGCGTCACGGCCAGCACCATCAGCACCAGGCCGACGAGGGCGAGCACGGCGGCGCCCGCGGTGACGAGGCCGGCCGGCTGCGCGGTCGGAAGCCCGACGAGCCACGCCAGGCCCGCGCCCGGCCCGAGCAGCAGCGCGGGCTGACCGGCCAGGTACAGCACGATCTCGACCGCGACGTACCCGAGCGCGAGGATCAGCACGATCACCGCGACGAACATCGCCACGGTGCGCGGTGAGTGGGTCTCACGCCGCACGACGCGGCGGAGCGCCGAGGTGCTCATCGGACTCGCTTCCTTTCCGGGATGGTGGCGCCGGTGATGGTGAGGTCGATCCGCGCGATCTCCCGACCGAGCAGGTGCGTCAGGCGGCCCTGCAGGTCTTCTTGCAGGCGTGCGGCGCGCTCGAGCAGCGGCGGCTCGGCCTCAACGGCTGCGAGGTCGTCGAGGTCGGGGATCGGCAGCGGTGTCGACAGCCGCACGACGAGCCCGCCCCGGAGGTTCGAGACATCCGCCGACACGTCGCCACGCGGCACGCCGATGAGCCCGGCGGATGCCTCCTGCGTGACCTTCACGAACACGCGATCCTTGATGTCGATGCGGCCGCCCGCGCCGGTCATCAGGACGTGCGCCGACCCGTGAAGGCGTCGGTCACAGCCCGGACATCGAGCTGGCCGGACGCGATCCGACCGACGACCGCTCCGATCGCCATGAACAGGGCGACGAGGAGGAATCCCCAGAACCCGAACACGAGCGCGGCTGCGGCCAGGATGGCGCCGACGAGGGCGCCGGTGACGGTGGCGGTCATGCGACGCGCGACTCTTCGGTGTCGCTGCTGTCGTCGCTGGGCAGGTGCACGTCGTTGACCTCGACGTTGACCTCGACGACCTCGAGACCGACCAGGCGCGTGATCGCGGTGGTGACCGCCGAGCGGACGTTCGACGCGACCTCGTGCACCGGGGTCGGGTACTCGACGACGATGGTGATGTCGACGGCGGCCTGCGTCTCGCCGACCTCGACCTTGACGCCCTGCGTCAGGTCGGTGGCGTTGACGGCGTCGCGGATCGCACCGAACGCGCGCGCTCCGCCGCCGCCGAGCGCGTACACGCCCCGCACCTCGCGAGCCGCGATGCCGGCGACCTTGGCCACGACGCCATCGGCGATCACGGTGGTGCCGGCTGCCGTCTCGGTGGCGGCGGTCTGCGACGTGCCGAATGAACGGTCGACGCGGGGGGCGGATGCCACGGCGTTCTTCCCGGTGCTGACGGCGGTGGTCGGGGTCTTCTGGTCATCGGTAGCCATGACGTGTCCTCTGTCTGTTCGCGTTGCGGGTGGCATCCGATCGGATGCCACCGGGCCGGTTCTTTCGGCCTCATACATACGAGGAGGAAGTGCGCGGATTCGTCACAAAAAAGTTCGGACGAGTTTCGCGCGGCGTCAGTGGATGCGTGCGACCTGGATCGTGATCGTGGCATCCGGCGGAGTGCTCGCGAGCAGGGCGTCGGCCACGCGGCGGGCTGAGTCGGCGGTGCTGTCGTCGATCGAGGTCGCGACGCGCGCGGCGACGACGGGGACGCCATCTCGGATCGAGACGGCGACCTCGGCGGTCCGCTCGTCGGCGGTGCCCCGCGCCGCGGCGATGAGGCCGGGGATCCGCGCCAGCGCCGAATGCGGCGAGTAGACGTCGGTCACGCCGTCGACAGCGCGGACGCGGGCGACGAGGTCGTCGGCGGGGATCTCGTTCATTCGGGCTCTCCCGCGGGGGTGATGCCGTGCAGCTCGTCCACGGCGACGTTGACGGCGGTGACGTTGAGCTCGGTGTGCTGCGCGAGCACCCGATAGACGAGCTCGCGCAGCGACGCGGTGAGATCGGGGATCGACCGTCCCCAGGCGACGGATGCCGTCAGCTCGATCTGCACCGGAGCGCCCGGCGTCTCGGCGTCGCCGATGATCTCGGTGCGGCCGATGTAGATGCCGTCCAGGGCATCGGCGCTCGTGCGGACGAGCGCGCGGACGGCGCCCTCGGTGACGGTGATCGTCACCCTCGGGTCGGGGTGGTGGATGGGGAAGCTCCGCCCGGCGCGCAGCTCGGAGTGGATCGCGGAGAGGATGCCCTCGAACCAGCTCTGCGGCGGGCGCGGCAGGTGCGCGGCATCGTCGGCGATCAGATCCCGCGAGAGCTGGCCGACCCGCTCGAGCGCCTCGATGGCGTTGAGGCACTCGGGGCAGCTCTCGATGTGCGGATCGACCGGGGTGCGACCCGACTCGAGGTACGCGCTGAGCTCCTCGATCGTGCGGCCGCAGTCGAGGGCATCCATGCTGTCGTCTGTCATCGCCAGCCCTCCATCTCGATCGCTATGCTCGCGCGCGCTCGGGCGAGCAGGCCTCGTACTGTGCTCGGGGGAATGTCCATCTGCTCGGCGATCTCGTCGTAGCTGCATTCCGCGATCTCGCGCAGAAGCCAGCAGCGACGCTGATCCTCCTTCAGCTTGTCTAGCGCATCGGACAGGGCGCGCAGCTGTGCGCCCCGAATCGCCGTCTGCTCGGGTTGCGTGCGGGCAGGCAGGGCGACGACGTGGTCGTCGAGCAGCGCCTCGGCGGGCCTGCGCGAGACGAAGGTGAGCGCCTCGCGGCCGGCGATCCGCATGAGCCAGGCCTTCACGGCCGACGGGTCGCGCAGCGTCGGCAGCTGCTTCCAGGCGATGACGAACGCCTCTTGCACGACGTCGTCGGTGTCGGCCAGCGATCCGACGATGCGGAACACGTACGCGCGCATGAGCGAGGAGTGACGCCGGACCAGCTCGCCGAAGGCGTCGGCATCGCCCTGAACCGCGCGGTCGACGAGCATCCGATCGGCGACGGTCTGCCGCGCAGCCTCGGGTTGCGATCTCGTCTGCACGGGGCGACGCTATCCCGCAGGCTTCGATCCGTGGAGACGCTTGCCTTCGCGTGCGGGAACGGGTAGTGAAGCGGGCCCCGGTCAGGAGCCGAGGATGCTTCGGGCGGTGGTCGAGCGTTCCCAGTCGCGCTCGTGGAGACGCTGGATGCCGGCGAGGATCAGATCCAGCGCGAACACGAACTCGACCTCGTCGTCGCACGCCTCGCCCGCGTGCGGCGATGTCGTCGCCATGCGGATGATCGCGGGATAGGCCACCGCGAAGTCGGCCATGGCCTGCGCCCGCCGGGCGGGGTCGCCCGGAACCTCGGGGGTGGGCAGGACATCGCGGGTGAAGCCCCACATGCGGGTGCTGAGTGCGTGCATCGCATGGTGCACGAGGTCAGCCGAGAGCCCGCCGTCGAACATGGCGCTCATGAGGGCATCCATGTGCGCGAGCGTGCGCGGGGTGGCTCGCTCGCGCGTCTCGATCGCCTCGCGCACCCAGGGGTGGGCGGTGAGGAGGTCGCGCGCAGCGAAGATGCGGGCGCGCACGGTGTCGGACCAGTCGATGACGGGAGCGACGGGAGCGGCGGGCGAGGCGGGCGGCACCGGCGACATGCTCTCGAGCACGCCGTCGAGCATGTCGTCGACGAGCTGGGCACGGTTCTCCACGTGCTTGTACAGCGCCATCGGCGTCACCCCCAGGCGGTCGGCGACGTGGCGCATGCTCACGGCGTCGAGGCCCAGCGCATCCGCCAGCTCGATGGCCGACGCGACGATCTTCGCGCGGTCGAGGCGGGGTCGTGCGGGCGGGTTTGACACGTATACACCGTACACCTACCATGATCCTCGTGCGGTGGCATACGCCGTATACCTACCCGAGAGAAGACGACCATGGCCCACTCCCCCCGCCAGCACGCCCGCGCGGCAGGCATCCTCTACCTCGTCACGCACGTGACCTCTGTCACCGCGGTCGCCGCCTACGGCGCGGGGATGATCGCCGGAGGGGTCGCGCTCGAATTCGCGCTGGCGGTGGGATGCCTCGGCACCGGTGTGCTGCTGTGGGTCCTGCTGCAGGGCGCCGGGCCCGCGCGTGCGGCGACGTTCGCCCTGATGCGCACCCTCGAGGCGGCCGTGATCATCGCCGGCACGCTGCCGATGCTCGGTGTGCTCTGGCTGGACGGAGCCGGCCGGCAGTGGTCGGATGCCGCGACCTCGATGCACGCGGCATCCTTCCTGCTCGGCCAGGGCCTCGTGATCAGCGTGAACACGATCGTGCTCGGCTGGCTGCTGTGGGACTCGCGCAGCGTTCCGCGCGCGCTGGCCGCACTCGGCGTCGTCGGCGGACTCGTCGTGCTCGCGAGCAACCTCGCTCAGCTCGGGGGATTAATCCCCCTCAACGGCGCCGTCGCCGCCGCGTGCGCCGTGCCGGTCTTCGCCTTCGAGATCTGGTTCGCGATCACCCTGATCGCGGTCGGGCTCAGACCAGCGGGGAACGTGGCCGCGAGGTAGACTTTCTGTACTCAGCGAGGAGTACACCGATGGCCGAACGCCTTCTTCACTCTCCCGGCGACGAGCAGCTGTTGCGGAGCTCGCTCGCCGACCTCGCGCGACGCACCGGCTTCCCGATCGTCTTCGGCGGATTCGCGCACGAGGGTGCCGTCGTGGTGACGCAGCTCCTGGGAAACAAGGGTGACTCGCTGCGCGGGCTGGGCGTGCGTGCCGGATCAGGCCTGGGCGGGCGAACCCTTCTCGAGCGCCGACCTCGGCTGACCGCCGACTACGGTGCCTCACGGTCGATCACCCACGACTACGACCAGGCTGTGCTGGCCGAAGGGATCACCACGCTGATGGCGATCCCGGTCGAAGTCGGCGACTCGGTGACCGCGGTTCTCTACGGTGGCCTGCGTGCGCGGGCGACGATCGGCACGGTGTCGATCGATCCTTCCGTCGCGGTCGCGAGCGAGCTGGCGGGGCGACTGTCCGCGTCGGCCACCCCTGTGCACTCTCAGCCGTCGCCGAGCGTCGAGTCCGAGCGCGGCCTGCGCGTGCCGCAGCTCGAGGAGCTGCGGCGACTGTATGCCGACGTGCGCAGCATGGAAGCGTCGGTCGTCGATCCCACGCTGCACGCGCAGTTCGCCGAGATCGGCCGGCGCCTGGTCGAGATCGCCCACCGCGACGATGGGGCTGAGCCTGACGCGACGGCCACCGACCGACTGACCGCGCGCGAGTCCGACGTCTTGAGCCTCGTCGCGCTCGGGTACGGCAACGCCGTCGTCGGAGCGACGCTCGGCGTCACGGAGGCGACCGTGAAGAGCTACATGAACACCGTGATGCGCAAGCTCGGCGCATCCAATCGATACGAGGCCGTCGCCGTCGCCCGGCGCCGGATGCTCCTCCCCTGACCGTCCGTCGAAAGGCCCCGCACGATGACCGACCTGATGACCGTCCCCACCGACACCGACGACGAGAGGTGTCCGATCGGATTGTCCATGGAGCTCCTGGGACAGAAGTGGACGCTCCTGATCGTCCGAGAATCGCTGAAGGGCGTGCAGACGTTCTCCGGTTTCGAGAGGTCGCTCGGATGTCCGCGCAATCTTCTCGCGTCACGGCTGCGCCTGCTCTGCGAGGCGGGCGTGATGACGACGGTGCCGTACTCGACGCCGGGTCAGCGCGGCCGCGACCGCTACGAGCTCACCGCAGCGGGTCGCGAACTCGCGCCGACGCTGATCGCGCTCTTCGACTGGGGCACCCGTCACCTGTCGGCAGACGGACGCCCCTGGGCCGAGCCGTCGAGGTGCCGCTGCGGCGAGCAGGTGCACGCCGTCCTGGAATGCGACGGCGGGCACCTGCTCGGCACGGTGGACGAGGTCAGCTTCCCCGTCGCGCGCTAAGGCACCACCACCAGGCGCACCGGATTGCCGACTTTCCGCTTCAACCGATCGATCGCCGTCTCGATCTCTTCGAGCGAGAAGCTGTCGGTGATCGATTCCGAGAAGTCGAGCCGGTTCAGGGCCAGCAGATCGAGCAGCTCCGGCACAGCCTCGGGGCCGCTCGCGAAGTGGCCGCGGATCTGCTGGCGCTGGAACAGCAGCATGCCGGGCGTCTCGAGGACGAGCGGTTGGGTGTTGGCGCCGACCCAGATCGTGCGGCCGAACGGGGCCGCGGCGCGGAGGAGGTCGACCTCGATGGCCGAGATGCCCACGAAGTCGAACGCGACGTTCACGCCGACACCCTTGGTCAGTTCCTTGATCTTCGCCACCGCGTCTTCGGCGGTCGGGTCGATGACGAAGTCCGCGCCGAGCCGCAGGGCCCGCTCGCGAGCCTCGGGCAGCGGGTCGACGGCGATGATCGGCGCGGCACCCACGAAGCGCAGAATCTGCAGCGCATGCGTGCCGACACCTCCGACACCCCAGATCGCCACCGATTCGCCGGGCTTCACCTCGGCGGTCTGGGTGATCGCCGCCCACGGCGTCGAGACCGCATCGGGCACGATGGATGCCACGTCGAACGGCAGCGAGTCGGGAAGCCGCACGAGCGTCTCCGCCGGCGTCACGACGTACTCCGCCCAGCCGCCGTCGAAGTCGAGCCCCACGGTGTACTCGGCGCCATCGCGGTAGTGCAGCAGCGAGATGGCGACGCGGTCACCCGCCTGCCAGTTCTCGACCCCCTCGCCGGGCAGGTCGACTTCGCCCGCGATCTCATGGCCGAGGGTCAGCTCACCCGTCTGCCGATGCGGGCCGCGAAGCTGTCCGGCGAGCATGTGGAGGTCGGTGAGGCAGACGCCGCAGGATTTCACCTTGACGCGCACCCAGCCGGGGGCGGGGTCGGGGATCGGAACGTCGGCGAGTGCGAACTCGTTGGTTTCCAGGTTCAGACGTGCAGCACGCATGATCGGCTTCCTCGCTTCTCGGTGCGGGCCGCGTCAGCGCGCCGCGATCGGCAGCGTGGCACGGACCCAGTCCGCGATCTCGCCGATGGCCGCGTCGGTCTCGGGGACGCGGCCGGCCGCCCAGACATACGAGTGCTGGGCTCCGGGTACGGGCAGCGCCTTCGTCGCGACGCCGGCGTCCGCCAGCCGTCCGGCGAGCTCCTCGTCCTCACCGGCGAGGATCTCGAACGTGCCCCATGACACCAGGGTGGGCGGCAAGCCGGAGAGGTCCGCGCGGTTCAGGTTGATGCGCACGTCGTCGGCATCCACCCCCGTCCCTCCGATCCACGACTCGCGGAAGAACTCCAGCAGTCCGCGGCTGAGCACCTTGTCGGTGTCGGCGTTCGCTTCGATCGCGGGGTTCGCGATCTGCAGGTCTGCCCACGGAGAGATGGAGACGACCGCGCCGGGCAGATCCTCGCCGGCATCGCGCAGTCGCAGCGCGACGGCGAGCGCGAGGAAGCCACCGATCGAGTGTCCGATCGTGATGATCTTGTTCGCCGGGTAGCCCTGCGCGACCAGCCAGTGGAAGGCGGTCTCGACGTCGTCGACCTGGGCGGGGTACTTGTCTTCCGGAGCGCGGCGGAAGTCCACGACCAGCGCGGGAACGCCCACGGCCGACGCGATGTGCCCGGCCAGCTTGCGGTCGACCGCGGCCGAGGTGACCACACTCCCACCCGCGTGCGAGTGCAGCAGGACGAACGAGTCGTCGGCCCCGTTCGGGTGCACCCAGATGCCCGGCACGCCGTCGGCGTCGACGTCGCGATAGGTGACGCCCTCGGGTTCGGTCGCGGCCTGATGCAGCCCTTCGAGCCGGTTGCGGGTGTTGTCCAGCTCTGTGGTCGGCGCCATCGCCGACTCCAGCAGATGTGCGAATGCTGAGGCTTCGGGGCTCAACTCAACGACGGTGTTCTCGGACACGCTGTCACCTCCATGTGACGTCGCGCTTCTCGTCGGACCGCACCCGGCTCATCTGCGAGGAGGGTGTCGAGATCCGATGATCGCGAATGGTCGGCCGCCGGGATCGGCGCCGTTTCCTGACGATAGGTCGCTGAGTACAGATCGTCAACCCAGATGGGAAGGCCGAGTTCGAGGGCGATGTCCGCGCGCCAACTTTGGTTGGTAGCGGATGCCGGGACGATCGGCTTCTGTTGTCGCACCGGGTCACCGCCGACCCGATCCACACGAAGGCAAGGGCGCTGGGACGTGACCGCATGAACCGATCGACGCAGACCTACTCGGCGCAGTGGCGTCGCAGCCACGACGACCGCGACGCGTTCTGGACGGCCGCGGCCGACCGCATCGACTGGGCGGCGCCGCCGAGCCGGGCGCTCGACCACGACGGCAACTCCTGGTCGTGGTTCCCCGACGGGGCCCTCAACATGTCGTTCAACGCACTCGATCGCCACGTCGCCGCCGGCCGCGGCGAGCAGACCGCGCTGATCTTCGACTCGGCGATGACGGGGACCACCTCATCGCTCACGTACCGCGAGCTGCGCGACCGTACCGCGCGCTTCGCGGGCGTCTTGCGCCAGGGCGGCGTCGGTCGGGGCGACCGCGTGATCATCTACATGCCCATGATCCCCGAGGCCGTGATCGCGATGCTGGCCTGCGCACGCCTCGGCGCGGTGCACTCCGTGGTGTTCGGCGGGTTCGCCGCGAACGAGCTCGCCACGCGGATCTCCGACGCCGGCGCGACGGCGATCGTCACCGCGTCGGGTGGGCTCGAGCCCGGCAAGATCATCGACTACCTGCCGATCCTCGACGAGGCGATCGGGCTGTGTGCCGCTCCGATCCGCTCGGTCATCGTGAAGGCGCGGCCCGGGTTCCCCTCGCGGATCGACTCGAGGGTCGACAGCACCGCGATCCAGTGGATCGACTGGGATCAGGCGGTCGCCGGAGCTGAGGATGCCGAGCCGGTCATCGTCGCCGCCACGGACCCGCTGTACGTGCTCTACACGTCGGGCACGACGGGCAACCCGAAGGGCGTCGTCCGCGACACCGGCGGCTACGCGGTCGCCCTGGCCTGGTCGATGGAGAACATCTACGGCATCGGGCAGGGCGATGTCTTCTGGACGGCCAGCGACGTGGGCTGGGTCGTCGGTCACTCGTACATCGTCTACGGGCCGCTGCTGGCAGGCGCGACGACCGTGCTGTACGAGGGCAAGCCCGTGGGAACCCCCGATGCGGGCGCGTTCTGGCGGGTCATCGCAGAACACGGAGTGAAGGCGCTCTTCACCGCGCCGACGGCGATCCGCGCCATCCGCCGCGTCGACCCCGAACTGCGGCTGCTCGAAGAGCACGACACGAGCTCGCTGCGCGCGCTGTTCCTTGCGGGCGAGCGACTCGACCCCGAGACGTACGAATGGGTGTCGGCGGGTCTGGGCATCCCCACCATCGATCACTGGTGGCAGACCGAGACGGGCTGGGCGATCTCGGCCAATCCGCTCGGGCACGGGCTGCTGCCGATCAAACCCGGCTCGAGCACGCTGCCGATGGTCGGCTACGACGTCGCGATCCTCGACGGCAAGGGGCGCCCCGTGCCCGCCGGCGACGACGGGAACATCGCGCTGCGGCTGCCGCTGCCGCCCGGCACGCTGTCGGGCGTATGGGGTCAGCCCTCGAAGCTCGAAGAGGCGTACCTCTCTGCCTTCCCCGGCTTCTACGCCACCGGCGACTCCGGCCACATCGACGACGACGGCTACCTGTTCGTCATGGGACGCACCGATGATGTCATCAACGTCGCCGGCCACCGGCTGTCGACGGGCGCGCTGGAAGAGGCGCTGATCCACCATCACGACGTCGCCGAGTGCGCCGTGGTGGGTGTGCGGGATGACCTCAAGGGCCACCGCGCCATGGGGTTCGTCACGCTCAAGGCGGGTGCGAGCACCCCCGAAGACGTGCTCACCGACGAGCTCGTCGCACTCGTCCGGAAGCAGATCGGACCCGTCGCCGCGTTCCGCGATGTCGTCGTCATGGATCGGCTGCCGAAGACGCGCTCCGGGAAGATCCTCCGCAAGACCCTGCGGCAGATCATCGACGGAGACCCCTACAAGGTGCCCGCCACCATCGAGGACGCCACCGTCCTCGACCCCATCATCGCCCTGGCCGAACGGCTGCGAGCGGTGAACGCCGATCACGTGCTCGCCTGAGCACCTCACGATCCCAGGAAGGTCCTTCACCGATGAATGCCCAGCCCCACACCACCCCCGCACACTCCGATGACGCGTTCGACTTCGACTGGGCCATCGTCGGCTCTGGATTCGGCGGCAGCGTCGCCGCACTGCGGCTGTCCGAGAAGGGTTACCGCGTCGGAGTGATCGAGCGCGGTCGCAACTACGAGGACAGCGACCTGCCGTCGTCGACGAACGACATCGAGAGCTTCGTCTGGGCGCCGGATCAGGGGCTCTACGGCATCCTGCGCGACGTCGCCTTCCGGCACGTCGAGACCGCCTCGCAGACCGGCGTGGGCGGCGGCAGCCTGATGTACGGCGGCGTGCTGTTCCGCGCGCAGGACGGCTTCTACGACGACCCGCAGTGGCCCCGCGCCGAGTCGTGGCAGCAGGCGCTCGAACCGCACTACGCCCAGGCCGAACACATGCTCGGCGTCCGCACCGCGCCATGGGACTCGGTGTCGATCCAGCTCACCAAGCGCATCGGCGAGCACTTCGGCGCCGAGTTCGGGCTCGCGCCGACCGGCGTGTTCTTCGGTGAGCCGGGCAAGACCGTCGACGACCCCTACTTCGGCGGCGAGGGCCCCGCCCGCACGGGCTGCACCCGATGCGGAGACTGCATGATCGGATGCCGCACGGGAGCGGCCAACCGACTGACGAAGAACTACCTGTGGTTCGCCCAGAAGCACGGCGCGCGGATCATCGCGCAGCAGGAAGTCGTCGATATCGTGCCCCTGGGCGCGGCCGACGGTGCCGACGGGTATCGCCTCATCACCGAGCAGCGGCATGTCGACGGTTCGCGAGCACGCACGGAGTTCACCGCGCGGGGCGTCGTGTTCGCCGGGGGGACGATCGCAACCAACGAGCTGCTCGCCGACTGCAAGCACCGCGGGTCGCTGCCGCGCATCAGCGACCGTCTCGGTCAGCTGGTGCGCACGAACAGCGAGACCTTCCTCAGCGTGCAGTTCCCGACCGACATCGGCGCCTGGCAGGACGTGACGGCGCCGAGCCGACTGCGCTTCGGCACGGACACTCAGGTCGAGCTGCTGACCGTCGGCAAGCACGCCGACGCGTGGGCGGGAAAGTTCACCGTGCTCACCGGCAAGGGCAACGTCCTGGTACGTCGGATCAAGTGGCTGACGAACGTCATCCTCCACCCGGGGCGCTGGAAGGCGACCAAGCGGGCCGAGGGGTGGAGTGCGCGCTCACTCGCGATGCTCGTCATGCAGCCCCGCGACAACGCGGTGCGGCTGCGGGCGCAGAAGCGGGAGAGCGGCGACGGCTACGGCCTCGTCAGCGAGATCGACACGGAGCGCCCGGCGCCGACCTTCCTGAAGGTGGGTCACCAGGTGGCGAAGTGGCTCGCGGAAGAGACCGGAGGCGTCGCCGGAAGCACCTTCACCGAGGCGTTCCGCAACGCCCCGTGGACCGCCCACGTCGTCGGCGGTGCCGTCATGGGCTCCAGTGCGGGCGACGGCGTCATCGACAGCAGCCTGCGCGTGTTCGGCTACCAGAACATGCTCGTCTGCGATGCATCGGCGCTCCCCGCCAACCCCGGCGTGAACCCCGCGCTGACCATCACCGCGCTCGCAGAGTACGGCATGCAGCACGTGCCCGCTCGGGCCGCGCAGGGCGTCGAGAAGGAGCTCGCCGCGTAGGTCATCCCGCAGGCTGATAGCCGCAAATCTACGAGTCCCTAAGCGCAAAAGTACGAGTCGATCTCCGCAAAGCTACGAGTTCAAGATACTCTCATTGAGTGGAGAAGCTGATATCGCGACATTCGGTCGCGAACGCGACGGAGATGATGGGTGCTTTTCCGGCGCTCGTGATCCAGGGCGCGCGTCAAGTCGGCAAGAGCACATTCGCTGAGATGCTCGTCGCTGACAGGCAGGTACAGATCGTCACGCTCGACGATCCGGGTGCCTTGAGCGCTGCGGTCGATGATCCGATCGCGTTCGTGGGTCGCGTTCCGCACGGCACACTTGTCATCGACGAACTTCAGCGCGCGCCGGGGCTGATTCTGCCGATCAAGGCATCCATCGACCGCGACCGACGTCCAGGTCGCTTTCTGCTGACGGGTTCGAGCGATCTGCTGAGGCTGGCTCGAACCCCCGACAGCCTCGCGGGGCGCGCAGTGACGGTCAACCTGCGAACCCTCAGTCAGGGCGAGATCCGAGGGCGGGACGACGACCTCATGGCGCGCCTCCGCAGGAACGCGGATGTGGCGGCGTTCTCCACGACGGCTACACGTGAGGAGTACGCGGCGATCATCGCCCGCGGGGGATATCCCGAAGTCCAGAGCCTGCCCTCGCGATTGCGATCCGTGTGGTTCGACGGATATGTGGACCGACTTCTCGAACGCGACGTTCGTGACATCGCTCCCCGCGTCGACCGTTCTCGAATCGAGCGCGTCCTGCGCCTCATCGCCTCAGGCCAATCCGGCGAGCTGGTGAAGGCGCGTATTGCTCGCGACGCCGATGTTCCCGAGACCTCTGTGACGACGTACATCGACCTGCTCGAGACGATGTTCCTTGTCGGTCGGCTGAGGCACTGGTCGCGGAACCTCACCAGCCGCGAATCGGCGAAGCCGAAAGTCCACGTGACCGACAGCGGCCTTGCCCTTCATCTCAGTCGGGTGAAGGAGGGCCAGCTCGTCCCGCTCGCCAATTCGCTTGTCGGTCCGGCGATGGAGGGGCTCGTTGTCACAGAGTTGCTCCGGCAACGCGGGTGGAGTGCGGAGGAGTTCGAACTGTTCCACTACCGCGATCGCGACGGCCTCGAGGTCGATGTCGTCGTCGAGTTCTTCGACGGCAGCGTCATCGGAATCGAGGTCAAGTCCGGCAGCACGCTGAAGAGCGAGCATTTCACCGGCCTCAAGCTGCTCCGCGAGAAGCTCGGCGATCAGTTTTTCGGTGGCTACGTGCTCAACACAAGCCAACACGGCACGTCGTTCGGCGACCGTCTATGGTCACTGCCCGTCTCGGCCCTCTGGGAACTCTGACCGAGCTCACCCTCACACGCGCACAGCGAGCGCGCGCAGGTCCTTCCGGAGGATCTTCCCCGCCGACGACTTCGGGATGGCGTCGATCATCTCGACCTGGCGCACCTTCTTGTACGGCGCCACGCGCTCGGCCACGAACGCGATGACCTCCTCCCCCGTGAGCTCGGCCCCCGGCTGCAGCACCACGAACGCCTTCGGCACCTCCTCGCCGTCGACATCGGCGACGCCGATCACGGCGGCATCGGCGATCGACGGATGCCCCAGCAGCACCGCCTCGAGTTCGGCCGGCGCCACCTGGTAGCCCTTGTACTTGATCAGCTCTTTCAGGCGGTCGACGATCGTGACGAAGCCCTCGGCGCTGATCGTCGCGACGTCACCCGTGCGCAGGAACCCATCGCCCGTCATCGACTCACGCGTGGCCTCGTCATTGCCCAGGTAGCCGACCATGATGTTCGGGCCGCTGCACTGCAGCTCACCCGCGGCACTGACGCCCTCCGCCGGAACGGGGATCTCCTCGCCGGTCTCGGGGTCGACCAGGCGGCACAACATGTTCGGCACCGTGACGCCCACCGAGCCGAGCGGGGTCTCCGGCTGGTTCAGGCGGTGCACCTGCGCGACCGGGCTCATCTCGCTCATCCCGTAGCCCTGCAGCACGCGGCATCCGAGCCGGGTGGCGACGGCGCTCGCGATCGCCGCGTCGAGGGGAGCGGCGCCCGACAGGATCGCGCGCACGCTCGAGAGGTCGAACTGATCGATCAGCGGGTGCTTCGCCAGCGCGAGCGCGATCGGCGGGGCGATGAACAGGTATGTGCAGCGCTCGTCCTGCACGATGCGCAGGAACTCCTGCAGGTCGAAGCGCGGCATCGTCACGAGCGTCGCGCGGGCCCGCAGGGCGAGGTTCAGCAACACCGTGATCCCGTAGATGTGGAAGAACGGCAGCACCGCGAGGATCGAGTCGTCGGCATCCACTTCGATCATCGGCATGACCTGCGCGACGTTCGCCACCAGGTTGCGATGCGTGAGCATGACGCCCTTGGGCGAGGCCGTGGTGCCCGACGAGTACGGCAGGATCGCGAGGTGCGTGGCCGGGTCGAAGGTCACCTCGGGGGCGGTGAGCTCCGAGTCGATCAGGTCGGCGAACGACCGGTGCCCTGTTTCTTTTCCGATGCCATCGAGCACGATCACGGCGTCGTCTGTGAGACCCAGCCGGGTCGCGGCATCCAACGCCTGCGGCAGCAGCGGTGACACGGTGATCAGGCGCGTGGCGCGCGCGTTCGTGAGCTGCGAGGTGATGTCGGATGCCGTCGCCAGGGCGTTCACGGTGGTCACCGTGGCCCCCGCGCGCAGGATGCCGTGGAATGTGGCGACGAAGGCCGGCGAGTTGGGCGAGTGCAGCGCGACCACATCACCCACGCCGATGCCGTCGGCGGCGAGCGCGCCGGCGATCGCGTCGATCTGTGCGATCAGTTCACGGTAGGGCACCTGCGCACCCGTCGTGCCGTTCGTGATCGCGACGCGGTCGCGGTCGCTCTCGGTGAGCGAGCCGAACAGGAAGTCGTACACGCTGAGATCGGGGATCTCGACGTCGGGGTGGGGGCTTCGGAACATCGTCGTTCTCCTTGGTTCGGGTGGGATTCGGTCGGCGATAGTCGCTCAGTCGCTCAGTCGGCGAGGAAGTCGAGCACCTGCGGGACGAAGGTGCGGTGGTGCTGGAACACTCCGCCGTGTCCGGAGCGCGGATAGATCGTGACGGAGGCATTCGGCATCCGCTCGGCCATGTCGATCGAGTGCTCGCTCTTGACCATCAGGTCGTTGTCGCCGTTCGCGACGAAGACCGGCATCGTCAGCACCGAGAGGTCGTCGGGGGCGTGCAGCCCGGCGTCGCGGATCGCCACGAGCTGAGCGCGACGAGCCTGCATCGAGATGCGCTTGTCGCGGTTCGCGGTGCGCCGCTTCAGCCGCGCGAAGTACTCGCGCGCCGCGGCCTTCCCCTCGGGCGTGCGAGGGAAGAAGAGGAAGTTGCGCGCGTCGCTGAAGGTCAGGAACGACTTCAGGTACGCCCGCGCAGTGACGCGGATGATCTCCTCGATCCCGCCGCCGCCGCGCGGGCCGGTGCCCGAGAGGATCATCTTGTGGACGAGCTCGGGCGCCTTCAGCGCGACCATCTGCGCGACGCCGCCGCCCATCGAGAACCCGAAGAGATCGACCTTGTCGAGGCCCTTCGCGCGGATGAACGCGATCGCGTCATCGCCCATGTCGGAGATGTCGTGCGGGACCCTGCCGCCCGTGCCGCCGACACCGCGGTTGTCGAACGCGATCACGTGGTGCGTCGCGGCGATGCCGTCGATGATCTCCGGGTCCCAGTCGTCGAGCGTCGCCATGAGGTGGTGCAGGAAGACGACAGGGATGCCCCCTTTCGGGCCCAGCTCGCGGTAGGTGAACGGCGTGCCGTTCACGGTGATGGTCCGATTCGGCGTGTTGCTCCAGGTGGTCGTCGTGGTCTGGTTCGGGGTGTGTGTCCGGGTGGTCATCGTGCGCTCCTGTCGGCGGTGGCGGGCATCTGGTCGAGTCGAGCCAGTGCGGTGAGTGTCTTCGGATCTTTCGCGAGGTGGGCGTCGAACACCGGCCCCACCAGGCCGCGGAGCGCCGCGATCGGCTTCCACCGCCCGGGCAGCATGACGCGCGTGGCGCGGCTCGCCATGGCATCCGCGATCGCTCGCGCGGCGTCGTGCGGCTGCAGGCGCGTCATCAGCGGCTTCGGAAGGGTGTCGAGCAGCGCGACGACGTCGGGGGCCTCGTCGATGCCGGCCTTGATCATGCCGGTCTGGATCAGCGAGAAGTAGACCGTCGTCGACGTGACGCCGTGCGGGGCGAGCTCGACGCGCAGCCCCCGGCCGAGCTGCTCGACCGCCGCCTTGCTCATGGCGTAGGGGATCGTGCCCATCCCGTTCATGAAGGCGAACACCGAGCTCAGGAAGACGAACTGCCCGCGCTGCGCGACGAGCTGGTCCATCGTGGCCGCGACGGTGTTGAGCACCCCGGTCACGTTCACCGCGAACGTCGCATCGACCGCGGCGGGCGAGAGGGTGCGCAGCGTCGCGCCCCGGGCGAGGATGCCCGCGTTCGCCATCGTCACGTCGATGCGCCCGAAGTGGTCGACGACCTCGGCCACCGCCCGGTCGAGCGAGGCGCGATCGGTCACGTCGGCGACGACGCCGAAGGCGGATGTCGGTGACATCGCCCGCGCGATGTCGGGGGTCTGGGGCGAGAGGTCGGCGATCGCCACGCGAGCGCCGCGGCCCAGCAGCTCGCGCGCCGTCGCGCTGCCGATGCCACCGGTGCCCCCGGTGATGAAGACGACCTTGCCGGCGAGGTCGGCGCGGGTCATCGGAGGTTTCCCTCGAAGTGAGCAGTGAACGACATGAGAACTTCCCATCACCATTGATCGGGATACGGTCGCTGTGAGCAGTGGCCGAAAAGGCAGGATGCCTTATAAGATTACGACCATACGATAATGATCGTCCAAGGGCAAGACCCGAGGTGAAGGAGTAGCGCATGCGATACGACGCAGGGCATAAGCAGGCCACGAGGCAGCGCATCATCCGTTCGGCGGGGCGCCGGTTGAAGAGCGACGGCATCGACGCGTCGGGCGTCGCGGTCCTGATGTCGGACGTCGGGCTCACCAACGGCGCGTTCTACGCCCACTTCGACTCGAAGGACGATCTGGTCGCGAACGTCCTCACCGACCAGCTGAACCAGCAGGCCGCGCACTTCGACGAGCTGCTCGCGCAGGACGGCGGCCTCGAGCGACTGCTCGAGGAGTATCTGTCGCCGCAGATGCGCGACGACCGGGCATCCGGATGCCCCTCTGCCGCGCTGCTCGACGAGGTCGCGCGCACGAGCCCGGCGGGCAGGGGTGCGTACACGGCGGGGGCGACGACGATCATCGATCACCTGGCCGACTACCTGAGCGCGCGTTCGGGTTCGCCCGATCCTGCGCGCAGCCGAGTGAAGGCGATCAGCCTGTTCGGCATGCTCGTGGGCACGATGCAGCTGGCCCGGGCGGTCGACGACCCGGCCCTGTCCGACGAGGTGCTGGCCAGCGCCCTCGCAGAGGCGCGCGCGCTCGTCCTCTAGGGCAGGATCACCGTGACCTGTCGGCGGATCTGATCGAGGATCTCGGCGAGGCTGTCGCGCAGGTTCACGGTGGCGGTCGTCGTGACGTGGATGATCGCCGTCACCACGCGCGCGAGGGTCACCGTGTCGGCGACCGCGATCGCAGGGTCATGGGCGAGGATGCCGGCGATGCCGTCTTCCAGGCGCAGCGCGAGAGTCAGACCTTCGCGGCGGTTGGGCTCGGCGGGGTCGCCGAACACGAGTTCGTGCAAATAGGTGCGGCCGTTCTCGGGCTGCTCGCGGATGCACGTCACGACGGGCTCGACGAGCGCGAACACCGAGGCGACCGTGCCGATCTGCGCCCGCACGGCGGCTGCCGCCGCGCGAAGGCCGTCGTCGATGGCGGTGGCGAACTTCTGGTTCTGCACCAGGATCAGCAGCTCGGCCTTCGTCGACGCGTAGAGGAACAGGGTCCCGATCGCGACGTCGGCGCGTTCGGCGATCTGCTGCGTGGTCACGCCCCCGACGCCGCGTTCGGCGAACAGGGTGCGCGCGGCATCCATGATCCGGCGCCGCTTGTCTTCTTTCGCTCGCTCCCGGCGCCCGGGAGCGCCCGGGAGAGTTGTCATGTCGTGCTCCGCTCTTGACAATTTCACTGAGTAGACTCATTATTGAGTTTACTCGGATCAATCGAACGCGCAACCCCGAGCTCTCCCCACCGAACAGGCAAGGAACCGAGATGACAGGCTTCAGCGACGCGACGACCCGCACGGTCGAGGCGGCGGGTGCGCAGCTCGTGTACCGCGAGCTCGGGGCTGAGCACGGCGGTCTGCCGCTCGTGGCGCTGACGCACCTGGGCGCGAACCTCGACAGCTGGGACCCCGAGCTGGTCGACCCGCTCGCCGAGAACCGCCGGGTGATCCTGCTGGGCTACCGGGGCGTCGGGGCATCGACGGGCACCGTGCGCGATCGCTTCGACGCGATGGCCGCCGACGCGATCGCCGCGATCCGCGCGCTGGGGCTGTCTCGGGTCGATCTGTTCGGCCTGTCGATGGGCGGCATGGTCGCGCAGGAGGTCCTCCGCCAGGCGCCCGACCTCGTCGATCGGGTGATCCTCGCCAGCGCCGGCCCGCAAGGGGGCCCCGGGCTCACGGTGATGACGGGCGTCTTCGTGCGAGGCATCCTGCGCGGTGTCGTCACGGGCACCCCGCCCACCTCACTGCTGTTCTTCACCCGCACCCCTGCGGGCAAGGATGCCGCGAAGGCCTACCAGTCACGCCTGAAGCGGCGCCGCAGCGGCCGCGACAAGCCCGTCACCCCGGGCGTCTTCCGCGCGCAGCTGCGCGCCGTGAAGCGGTGGGGCGGCGACGTGGCATCCGCGAATTCGTACACCGGTCCGGTGCTCGTTCTGCACGGTGACAGCGACCGGATGGTGCCGGTGGGCAACGCCGATGCCCTCGTCGCCCGCTACCCGCAGGCAGACCGGCACATCTTCGCCGATTCCGGCCACGGCGTCGTGTCGCAGAACCGTCAGACCATCTCCGGCCTCGTCAGCAGCTTCCTGCAGCGCTGACCCCGGCATCCTCTCCACACTCAGACAGAAGGAAGTCCCATCATGCGAGCGTTCGTGTTCGACAAATACGCACAGCCCCTCCACGAGGCCGACGCGCCCGAGCCCGTCGTCGGCGACCAGGACGTGCTCGTCCGGGTGGATGCCGCGAGCCTCAACCACCTCGATGCGCGCATCCGCGAGGGCGAGTTCAAGGCGATCCTGCCCTACAAGCCCCCGGTGATCCTCGGGCACGACCTGGCGGGCACCGTCATCCGCACCGGCAAGAGCGTCACGGGTTTCCGGTCGGGCGATCGCGTCTACGCGCGGCCCCGCGACTTCCGCATCGGCACGTTCGCCGAGCGCATTGCCGTCGACCAGGCCGACCTCGCGCTCGCGCCGACCTCGATCAGCACGGTCGAGGCGGCGTCGCTGCCCTTGGTGGCGCTCACCGCGTGGCAGGCGCTGGTCGACGCGGCCGCCGTGAAGCCCGGGCAGAAGGTGCTGATCCACGCCGGGTCGGGCGGGGTCGGCTCGATCGCGATCCAGATCGCGAAGCACCTCGGCGCCACCGTGGCGACCACCGCCTCGGCGAAGAACGCCGATTTCGTCCGCGAGCTCGGCGCCGACGTGGTCATCGACTACGCCACGCAGGACTTCGCCGCCGAGCTCTCGGGCTACGACGTCGTGCTCGACTCGCGGGGGCCGGACAGCGTCCTGAAGTCACTGAGCGTCGTGCGCCCCGGCGGCACCGTCATCGGCATCTCGGGCCCGCCGACCCCCGCATTCGCGAAGGCGGCAGGCCTGAACCCCGTCGTCCGTCTCGTCGTCGGCGCGCTGAGCCGGAAGGTGCGCAGCGCGGCGAAGAAGCTCGGCGTGAACTACGAGTTCCTCTGGGTGCACGCGTCCGGTGACCAGCTGCGACAGATCGCCGAACTGGTGGATGCCGGAGTGATCCGCCCCGTGGTCGGCGCGACCTTCCCGTTCGACGAGACCGCGGCGGCGCTGGCATCCCTCGGCTCGAGCAGCATCCGGGGCAAGGCCGTCGTCGACGTGTCGGGTGCCCAGGGCTGACCCGATTCCGGCGCGCGGGTCAGCGGATGGATGACCCGATCGAGATGCCGCCGTCGATGTCGAGCACGACGCCGGTGATGTAGCCGGCTGCTTCGGACGCGAGGAACGCCGCGCCCTCGGCGATGTCGGCCGGATCGCCGGTGTGGCGCTGGGGGATCTTCCGGGTGAGGAGTTCGCGTGCGGCATCGTCCATCGACGCGAGCATCGGCGTCTCGATGAGTCCCGGCGCGATGGCGTTGGCCGTGATCCCGTACCGGGCGCCTTCGAGCGCGAGCGCCCGGGTGAGGCCCACGATCCCGGACTTCGCCGCGACGTAGTTCGCCTGGCCGAAGTTGCCGCGCCACGACATCGACGAGAACGAGACGATGCGTCCGTAGCCGCGCGAGCGCATGCCGGCGAAGGCCGCCCGCGCACACAGGAACGCCCCCTTCAGGCTCACGTCGACCACGGCGTCCCAGTCGGCATCCGAGATGTTCTCGATGCGGTTGTCGCGGATGATCCCGGCGTTGTTGACGAGCACGTCGACCGCGCCGTGGGCCGCCTCGGTGCTCGCGATCCAGGCGTTCACCTGCGTCGAGTCCGTCACGTCCACGACAGTGCCGCTCACCGGCACCCCGTGCGCACCACGCAGAAGATCAGCGGTCTCGGCCAGGAGCGACTCGTTGACATCGATCAGCGCCAGCGCGGCACCTTCCGAAGCGAACCGCTCGGCCATGGCGAGTCCGAGGCCCTGGGCGGCACCCGTGATCGCCACCGTCCTGCCCGCGTAGCGCTCGGGAAAGGGCTTCTTCACGGTCGTCACGATCGGTCGGCTTTCTCGGTGGGGCGGGTGGGGCGAACGGCGCTGCGGTCGAGGAACGCGCGGAGCGCCGCGGGCACATCGTTTGCGGTCCAGTTGGTGCCGAAGTCGTGCAGCTCGCGGGCCAGGGCGGCCTCGTCATCCAGTTCGTGAACGGCATGCACCAGACGCTTCATGTTCTGCTGGGCGGCCGGGTCTCGCGACGCGAGCACCGACGCGACCTGCTGCGCGCGGTCGCGGAGGGCCCCTTCGGGGACGACCTCCCGGACCCACCCCGACGACAACAGCGCTTCCGCGGCCAGGGTCTCGCCGCTGAGGTGCATCCATCGGGCGTTGCCCTTGCCCACGGCACGCTCGAGGCGCACGGCGGATCCGGCCCCGGGGAGGAGCCTGTTGTTGACGTGACCGTCGCCGATCCGGGTGTGCTCGGCAGCGATGACGACGTCGCAGACGAGCGCGAGCTCGAGCCCGCCGGCGATCGCGTGGCCGTGGAGTGCGGCGACCCAGGGCTTGGATCCCGCCTCGATGCGCGTGAGGACCGCGGAGAGTCGGGAGAGGAATCGCACGACGCCGTCGCCGTCCGGTGCGGCCAGGAAGTGGCGGAAGTCACCGCCCGCGCAGAAGGTCGGACCCTCACCCGCCAGCACCACGACCGACGTGTGATCGTCGTGCTCGATGTCGTCGACCTGCTCTTCGAGCGCCCGGGTGATCCCGTCGTCGAGCGCGTTGCGCTGGCCGGGACGATTGAGCACGATCCATCGCACCGGACCGCGCTGTTCGACCAGAAGCGGAGCGGATGTCATCCGGATGCCCCGACACCCAGCTCCTCGCGCCGCCGCTGCCGCAGCACGAAGCGTTGGATCTTGCCACTGGGCGTCTTCGGCAGCTGATCGACGAAGTGCACGGCGCGCGGGTAGGCGTGCGCCGCGTAGTTGCGCTTCACGAACGACTGGATCTGCGACACGAGTTCCGGTGAGGCCTCGTACCCATCACGCAAGACGACGAAGGCTTCCAGGACCTCGCCGCGTTCGGGATCCGGTGCGGCGACCGCAGCACTCTCGGCCACCGCCGGGTACCGGCTCATCACCGACTCCACCTCGAACGGCCCGATGCGGTAGCCCGCCATGATGATGACGTCGTCGTCTCTGGCCGAGAAGCGGAAGGCACCGTCTTCGTCCTTCGAGCCGAGGTCGCCGAGCACGTAGTAGCGCCCGCCGACCGCGAAGCGCGACGCGGTCTTGGACGGGTCCTGATACTGCTGGAACGTCATCGCGGGGCTCTGCTCGGTGTCGAGCACGACGCGCCCCACCGCGCCCGGTGCGAGCTCGTCGTCGCTGTCTTCCGCGAGGATCGTGGCCGACCATCCCGGCAGCGGATGACCCATCGACCCGGGCACGATGGGGCGCGCGAGGTCGGGGTGGTGGTGATTGGCGAAGACCATTCCCACCTCGGTCTGGCCGAAGTGATCGTGCACGCTCAGGCCGAGCTCGCGCTCCGCCCACTCGTTCACCTCGGGCGTCAGCGGCTCACCCGCGCTCGACAGCCGGCGCAGGGTCGTCTCACCGGGCACGTCCGGATAGGCGAGGCGAATGGCGCGGTAGATCGTGGGCGCGGCGGTCAGGTTCGTAACGCCGAGCCGTTGCACGAGTGTCCACGCGCGGCGGGGATCGAACGCACCGGTCTGCAGGATGGTCCCCGATCCGACCGCGAGCGGGCCCACAACCGCCGAGTAGAGACCGTAGGCCCACCCGGGGTCGGCCGCGCACCAGTACACGTCGTCGTCGGTGACGCCCAGGCCGTGCACGACGTAGCTGTGCCACACCGCCACATGACGGAACGGGTGAATGACGCCCTTCGGAGACCCGGTGGTGCCGGAGGTGAAGATGTGCACGAACGCGCCATCGGGGCCCTGTGCGTAGGGCTCCACCTCCTCGGGACCGTCGGACGCCGGCCCCGCCATGAGATCGTCGTAGGCGATGTCGCCGGATGCCGGGTCGTGCTCGCCGACCACGATGACGGTCCACTCGCCGAGCGGCCGGCCGTCCTCGGGCGTGAGCTTCGGGCGTTGCGTGGCATCCGTCACGACCACCTTCGCGTCGGCGGCGCGCAGGCGGAAGTCCACCGCAGGGGCCGCGAATGCCGTGAACAGCGGCACATAGACCGCGCCCAGACGCCAGATCGCGATCATCGTGGTGATCAGCTCTGGCCCCTTGCCGAGGAGCGTCGCCACCCGAGTGCCGGGGCCGACGCCGAGTTCGCGCAGCCGCGCGGCGAGGCGGGACGAATCTCGACGCAACTCGCCGTACGTCGACTCGACGACCCGGTCGGCGTCGACATCGACCACGCGGTAGGCGATCGCCGACGGGTCGTGCCGATCGCACAGAATCCATGCGGCGCGGGCATCCGCCTCTTCATACACCGCTGCGGTGCGGGCGAAGTAGGGTCGAGAGTCGCGCATGGATCCCCCTTGATCACAGTACGAAAATGAATACTTCCGTACTCTATACTGAGCCTACGGACATCGCAAGGATGCCCAGGAAGCGCGGGGCGTCACATGACAGTAAGCAGAACGTTGATGCGAGCGGTGCGCAACACGACGCACGGAGGCCCGCGCCTGCTCAAGGTCGAGAACATCCGCGTGCCTGCCCGAGGTGCGGGCGAAGTGCTCGTCGAAGTGCACGCCGCGGGCGTGGCCTATCCCGACGTGCTGCAGTCGCGCGGCGAGTATCAGCTGCGGGTGCCGCTGCCCTTCACCGTCGGATCCGAGTTCGCCGGGATCGTGGCCGAGTGCGACGACGACTCCGGCCTCGCCGTGGGCGACCGCGTGCTCGGAGTCGCGGGCCACGGCGCCTTCGCGGACTACGTCGTCACCCCGGCCGATCGGGTGCTGCCGCTGCCCGACGAGGTCGACTTCATCACAGCTGCGGGCATGCCGATAAACGTTCTGAGCGCCGAGTTCGCTCTCGGCGAGAGGGGTCGTCTGCGGGCGGGCGAGACCGTCCTGATCCACGGCGCCGCGGGGGGACTGGGTGTGGCGCTCATCCAGCAGTCGAAGATCCTGGGCGCGACGGTCATCGCGGTCGTCTCCACCCCCGAGAAGGCCCAGCTCGCGCGCGAGGTCGGCGCCGACGTGACGATCTCTCCGTACAACTTCCTCGAAGAGGCTCGCCGGTTGACCGACGGCCGAGGGGTGGACATGGTGCTCGACCCGGTGGGCGGCGAGCGCTTCACCGACTCGCTGCGCTCGCTCGCCCGCGGGGGACGGCTGCTGGTGCTCGGGTTCACCGGGGGCAGCATCCCGACGGTGCGGGTCAACCGCCTGCTTCTGACCAATACGACGATCATCGGAGTCGCGTGGGAAGGGCTCATGCCGGTGTCCGGGGTCTCCCTGCCCGACCAATGGGCACGGCTCCTGCCGCACGTCGCACGCGGCGCCGTGTACCCGGTGATCAGCGATGTGCTGCCACTGCACCGCGCAGACGAAGCGGTCGCAGCGCTGGACGAGCGGCGCGCCGGCGGCAAGATCGTGCTCGAGCTGCGCCCCGACGTGCCCATCCCCGCAGAGGCGCGCGACTAGTCGCGGCGGGCCAAGCCGTTGATGAGGATCTCGCCGAGGTCGGTGAATGCCTGACCAGCCGTGAGACCGGTCGCGTCGAGCAGCCGTCCGCTCTGCACTCCGTCGATGAGAACGGCGACCGCGTGCGAGGCGAAGTTGGCGTAGCCGGGAGTGAAGGCACCGGCCGCGACGCCCTCGTCGATGAGCTCTCGCACACGGCGCGCCGCGGCGTCGGAGTTGAGGCGATAGATGGCGGCCGTCGGCTGGTAGCCGACCATGTCGCGGTAGAAGTCGGGCGAGTTGCGGCGCATCGCCGATCCCACCCCGGCCAGGTAGGTGACGATCCGGTCTGCGGGGTCGGAGCGATGGCTGACCTCTGCTTCGATCGCCCGCGCCGACTCGGCGAAGAAGTGTCGGACGACCGCCTGGACGATCTGCTCTCGGCTGTCGGCCACTGAGTAGAGAGTGGTCTTCGAGCACCGAAGCCGCGCGCACAGATCATCGACGGTGAGGGCGCTGAAGCCCTCGGCCAGGAACATCGCCTGCAGCTGCTCGATCAACTCCGCTCGGCGACCGCCGGGCTTCCGGGCACGCGCGCGCGTCGAACGCGGGAGAGTTCTCTCATCGACCATTCGCACCTCTTCCGCGCGCGATGCGTTCGGATACGCAACGCGATACTTTCGTACTATAGCAACGGCCGTTCCGTGCGCCGGAGCAGACCTGACCGGTACGTTCCCGGGCATCCAGGCCGTGCTTCCGACATGCCGCTGAAGATCATCGCGATGGATTGTCCTCGGAGGTCGTGGTCGCTCGTCCCCCTTGTGAGAGCGAGAGTCGCTCATCCAGGAAGGGGGCCCCGACATGGGCCGCTACACGACCATCACCCGCACCGGCCACACCGGTGCCTCCGCCGACAGGATCATCGAGCTCGTGAGCTCGACCGAGGGGTTCACGCGCATCAACCCGCACCTGACGGCCGACCCGAAGCTCGAGATCACGCCGCTCGGCCCGCACACGGGAATCGGATCCGGCTTCGCGTTCCGCGGGAAGAACGGCAAGGGCACGCAGACCGTCGCCCAGGTCGGCGACACGTACGTCGACTACGCGATCGACATGGGTTCGATGGGCACCTCGACCCAGCGCATCGCCGCTCGGCCTGCGCCGGGCGGCGGCTCCGACCT
This sequence comes from Microbacteriaceae bacterium PS02068, assembly GCA_029959325.1. Classification (GTDB taxonomy): domain Bacteria; phylum Actinomycetota; class Actinomycetes; order Actinomycetales; family Microbacteriaceae; genus Microbacterium. The sequence continues at coordinate 43,779 of JASCPF010000005.1, forward strand.
CGAGTGGACGATGGTGCTGGATGCCGGCGGCAACCCCCTGCTGCGACTCTTCGGCATGATGGCGAGCAAGGTCATCGGCCCGACTCTCGAAACCGGCATCCGCAACCTCTCCACCAGCCCGTCCCTCTGACCTCCACCCACGCAGCACCTCACGAAAGGCACCGCCATGAAGTACACGTTCCTCCTCTACAGCGACCACAGCCTGCGCGGAGAGCCCACGCCCGAAGAGCTCGAGCAGGAGCTGGCCGTCTTCGGCGCCTACATCGGCGCCCTCAGTGAAGCCGGCGTCTTCGTCGCGACCGACTGGCTCGCCCCGGTCGAGACCGCCGCGACGGTGTCGTTCGCGGCCGGCGAGGCCGTCGTCCACGACGGCCCGTTCGCCGAGACGCACGAACAGCTCGGCGGCTACTTCGTCATCGACGCGCCCGACCTCGACGTCGCGCTGGAGTGGGCCAAGAAGTGCCCCGTCGCCCAGTACGGCAAGGTCGAGGTGCGCGCCTCGGCTATGCAAGGCTGACCCGCATAGACACCGATCCGCAGACCGATTCGCACGCCGACGAGTCGCTCCCGCCCGACGAACTGCTCGCGCAGTTCGTCGCGGAACACCGGGCGCGACTCGTCGGTGCGCTGTCGCGGTGGTGCGGCGACGTGCAGCTGGCCGAAGACGGATTCGCGGATGCCGTGGAACGCGCGCTCCTCGCCTGGACGGCGGAGGCTCCCCGCGACCCGGGCGCCTGGATCGTCACGACCGCGCGCAACCGCATCCGCGACATCCTGCGTTCGGCTGAGCACACCCGCACGCGAGGCCTCGACGACGACGTGCCGCACCCGACCGTCGAGAACCCCTCCGGCCGCGACGACGACACCCTCGCGCTCATGCTCGCGTGCGCGCACCCGTCGCTCGACCGGGCGGTTCACGCACCGCTCATCCTGCAGGTCATCGTCGGCGCGCAGACCACCGACATCGCGACGGCCTTCGCGCTTCCGACCGCGACGCTCGCGAAGCGGCTCGTTCGGGCCAAGCAGCGGCTGCGCGCCGATCGCGACTCGTTCGAAGTGCCCGATGGCATCCCTCCCGAGCGGGTGCAGAGCGTGCTCGACGCGATCTACGCCGCCTATTCCATCGAGTGGCTGCGCGTGGCGCCCCCCGATGCCGTAGATCTCGTCACCGAGCAGGCGATCCACGCCAGTCAGCTGCTGCTCAGCGCACTGCCCGACGATCACGAGGTGCGCGGTCTTGCGGCGCTGCTGCTGTACCTGCACTCACGCCGCCACACCCGAATTCGCGACGGGGTGCTCGTGCCGACCGAGCAACAGGATCCCGCGCAATGGGACCGCGAGCTCATCAGCCATGCGGAGAGACTGCTGCGCGCCGGACTGGCGAAGAGTCGCAAGGCCTCACCTGGGCCGTACGAGCTGCAGGCCGCGATCCAGTCGGCGCACGCCTCCCGGTCTGCCGACACCGACACCCCGTGGGACACGATCGCCCACCTCTACGACGCCCTCATTCTCACGACGCCGAGCAAAGGCGCCCTGGTGGCGCGCGCGGTCGCGATCTCTCGGGCGACGGATGCCGCGACAGGCCTGCGCATCCTCGACGATCTCAGGAGGGCCGACCCGACGATGGAGGCCTTCCAGCCCTTTCACGCGGCGCGCGCGTCGATGCTGCGCCTCATCGGCGACCGGGCAACCGCCGACGCCGCGCTGGAACGTGCCACCGCGCTCTGCACCCACCCGCCGAGCAGGCGCCACCTCGAGATGTTGAGGGTGCAGGGGGATTGACGCGATCCGTCGCTCAGAATGTGGCGGCTTTCAGAACATGGTGTTGGTGTTCTGGGCCTGCTCGGGGACTTCCTGGATGACGTCCCAGTGCTCGACGATCTTGCCGTCCTCGAGGCGCCAGAAGTCGGCCGCGGAGAGCCCACGGTCGCCGGGAACAAGGTGGAAGTGGCTGTGCGTGACGACGAGGTCGCCCTGCGCCACGGTGCGCTTGATGTCGAGGTGCAGTTCCGGGAAGCGGCTGCGCATGTAGTGCACGTAGCCGATGAAGGCTTCGGCTCCGTCGGGCGCACCCGGGTTGTGCTGCGTGTAGGTGTCGCCGATGGCGCGCGCGGCGGCGGCTTCGGGCTCTCCGTCATTGAAGGCCTGCTGCCAGAAGGCGAGGACGATCTCGGTATTGGTTTCGGGGGACATGGTGTGCCTTTCGGTCGCGCCCACTCAGGACGCAGGGGTGGGGTGAAACGTGCGGCGGTACGCCGCGGGAAGGACGCCGATTCGGCTGCTGAGGTGATTGCGCAGCGACGTCGCGGTGGCGTAGCCGACGGCGGTCGCGATTTCTTCGATCGGCAGGTCGGTGGTCTCGAGCAGTTCGCGTGCGCGTTCCAGGCGCTGCTGGGTGAGCCAGCGGCGCGGAGCCATGCCGGTCTCCTCCGTGAAGCGCCGTTCGAGGGTGCGCTCGCTGAGGTGGGCATGCCGTGCGAGGTCCGCAACGGTGAGCTGCACCTCGAGGTGCTGGAGCGCCCACTCGCGAGTCGCCGTCGTCGACATTCCGGCATCGTCCGGGACGGGCCGGTTGATGAACTGCGCCTGCCCGCCTTCGCGGAAGGGAGCGACGACGCAGCGGCGCGCCGCCATGTTCGCTGTCTTCGCTCCATGGTCGGACCTGATCAGGTCCAGGCACAGGTCGATGCCCGAAGCAGCCCCCGCAGATGAGTGGATGCGGCCGTCGCTGACGAAGAGCGCGTCCTCCTCCAGCTCGATGTGGGGATACAGTCGGCGGAAGTGCGGGGTGCTCTCCCAGTGTGTGGTCGCGCGACGTCCGTCGAGCAGGCCGGCGGCGGCGAGGGTGAAGCTGCCCGTGCAGATCGAGGCGATGCGCGCGTCGTCGCGGACGAGGGCGAGCGCATCTCGCACCGCGGGTGAGAGCTCACGGCGTACGGCCGAGGGGTCGATGGGCGGAATGACGACGGTGTCTGCGGTGGCGAGCATCTCGGGCCCGTGCTCGGGGTGCACCGCGAAGCCGGCGTTGGTCATCACGGCACCGCCGTGCGGAGTGCACAGCATGACCTCGTAGTGTTCCGGAACGGCACCGAAGATGCGCGACGGGATGCCGAGCTCGAAGGCATACGCCTGCTCCTGCGCGAGCACCACGACGCGGTGGCGGGACGGTGTGGTGCCGGACATGACTATCCTCCGGTGGCGATGAGCGAGGGATGCCGTCAGCCGACCGTGAGGACGACTTTCCCAGCTCCGTGCGTGGTCGCGTGGGCGGTGGACGCCTCTGCGAGCGGATAGGTGGCAGCGATCGTGGGCCGTAGGGCGCCTGCGGTGACGAGGTCGACGAGGCCGGCCAGGCCGACCCGGTCCGCCTCGACGAACAGGCCGGCGAGCCGTACCCCAGCGTGAGCCGCAGCGGGCGCGGCAGCTGCGAGGCTCTGGGGCAGCGTCGAGACGATGATGCCTCCGGCCGCGACCGTGCGAACGTCCCGCGCCGGGTGGTCTCCGCCGATGACTTCGAGTACGACGTCGACGTCCCGCACCGACTCGGTGAAATCCGTCGTGCGGTAGTCGATGACGTCGTCTGCGCCGAGACCGCGGAGGTAGTCTGCCTGAGCGGTGGAGCCCACCGCGATCGTGTACGCCCCGAGCGCGTGGGCGATCTGCACCGCCAGGTGCCCCACTCCGCCCGTCGCGCCGGTGATCACGACGCGCATACCCGGCTGCACCTGTGCGGTCTCGACGAGCGCCTGCCACGCGGTCAGGCCCGCCAGCGGCAGCGCGCTTGCCTCGACGTGGCTGAGCTTCTCGGGCTTGAACACGAATGCCCGCGCCGGCCCGGTGACGAACTCCGCATACGCGCCCGCGCCTCGGGGGAACGGCAGCAGTCCGAACACCTCGTCGCCTGGCGCGAAGATCGTCACTCCGGGGCCGGTCTGCTCCACGACACCCGATACGTCCCAGCCGAGGGTGAAGGGCAGTGCGCCGAACGCACCGCTTTGGCGATACATCGCATCTGCCGGATTCACGCCTGCCGCTCGAACCCGGATCAGGATCTCACCGATGCCCGGCACAGGACGCTCCACTTCACCGAGGTAGAGCACCTCGGGGCCGCCGAGGGAGTCTTGCGTTACAGCGTTCATCATGTTGGCCATGTGTTTCAGGCTACGAGCGGGAATCGCTGACGTCGAGAGACGCGAACGTCATGTAGCGATACGAATGCGCCATCCGCAGTGGCCACTATGTCAGCGGGTCCGACGACGTTGACGCGCGGTTTGTGAACGGCCCTGTTCGCGCGGCGGAATCGGATCGGTGTCCCCTGCGTTGACAGCAGGGCTCACTCGTTGGGACCGCGCAGGAACGCAGTGATCGCTTCGGCAGTTCTCACAGGCTCCTGCTCGGCGGGGTAGTGCCCGGAGCGTTCGAGAACGAGCGCGGTGACATCGTGCGCGAGTGCACGCATACCGGCTTCGACGGAAGCGCCCATCGCGAATCGGCCGCCGATCGCGAGCACCGGGGTCGCGAGGGGGTCGGCGATCAGCTGACGAGTGTCTGAGATGTCGACCTCACGGGTTCGGTAGTATCCGAGTCCTGCATCGAGCACCCCCTCGGCTGAGTAGGCGTCCACGTAGCCGCGCAATGTGTCCGCGTCGAGGCCGGCGGGGCCGGCGCTCTGTGTCAGAAAAGTGCCGTAGTAGGCGGCCTCGTTACCTGGGACGAGCTGCTCCGCGAGGTGTGGAGCACGATTGAAAGGGCCGTGCCACGACGGATAGTAGTCGGCGCCCGGAGAAACGAGATCGGCTGCGACTCCGGGAAGGATCTCTTCCTCGACGACGAGCGCGGTGACTGCATCGGGCAGTCTTGCGGCGACGTGAGCCGCCACCGTCGCACCCCAGTCGTGACCGATCAGCGCGAAATGTCTGATGCCGCTCACAGCGAGCGTCTCAACGACCCACGTCGCAAGGTCTCTCTTTCGAAAACTCTGCGACGAAGACGCCGAAACACCCAGCCCAGGGAGCGTGAGCGGCACTCCGACGAAACCTGTGGAGGTCAGCGCAGGAAGGAGGTGGCGCCAGTGATTCTGCGTGACCGGCCACCCATGCAGCAAAACGACCGGATGGTGGGCGTCGATCGGTTTCATACGCCCATTGTGGGCGTCGCTGCGTCACGACGCGAAGGCTGGGGCAGCAGGCGTGAAGATGCCAGCCGTTCACAGCACATGGCAGGGATGCCAAGTGCCTACCAACTACCCGTGGAACATGTCATTTCGGCGTAGAACCTACAACTACTGTAGGTTCCCGCTGGAGATGGCGGAGAATGCCGGGATTCCACGGTAGTTGGCAGCGGATTCGGACGCGAGATTCCACGGCAACTGGCGAATTCCTACACAGCATGTCCTCCACAGCCGAGCTGGTCGCCCTCATCCGCGAGTTGCAAACCTTGTCCTCGCTGCTCCTGTCAGGAGGCGCGATGCGTCACGCAACGACGGTCTCCTTGGGTTGCAGTGAGTCGCCGAAGGTGGTGGCACGGCGTCAGACGCTGTCGGCGTTGGCAGCCCGCTGATTGCAGGAGCGAGCGCACGGTGAAGCGTGCGGTTGGGACAGCGGACCAGAGTAGATTCCCCCGAACGTCAGCCCCGATGGGCCTACGCCGCGCGGATGATCCTCGAGACCACCCCGATGATCGTTTCGTAAGACGCGATACCCGCCGGTCTACCCTGCCAACACGAAAGGGATGAAGAGTGTGCTCTGTCCGAGGCTGCTCAGGGGCGGACGAGGACCTTGAGCACCTTGCGGTCGGCCATGTCCCGGTAGCCGGCTGGGACTTCTTCGAGTCCGATTACGCGGTCGAAGACCTTGCCGGGCTGGATGACTCCGTCAAGGACGAGCGCAAGCAGCTTCTCGATGTAGGCGCGAGCTGGTGCAACTCCACCGGTGAGCGTGATGTTCTGCATGAACGGGCCGAACCCGAACGGGACGTCCTCGAACTGTGGGGCGCCGACGCGGCTGATGACACCGCCGGGACGTACGACCTGGAACGCGGTCTCGAGGGCAGGCTTGAGACCGACTGCTTCGAGGACGACGTGCGTGCCGTCGCCAGCGGTGAGTTCCTTGACCCTGGCAACTCCGTCCGCGCCTCTTTCAACGACCACGTCGCTCGCACCGAACTCACGCCCGAGCTTCGTGCGCTCAGCGTGCCGGCCCATCAGGATTATGCGTTCGGCGCCGAGCATCTTCGCAGCAAGCACCGCGGACAGCCCCACTGCGCCGTCTCCGATGACGGTGACGCTCTTGCCGGGTGCAACACCACCCTTCGTGGCGGCGTGATAGCCGGTGGACATCACATCGGACAGTGCGAGCAACGAGGGCACGAGCTGCTCGTCGAAACCCGCGGGCACGACGACGAGTGTTCCGGATGCTTGCGGGACGCGGACGCGCTCGCCCTGGCCGCCATCTACCCCGTCCGAGCCCCAGTGAGCCCCGTGGCGGCACGAGGTCTGAAGGCCTTCGCGACAGTAGTCGCAGGTGCCGTCAGAGGCGACGAACGGGGCGATGACGAAGTCGCCCACGCTGATGCCCGTGACGTCTGCGCCGATCTCTTCCACGGTCCCGACGAACTCGTGACCCATCCGGGCGCCCTCAGCTGTGGGCACCTTGCTCGCGTAGGGCCACAGATCGCTGCCGCAGATGCAGGCAGCGACGACTTTCACGACGGCGTCGGTGGGCTCGACGATCTGGGGGTCGGGGACGTTCTCGACGCGGACGTCGCCGGCGCCGTACATGAGTGCTGCTCGCATGGTTGAGTGTTCCTTCGTTGGTGTTCGGGTCGTCGTCGGTGGCGTGCGGCGGCGGGTGCGTGCGCCGCCGCAGGGGCCGGTCAGCTGTTGAGGACGCGCTTCTCGTTGATGTTGAAGTGGGAGATGCGGGTGGCGATGCGCCAGGTGCCGTTCTCGCGGATGTAAGTGTCGTCGTAGCGGATGCTGCTGTCCTGGATGACCTCGTGGCCGTCTTCGTCGCTGACGAGCTGGACCTGGCAGTAGGCGATGCCGGTGGCGGTGTTGCCGTCTACCTGCACGTCGTGCTGGCCGTTCATGTGGGATGAGCGCTTCACGTTCGCGGTGAAACCGGTGAATGTCTCTTCCAGCTGGGTGGTGCCTGCGATGTCGAAGACGAGGGTCTCGCCCATGAACACCTGCACCTTGGTGTCGGGGGTGAACAGTGGCATCTGGTCGCTGATCCGCTTTTCGTCGGCGAGGTTGGCGAAGGCGTCGACGAGCTCACGGAGCTGGGTCTTGGCTTCGAGGATCTCAAGGGACATGGGGAGCTTCTTTCGTGTGGGTGGCGGACTGGATGAGCTCGCCTTCTCTTCAATGCAATCGCGGCGGCCAGTGCGGCGGCAGGGGCGGCTCTCCCCGGTGTTACGGGGCCAGGTACCGGCAGACCCTCCCTCTGCGCCGCAGGTCACATGAATCCTCGAAACGCTGGTGATCAAGAAGGAGCCTGGGGTTTCACCAGGTGCTGGCGACGGTGCGGGTCGCGATCCACCCTGCGCGGCCGTGGGTGTAGTCGATGCGCAGCTGCAGCGGCCAGGTGCCTTCCGCGCCCCAGATGGTGGCGCGCGTGCGGGACCGTGCGGTCAGCGTCACCCGATCCGGGGTGATGTCGGTGGTGATGTCGACGTTGTGGATGGAGTGGTAAATCATCTGCCCGGTGGCGATGTCGTCGAGCCATTCGCTTTTCGGCTGCAGGTACCCGGTCATGTGGGTGAGGGTGAACTCCGGAGCCAAGAGATCGCTGAGCTCACTCACGTCGGCGCCGACCATCGCGTCGCACTGTGCCTGGTAGTTGGCGCGGATCTCTTCGGCGATGTCCTGTTCGCTGTCCGTGGTCACGGCTGTGCGATCCGGGTGATCTGGTCGAGGTCGCTTTGGACGGCGGCAGGTTCGTCGGCGATGGGCTGATTGTTCACGTCGCCCGGGCCGTCTAGCGGGGTGTCAGGGGTGAGAGCGGCGAACAGTGGCTCGAGGTCGGTCTGCGCAGGCCCCCGGTCGGCGACGAGCTCGAACGTCTTCCGGTCGGCCGCGGGCGACGTCAGCGAAGCGATGAGCACGTCAGCGATCTGGGAGCGTGCGATGACACCGTCGGAGGCGTTGCCGGCACGGCGGGTGTCGCCCTGCAGGAAGTGCAGCTGGTGCTGGTCGGCGTCGTTGTAGTCGAACCAGCCCGGGCGGACGATTGTGTAGGGGTGGCCGCTGACGCGAACGAGTCGTTCGGCGCGGCGCTTCCAGTCGTGCGCTTTGGCGGATCGGTTGTACGAGCCGTCGCGGACGGTGACGCCGATCGCGGTCATGAGCGCGATCCGGACGGGTTGTGCGCCGATGGCGGTGAGGATGTTGCGGACACCGCCGTAGTCGACGTCGCGCACACCGGGTTCCCCGCCGTGGGTGCCGTGGGTGAAGACGACCGCGTCGATGCCGTCGACGGCGGCTTTCAGGCTGGCGGGGTCGGTCAGGTCTCCGGTCACGGCCGAACCTGTCGCGGTGCGTGTCGAGCGCGACAGGATGCGGACGGTGTGTCCCGCTCGAGTGGCGGCGTCTGCGACGTGCCGGCCGATGCTGCCGGTTCCGCCGACGAGGAGGATGGTGAGAGAGGTCATGGTGTGCTGTCTGCGGTGCGGGTGGCATCGGTGATCTTCGCGAGGGCGTTCATGAAGCCTTCGGAGCAGCCGGATGCTCCGGCGAGGCGGTCGATGTCAAGGGTGTCGATGTCGCGGCCGACGACAGCGGAGGGGATTGCCGCGGCGAAGCGCTGCTGGTGTTCAAGCGAGGTCGGATCTGCCGCGGGTGTGGTGATCTGAACGTCGGTGACGATGTCGTCGCTGATCGTGAGGGTCACGTCCTGGTGGGAGGGCAATGACCCGTACCAGCCGGTGGCGGTGTAGACGCCGTCCTTGTAGTCGGACACAGTTTCTCTCTGCTGCTGGGGTGAGGGGGTGGAGCAGCCGGTCAGGGCCATACCGAGAACCACGACCCCGACCGAGCCGCCCGAACGTGCTGCCTTCCGCATGGGTATGCTCAGCGGCGTCGGGCGGCGGGGACGAGTTCGTGCGTCCCGTAGCTGTTGTCGTCGGGGTTGACCGTGACACCGGGAGCGACGAGCTCGTCGATTCTGTCCAGCACGTCGACCGGCAGGCTCAGGGACGCGGCGGGCAGGTAGGACGCGAGCTGTTCCATCGTGCGGGGGCCGACGATCGCGGCGGTGACACCGGGGTGGCTGATTGCGAACGCAATCGCCATCTCGATCAGGGTCATGCCGTTCTGCTCGGCGAGCACGGCGAGGTGTTCGACGATGTCGAGTTTGCGCTGGTTCGCCGGACTGCTCATGTCAAACCTCGCGCTCGGGCGCGCCTTCGAGGTTGGCGCGGATGCGGAATCCTTCCGCCACTTGCCCGACAGCCATCCACCGGAGAGGGGGCTGTAGGTGAGGGTGCCCATCCCGTACCGCTGGGTGGTCGGAAGGATGTCCTCCTCGATGCCGCGGACGAGGATCGAGTACGGGGGCTGCTCGGTCACGAACCGCTCAAGGTTCCGGTCACGCGACGCCCACTGCGCCTCGACGATCTGCGAACCGGAGAACGACGACGAACCGAGGTAGCGGATCTTGCCCTGGTGTACGAGATCGGAGAGCGCGCCGAGGGTCTCCTCTATGTCGACGGCCGGATCGGGGCGGTGCACCTGGTACAGGTCGATGTAGTCGGTGTCGAGCCGGCGCAGCGAGTTCTCGACCTCGCGGATGATCCAGCGGCGCGACCCGCCGCGCTGGTTAGGGTCGTCGGCATCCATCGGCATGAAGAACTTCGTTGCCAGCACGACGTCGTCGCGACGTCCCTTGAGCGCCTTCCCGGTGATCTCTTCGGAGACACCGGCCGAGTAGACGTCGGCCGTGTCGACGAAGTTGATTCCGGCATCGAGGGCGGCGTGGATGATGCGGATGCTGTCCGCCTCGTCTTCGTTGCCCCACGGGCCGAACATCATCGTGCCCAGGCAGAGAGGGCTGACCTTGACGCCCGTGCGTCCGAGACTGCGGTACTCCATGAGTGTTCTCCTTCGGTTCAGGCTTCGTCGATCACGACGTCGAAGAACGCGTCGCGGGGCTGGTCGGGGTCGGGTCCGCCGCGCACGCCCGTGTCGAGAGCGTCGATGCGGGTGAGCTCGTCTGCGGTGAGTTCGAAGTCGAACACGTCGAAGTTCTGCGCGATGCGGGCCGGATTGACCGACTTGGGGATGACGGAGCGGCCCTGTTGGATGCCCCAGCGCAGCATCACCTGTGCGGGGGTCTTCGCGTGCGCGGCGGCGATGGCGCCGATGGTCGGGTCATCCATCACGCTGCGCTTGCCGTCGCCCCAGCCGGGGTAGAAGGTGATGCCGCCGATCGGGGACCACGCCTGGGTGAGGATGCCGTGCGCGGCATCCTCCTGCTGCACGTCGGGCTGGGTGAAGTACGGGTGCAGCTCGACCTGGTTCACCGCCGGGACGACCTCGGTCTCGGCGAGGAGCCGGTCGAGGTGATGGGGCATGAAATTGCTGACCCCGATCGCGCGGACCCGACCGTCGGCGTACAGGGTCTCGAGCGCCCGGTAGGCGGCGATCGTGGTGTCGAAGCGGGTCGGCGCGGGCTGGTGCAGGATCAGCAGGTCGAGGGTGTCGACGCCGAGCTTGCCGGTCGCCTTCTCGAACGCGTGCAGGGTCTTGTCATACCCGAAATCGCTGACCCACACCTTCGTCTCGATGAAGATGTCGTTTCGGGGCACATCTGAGCGTCGGATGCCTTCGCCGACCTCGCGTTCGTTGCGGTACGCGGCCGCGGTGTCGATGTGGCGGTAGCCGACGCGGAGCGCCTCCGCCACGGCATCGGTCGTCTCCTCGGGCGGGGATTGGAACACGCCGAGCCCGATGGTGGGAAGGGTGACGCCGTTGTTCAGGGTGAGGGTGATCATGCGTTGTTCTCCTGCTCGGCGAAGACGCGCTTCGCGACGGTGATGGCCGACATGGCGCGCGGCCACCCGGCGTAGAACGCAAGGTGGACGATCGTCTCGGCGAGCTCGTCCACGGTGAGCCCGTTCGTGCGGGCGCGACTCAGGTGGCCGGGCAGCTGCTCGGTCGAACCGTTGGAGATGAGGGTCGCGACAGTGATCAGGCTGCGGTCACGTGGCGACAGGCCAGGTCGCTCCCAGATGTCTCCGAAGAGGACGTCGTCGGTGAGCTCAACCAGCTTGGGAGAGAAGTCGCCGATCGCCTTCTGCGCGGGGGTGAGGGTGTCGGTCATGATGGTGCCTTTCAGACGTGGGCATGAGCGGTCGCGGATGTCGCACTGCCGGTCGCGCTGTCCACGGTAGAAGCGCGCTCCTCACGGCGGGAGGGGCTGGCAGAACCCCTCACGACCACTTGCGATGCACCGGGGCGGGTGGCGGGGACGATGAGGGCGAGCACGACGATCAGTGCCGAGAGCAGGAAAATGCTGCCGGTGGTGAGCGCGGCGGATGCCTCGGACGTGATGACTGCGGCCGCGTCGGATTCCCCGGCTGATGCCGCGGTGCCGACGGCGATGAGGATGCCGAGTCCGAGCGACGACCCGACCTGGTGGAACGTGTTGACGACGCCCGACGCGGCACCGGCGTCATCCGCCGTGGCGCCGCTGATGCCGAAGCTCGTCATCGGAGCGAACGCGAATCCCTGACCGGCGCCGATGAGCAGCATCGGCAGGGCGACCGCGGTCAGGTAGCCGCTGTCCAGGGTGATCCGGCTCAGCCACACCATCCCGGCCAGCGTGAGGACAGCGCCCGCGAGCAGCGTGATGGTCCCTCCGAACCGGCGGACCAGCTGGGGAATGAACATCGCGACGACGAAGTTGACGAGCGTCATCGGCAGGAACGCGAGCCCCGCCTGCAGGGGCGTGAATCCGAGGGCTTCCTGCAGGTACTGGCTGGTGAAGAAGAAGAACCCGATCATCGCGCCCAGGTACAGCAGCCGCATCAGATATGCGCCGGTGCGAACCCGGCTGGCGAACAATCGCAGCGGCATGATCGGCTGCGCAGCGCGAGCCTCTGCGACAACGAACACCGTCAGCACCCCCGCGGCGACGACGAACCCGACGACCGTGGGGACGGTTGCCCAGCCGAACTCGGCGGCGTACAGGATCGCGAAGACAAGCGACCCGACGCCGATCGTGGAGGTGATCGCGCCGATGATGTCGAACTGGCCCGGCAGTTTCGGGGTGCGCGGGAGGAAGCGGGGCGCGAGGATCAGCATCGCGAACCCGATGGGCACGTTGATGAAGAAGCCGGCACGCCAGGAGAACCAGGATGCCGCGGCCCCGCCGACCACGAGACCCAGACTCGCCCCGATCCCGGCCGTGGCCGAATACCATGCGACGGCGCGGGTGCGCTCCTCGCCCTCGAAGCTGACCGTGATCAGCGACAGCGCCGACGGGGCGACGATCGCCGCACCGATGCCCTGCAGCCCACGCGCCGAGATGATCCACCAGCCCGCCGGCGACAGCGCGATCAGCAGCGACGCCACAGAGAACACGATCAGGCCGAAGATGAACACCGGCCTGCGGCCGAGCAGGTCGCCGGCGCGAGCGCCGAGCAGCAGCAGTCCGCCGAAGACCAGCGTGTAGGCATCCTGCACCCATGCCAGCTCCACGGACGAGAGCCCGAGGTCTGCCTGCAGGCTGGGCAGCGCGGTGAAGATCACCGAGTTGTCCAGCAGGATCATGAAGTAGCTCACGACCACGATCGTGAGGATCGCGCCCTTCTGCAGCGCCTTGGTGGGTGTCGTGGTGGTCATCGGGTTCCTTCCCACATCCCATGACACTCCACACAGGCAGGACGCGGCAGGGACGGGTGTCCCAGGTACTGCCAGACCCTCCCGCCCGGTCGGAGCAGCGCGTACCGTCGTGGACATGGACCACCGCAGCGAAGTGCGCGAGTTCCTCTCCACGCGCAGAGACCGCATCACCCCCGATCAGGCAGGGCTACCCGCCTATGGAGGAAATAGGCGCGTGCCCGGTCTGCGCCGCGAAGAGGTTGCGTTGCTCGCCGGGGTGAGCGTCGACTACTACACCCGCCTCGAGCGGGGCGACCTCTCCGGAACCTCCGACAGCGTCCTCGACTCTCTCGCCAGAGCCCTTCAACTCGATGAAGCGGAGTCAGCCCACCTGCACGACCTCGCGCGCACCGCCAACGCCTCACCCGGCACCCGGAAGCCCCGCAAGCGTGCAGAGGGAGTCCGGCCCAGCATCCTGCGACTACTCGACGCGATCACCGACGCACCGGCGATGCTGCGCAACAACTACTTCGATTACGTCGCCGCCAACCCACTCGGCCGCGCCCTGTACTCACCCGTGTTCGCCGAACCGGCACCCAACAGCGCCCGTTTCGCGTTCCTCAACCCGGCGGCCCCCGAGTTCTACGTCGACTGGGACAAGAACACCCAAGAACTCGTCGCGACCATGCGCGGCGAAGCCGGCCGCAACCCCTATGACAAACGCCTCACCGACCTCGTCGGCGAACTCTCCACCCGATCAGAACGCTTCCGCACCCTCTGGGCCGCGCACAACGTCCGCTACCACCGCACCGGAGTGAAACGCCTCCGGCATCCCGTCGTGGGCGACCTCGAACTGACCTACGAAGCGTTCGACTTGCCCGCCGACCCGGGGCTGACGCTGTCGACCTACACCGCGGAACCCGGAACACCATCCGCCGATGCCCTGCGCATGCTCGCCAGTTGGGCAGCGACAAACGCAGCCCCCGCTCCCACGCAGAGCGCGGCGGCCATCGAGGGGCGCTCGGAATGAACATCGAACCCACCCGACCCACGGTCAAGAGCCCCCCAGAGCAGTTCGTCGGCGACGTGTGGGTCGACGTCATCGCGGCACCCCACGAGCCCGACATCGCAATCTTCACCGAGAACCGTCACTACTGTAGGTTCCCGGTCAAGGTGGCGGAGAACTCGGGGATTCCACGCTAATTGGCAGCAGTTTCGTCAGCAGGATTCCGCGCGAAATGGCAGATCCCTACATAAGAGTAGGAAGTCCACTTAGACTTGACGTCCGCCGCCGCCGTCCGATCGCCCGCGCGATCATCCTCCCGTGCTGGGGGTGAACGCGCGGTTCATGACTGGTATCCGAGCACCGTGGTCATGCCGGTCTCGGCGTGGTAGATGTTGTGGCAGTGCGCGACCCACTGGCCGGGGTTGTCGGCATCGAAGTCGACCGTCAGGGTCTGGCCCGGGAGGATGATGGAGGTGTCCTTCCGGGGGCCGCCGTTCGCGTGCTGGTAGGTGTGGCCGTGCAGGTGGAACGGATGCCACATCTCGGTGTCATTGCGGATCCGCAACTGCACCCGCTCCCCCCTACTGATCGCGTGCGCGTCCCGCAACGGGTCGTTCATGTCGAACCGGCGCCCATTGATCCCCCAGTCGTACGCCTCCATCCCCCCGGTCAGCGCGAGGTGCACGACCCGGTCGGGGGATGCCTGGTGCAGGGTGACGGAGGCGGTCGCGCTCAGTCCGGCAGCGGTGCCGACCCTGCCGGTGCCGAGCTCGGCGACGGGGACGTCGCTGGCCGGAGCCGTGCCAGCGGCGGTGCGAACGAGCGCGAACGCGCGATCCTGCTTGCCTTCCGCGTCGGCGACGACAGGGAACACCCCATCGTCCAGGGTGACCTGCAGGTCGTAGCGTTCGCCCATCCCGATCAGGACACTGTCGACCTCGACAGGATCCACCGGGAACCCGTCGGTGTGGGTGATCGTCAGGGTGTGGCCGCCGATCGCGAACCGGAACGCGGTGTCGCTGCCGGCGTTGATGACACGGATCCGCACCCGGGCACCAGGAGTGCCGGTGAATTGGGCGGGGTCGGCTTTGGGTTTGCCGTTGATGAGGTAGTGCGGGTAGTAGACGTCGCCGGCGTCGCCGCCGAGCAGGTCGGAGGTGGCGCCCATCAGCAGGTTCCCCATCCGCATGAACATGTCGCCCATCCCGCCCATGTCTCCCATGCCCTTCGAGAGGTCGGTGAGGACCTGGTCCGGGGTGGCGGTGACGCCGTCGAGCCAGTCGTCGAGGATCAGCACCCATTCGTCGTCCCACGTCACCTTCTCGTCCGGTTCGTCGATGATGAGCGCACCGTAGAGGCCGTGGTCCAGTTGCGGGCCGACGTGGGGGTGGAACCAGTAGGTGCCCGGATGCGGGGTGACGAACTCGTATGCGAACTGTCCGCCCGGGGCGATGGGGGCTTGGGTTACCGGAGGGACCCCATCCATGTCGTTGCGGAGGGCAAGTCCGTGCCAGTGCACGGAGGTGTCCGCGTCGAGCTGGTTGCGGACGGTCGCTTTCAGCGTGTCGCCTGCGGTGAGCCGGATTACCGGGGCGGGGATACCTCCGAACGCCCAGGTGGCGGCGGCGGTACCGGCCAGGTCGAGCGTGGTGGGGGCGGCGGTGAGGTCGACGGTGGTGACTCGGCCGGTGCCGCCACGGTTCTTCTCCGTGCCGGACACCGCTGCGCCGGTGGGTGTCACCCATTGCGGCGCGGGGGTGCAGGAGGCGAGCACGGCTGCCGCGACGGCGCCCAGTCCGAGTCCGAGCACACCTCGTCGGGTCAGCAGCATCGGGGAGGACGGTGTGGGAGAGAGCGGACGGTCAGGCATGTTCGGGCTCCTTCTGCATGGTCGTCGCAGCGGGCGCCTGGGCGGGCAGGCGGAGCCGCTTGAGGAGGAGGGCGTTGACGGCGACGATCACGGAGGAACCGGACATCGACAGGGCGGCGATCTCCGGGGACAGCATGATCCCGAACGCCGGGTAGAACACGCCAGCGGCGATGGGGAGGGCGGCGGCGTTGTATCCGATGGCCCAGCCCAGGTTCTGCCGCATCTTTCGCAGTGTGCCCTTGCCGATCTTGAGTGCGATCGCAACATCGAGCGGGTCCGAGCGCATCAGGACCACGTCGGCGGTCTCGATGGCGACGTCGGTGCCGGCGCCGATCGCGATGCCGAGGTCGGCCTGGGCGAGGGCGGGGGCGTCGTTGACGCCGTCGCCGACCATCGCGACCTTCTTGCCCGTCTTCTGCAGCTCGGCGACCTTCGCGGACTTGTCCTCGGGGAGCACATCCGCGATCACGGTGTCGATGCCGAGGAGAGCGGCGATCCGGTCGGCGGTGGGCTTGTTGTCCCCGGTGAGCATTGCGACCTCGACGCCCTGCTCGTGGAGAGCGTCGATCGCGGTCTTTGCGGTGTCCCGGGGTGCGTCGGCGAGACCGATGATCCCGGCGACTTGCCCGTCCACGGCGAACAGGATCGCGGTGCGGCCGGACCCAGCCAGGTCCTGCTGAGCGGCCTGCACCCCGCTGATGTCGATCCCCTCCCCGGTGAGAAGGCGCGGGTTGCCGAGGACGACCTGTCGACCGTCGACGGTGGCGATCGCGCCCTGCCCGGTGACGTTTCGGAACGCGGTCGCGGTGCGACGGGGGACGTCGCGGGCGTCGGCGTAATTCACGATCGCTTTCGCCAGAGGATGCTCGGATTCCCGCTCCAACGCGACCGCGAGGGAGAGAGTCTCGAGGTCGTCGCCGCCGACGGGGATGTAGTCGGTGACCTCCGGCTCCCCCTTGGTGAGGGTGCCGGTCTTGTCGAACACGACCGTGTCGATGTGGGCGGCGGTTTCGATCCCGGAGGCGTTCTTGAACAACACGCCCCGTTTCGCGCCGAGCCCGGTGCCGACCATGATCGCCGTCGGGGTGGCGAGGCCGAGCGCGTCGGGGCAGGTGATGACGACGACGGTGATAGCGAACAGGATCGCCATCGGGATTGCAGCGCCGGCGAGCAGCCACACCAGGAAGGTGAGGGTGCCGCCGATCAGGGCGACCAGGACGAGCCAGAACGCTGCCCGGTCGGCGAGGCGCTGCCCGGGGGCTTTGGAGTTCTGCGCCTCTTGCACGAGCTTCACGATCTGCGCCAACGCCGTGTCCGAGCCGACTTTGGTGGCTGTGACGCGGAGGGTGCCGACGGTGTTCACGGTCGCTCCGATCACCTCCGACCCGGGCGCTTTGTCCACCGGCATGGACTCGCCGGTGACCATCGACTCGTCCACCTCGGACTCTCCGGATTCCACGACACCGTCGGTGGGGATCTTGGCCCCCGGCCGCACCAGCATCAGATCCCCCGGGACGACCTCGCTGGTGGGGATCTCGACCTCCTGCCCGTCACGGATCACGACCGCCTGCGAGGGTGCGAGCTCCAGGAGGGTGCGGATGGCGTCGTTCGCGCCGCCGCGGGCGCGCATCTCCACCCAATGCCCCAGCAGCACGAAGGTGGCAAGCACCGTGGCGGCTTCGTAGAACACTTCACCGCCGCCGGTGAGGGTGACCGCGAGGGAGTACAGCCAGCCGGCGCCGACACCGACCGCGACGAGCACCATCATGTCGAGGGTCTTCGCGCGCAGCGCCCGGTAGGCGCCGTCGAAGAAGATCCACGCCGAGTAGAAGATCACCGGCAGCGACAGGATCAGCATGAACACGTCATCGCGCAGCCCGAACGGTGCCGGCACCTCGAATCCGATCACCTCCCGCCCGATCGGAGACCACAGGGTGATCGGGATCGACAGGATCAGCGCGACCAGGAACCGGTTGCGCATGTCGCGGATCATCGCGTCCATCGACATCCCGCCGTGATGCCCACCGTGGCCCATCATCTCCTGCGCACTGTGACCCGACGCTGCACCATGATCGTGCCCACCCGCGGCCGCGGTGTGACCGGCGTGCTCGACGTGGTGACCGGCATGCTCACCGTCATCCGCCGTCGCCGACGGGGCGTGCGTGTGGTCGTGGCCAGCGGCGTGATCGTGGACGGGGTCGTCGTGATAGCCCGCAGGACCCTTATTGCCCGCGTGGCTGGCGTGACCCGTGGCATCCGTGTGGCCCTCGTGCGCGTCGTGACTCGCGTGCGGTTCTTGTGCGCCCTCAGCTGCGGGGCCGTGGTGGGCGCTGTGGTCGTGCGCACCCTCGTCGTGCGGGTCGTGCGCGGGGTCGCAGATATGGTCGGGGACGGACTGGCCGGCGCAGTGATACCCGCAGTCGATGACCCACTGCTGCAGGTGCGCGACCGAGGTGGTCTCGGGGTCGTAGGTGACGGTCGCGGTCTGCGAGACCGGGTTCGCGTCCACGGCGATCACCCCGGGTTGGCGGCTCAGGTGGGCTTCGGTGACGTTCTTGGAGGTCGCGCGGATCATGCCGCTGACCTGCAGGGTCACGGTTCTGGTGTCGCTCATTTCGGTTCCTTCCCGAGGGTGGGGTCGGTGGTGTCGGGGTGGGGCCATTGCCAGTCGGCGACGGCGGGGATGTCGGTGCCGTGCTCGCGGGTGTGGGCGCGGGCGTGCAGGCGGGCGTCCTGCAGCTCCTGCCGCAGGCCGGCGTGGCGGGCGGCGAGGCCCGGGACGTGGTCGAGGACGTCGATCGCGAGCCGGTACCGGTCGAGGTCGTTGAGCATGACCATGTCGAACGGGGTCGTGGTGGTGCCGCGCTCCTGGAAGCCGTGCACGTGCAGGTTCTGGTGCCCGGCGCGCTTGTAGGTGAGTCGGTGGATCAGCCACGGGTAGCCGTGGTAGGCGAAGATCACCGGCTTGTCGGGAGTGAAGATCGCATCGAACTCCCGGTCCGGGAGACCGTGCGGGTGCTGGTCCTCGGATTGCAGCCGGGTCAGGTCGACCACGTTCACCACCCGCACTCTCACGTCGGGGATGTGCTCGCGCAGCAGCGCCGCCGCGGCGAGGGTCTCGAGGGTGGGGACGTCGCCGGCGGCGGCGAGCACCACATCCGGCTCGGTGCCTTCGGTTTCGGTGCCCGCCCACGGCAGGATCCCGAGCCCGCGGGTGCAGTGCTCGATCGCCTCGTCCATCGTCAGCCACTGCGGGGCGGGCTGCTTCCCGGCGACGACGACGTTGATGTAACCGGCCGAGCGCAGGCAGTGGTCGTAGGTGGACAGCAGCGTGTTCGCGTCGAACGGCAGGTAGACGCGGACGATGTCGGGGCTCTTGTTCAGGGCGAGGTCGATGAACCCGGGGTCCTGGTGAGAGAACCCGTTGTGGTCCTGCCGCCAGACGTGGCTGGAGAGCAGGTAGTTGAAGCTCGGGATCGGGTCCCGCCACGACACCTCCCGGGCCGCTTCGAGCCATTTGGCGTGCTGGTTGAACATCGAGTCGACGATGTGGGTGAACGCCTCGTAGCAGTTGAACAGCCCATGCCGGCCGGTAAGGACGTAGCCCTCGAGCCAGCCCTGGCACTGGTGCTCGCTGAGCACCTCCATCACCCGCCCAGTCGGGGCCAGGTGCTCGTCGACGGGCTCCACGGCCGCGTTCCACTGCTTGCCGGTGGCCTGGTAGACGGGTGGGGCGAGCCGGTTGGAGGCGGTCTCGTCCGGGCCGAAGATGCGGAAGTTGTCCGGGTTGTCCCGGATCACCCCCGCCAGCCACTCGCCCAGCACGCGGGTCGCTTCCCCGGTTCCCGCACCCCGCTCGGCCGGGTCGACCGGCTGCGCGTGCTTGTGGAAGTCCGGGAGCCGCAGCGGGACGGTGAGTTGTCCGCCGTTGCCGGCCGGGTTCGCGCTCATCCGCCGATCCCCGTCCGGGGCGATCGCGACCGTGGCCGGGCGGGGGGCGCCGGTCACGTCGAACAGCTCGTGCGGGCGGTAGGACGCCAGCCAGTCCTCGAGGATCCGCAGGTGCTCGGGATTGTCGCGGACCTCGGCGAGCGGCACCTGGTGTGCCCGCCAGGTGCCCTCCACCGGCAGACCGTCGATGATCTTCGGGCAGGTCCACCCCTTCGGGCTGCGCAGCACGATCGCCGGCCACGCCGGCCGCCCCTCCAGCGTCCCGGCCGCCGCGGCGGCCTTGATGTCCGCGATCTCATCCAGCACCGCATCCAGGACCGCCGCGAACGTCGCGTGGGACTCCTGCGGGGTCTCGCCATCGAAGCCGACCGCGACGACGTGGGGGTGATGGCCGTAGCCGCGCAGCAGCGCGACCAGCTCTTCCTCGGGGATGCGGGACAGCACGGTCGGGTTGGCGATCTTGTACCCGTTCAGATGCAGGATCGGCAGCACCACCCCGTCATGGGCGGGGTTGAGGAACTTGTTGCCGTGCCACGCGGTCGCCAGCGGCCCGGTCTCCGCCTCCCCGTCACCGATCACGCAGGCGACCAGCAGGTCGGGGTTGTCGAACGCGGCCCCGTAGGCGTGCACGAGGGAGTAGCCCAGCTCCCCGCCCTCGTTGATCGACCCGGGCGTTTCCGGGGACGCGTGCGAGGGGATCCCGCCCGGGAAGGAGAACTGCCGGAACAGCGCCCGCAGCCCCTCTTCGGTGCGGTCGATGCCCGGGTAGCGTTCGGTGTAGGTGCCGTCGAGGTAGGCGTTGGCGACCATGCCGGGTCCGCCGTGCCCGGGCCCGGTCACGTACAGGGTGTTCAGGTCGCGGTCGCGGATGGCGCGGTTCAGGTGGGCGTAGAGGAAGTTCAGGCCCGGGGTGGTGCCCCAATGCCCCAGCAGCCGCGGCTTGATGTCGTCCCGGCTGAGGCGGTGGCGCAGCAGCGGGTTACCCTGCAGGTAGATCTGCCCGATGCTCAGATAGTTCGCCGCCCGCCACCACGCATCCACCGCCGCCAACTGCTCGGCGGTGGCATCAGTGGTGCGGTGCACCCACGCGGGGGGTGCCGGTGTGGGGGTCATGGTCGGTCTCCTTCCGATCCGCGACCGCTCGGGTCGCGCCAGGTGCGAATGACGGTGGTCATGGTGTTGCCGCCGGGATGAGAACGGTGGCGGTGGTGTCGCGGATCCAGACCACGCCGCGGTCATCGACCAGGACGATCGCACCGTCCCCGGTGACCCCGAGGGCTTGGACGGTTCCCGTGGTGGTGCCGACGTTCTCCCAGCCGGTGCCGACTAGGCGTCGCAACGTCCCGTCGGTGTCCACTCCGACCACCCCACCGGTTGGGTCGGTCTCCACCAGGTACAGCACTGGCGCGTCCGGCGCCGGGGTGAAGGTGGCGCCACCGTCGGTGCTGTGCTGCAGCCCGTCCTGGGTGGCGGCGTACAGGGTGCCGTCGGTCGCGGCGGCCAGGTCGACGGCGGGCAGCTCGGCACCGTCCGCCCAACTCTGCCCGCCGTCGCTGCTGGTGCGCAGCAGCAGCCGGGAGGATCCGATCCCGTACAGGGTGCCGTCGCCGGTGACGGTGAGGACGTGGAAGTCCTCTTCCCCGGTGAACGCGACCGGTTCCCACGAGGCGCCGGCGTCGAGGCTGCGGATGATGCCGAGGTTGGGGGCGCCGAGCTCCGCCGGGGTGGACGGGCCGGGGTGCCCGGACGCGTAGAGGGTGTCACCGGTAGCGGTCAGTCCCATCGCGTCCAGGTCGATGCCACCGACCGGGCCGGTGACGGTGCCGTCCTCGCCCAGCGTGTACAGGCCGGTGTGGGTGCCCAGCAGCACGGTGCTGTCACCGGCGTCGACGATGCCGTGCACATGCCCGAACCCGGCCGCGGTGCCCGCGGGGGCATCGGGCTCCGCAGGGGTGGTGCTGCAGCCCGTGAGCAGCAGCGCGACGGTGACGGTGGCCGTGATCGCCAGTCTGCGGGTGGTGGGAGAGATCATGAACGGAGGTCCTTTCCGTGCGGGTACGCCGGATACCGGTGACCGCACAGGGGTCGAGGGTGGGGCCTCGGACGGGACCGGCATCGGGAGCGCGGGTCCCGTCCGAGGGGTACCGGGTCAGAGGCTGGCGAGGATGTCCTGCATCGTGGTGATCTCGGCGGTCTGCCCGTCGATGATCTGCTGCGCGAGGGCGGCCACGTCCGGGTTCTGTCCGTCGGTGAGCACCGACTGCGCCATCGTCACGGCGCCCTGGTGGTGAGCGATCATGCCGTTCAGGAACAGGCGGGTCGCCTCGACCCCGGTCGCGGCATCCAGAGCGGCCATGTCGTCCTCCGACATCATCCCGCCGCCCATGTCCATGCCGTCCATCCCGGACATGGAGTCGTCGTACGGGACGCCCCACTCCTCCAGCCAGCCCTTCATGGTCTGGATCTCCGGGTCCTGTGCGGCCTTGATCTGCTCGGCGAGGGAGACGACTCGCTCGTCGATGCCGTCTTTCGCGAGGATCTGATCGGCCATCTCGATGGCCTGCTGGTGGTGCGGGATCATCATGGTCACGAACATCTCGTCCGCGGCGTTGAACGCGGCGGCGGACTGGGAGGGGGCGGTGCTGGTCATCCCCCCGGGTCCGTGGTCCATGCCGGGCATGGTGCCGTCGGTGGGGGCGCAGCCGGCGAGCACGAGCACGGTGGCCAGGGCGCCGGCGGTCAGCGTGAGAGTACGAAAACGCATCAGGGGTGTCCTTGTCTATTCAGTCGGTGAGGGTCTGATTCAGTGCCCGGGAGGCCAGGGTGCAGCATCCCCGGCAAGGGTCGCCGGGGTTCAGGCGGAATCAGGTGCGACTGATGGACAGGACAAGCAGTGAAGGCGGGCGGGGATGCGGCAATCCGACCAGCAGAGTCCGGGTATGGGAGCGCGAGCGGGCTACGGCGTATGTGAGAAGGGCACGGGACGTCGGGGCGAGCAGGACGATCACCGCGGCCAGCAGCGCCAGCACGCACACCATCATCAGCATCGAGTGATCCGGCATCCCCGCAGGGCTGCCGCACCCGTCCTGGCAATGCCCTCCAGCGCCCTCCGCCGCAGCTGCGGTCATCGGCGTATCGTCGGCGGCGGCTGGTGCGGAGCCGACCTGGCTGTGCGTGCTCATCGCGCTGGTCTCTGATGCCAGGGCGGGCTGGTGGGAACCGGTCAGGACGTGCATGGACAGCAGCCCGGTGATGATCGCCAGGGCGATCGGAGCGGCCAGCAGGAGCCGTCGCACCCCGGGGGTCAGACGCGCGTGCGAGCGAATCACGTTCACGACCGACCTCCTTCCCGTCCAGGGTAGCGGTGCCTTGCCTCCGCGACACGGTCAGAACACCACGCACGGGAGCGCGTGCCCCCTACCACTCAGCATATACCCATCCGGGGTATCCAGGATGGGTATCGCTTCGGGGATGGCTACCCGCCCGGGGTATGCTGGGCGTGATCGAGGAAGGGGCGTCGACGGTGAACCAGGTGGTGGCGCGACGGCGGGCACTCGGGTCCCGGCGTGCCCTGTGGTTCTACCTGGCCGCGGTGACCGCGATCATCGCGGGGCTGCTTGCGATGCATTCGCTGAGTCTGGAAGAGGACCAGGCGGGCACTGTCGTGTCCGCCTCCGCAGTCGTTGCGGCCCCCGATGCCGCCGCTGATGTCCTGGTCAGCGGGGTGGTGACGCCCTCGTGCGATGAGACGGTCTGCGGGACGTCTCATGCTTTCGCTGCCGTGACGTGTCTGCTCGCGTTGCTGACCCTGCTCATCCTGGTGCTCCCGGCCCGGGACGGGTGGATGTCGCTGCTGGCGTGGCTGCGATCCCTCCCCGGCAGGTCGAGCTCGTTCACGTCCGGGTCGCCTCTTCTGCGGCCCTCCCTGATCGTGCTGTCGATCAGCCGCACCTGATCAGCACCCCGCCCGCGCCCGCCGCCTGAGCCGCCGCCGGCGCGTGATGTCGCCGACGGTCCACGATGTGCGGCCCGCAGGCGAGCGCGACCCGTCTGCGGCAGCGCCATGGGTGATCCGATCCCGGATTCTCGCCGTGCACTCCGGGCCGCGGCTCCCGGTTGGACCGTGTGACGGCGACCGTGCGCACCTTCATCGTCCCCCTCATCCAGGAAAGTCTTGTATGCCCGAACCCGCCCCCTCCACCCCGACTCCCGGTACCGGAACGCGCCGTGCGGCGAGAGCCGCCCTGTCTTCCCCACCCGTCCAGACGCGACGCGATCGACGCCGTCGGCCCACCCGTGCCGTCCGGACACCTCGACACGCGCCGCGCCGCACGCTCACCCGATCCCGGATGCTCGCCGGCGCGGTGATGCTCCCGGTCGCGTCGATCGCCGGACTGCCGTTGCTGATCCCGTTGACGCCGGAGCCGGTGTTCGCCGTCGAGGCGACCCGCACCCCGGTGCGCGCCCAGTCGTTCACCACCCCCGACACCGTCACCGGGACGGTGATGGTGCGCGGGGACTACACGGTGGCGGTGACCGCCCCCGTCGGGACCGAGTCGTACGCGCACACCGCGGACACATTCACCAACGACCCGGCATCGGCGGTGCAGTGGCCGTTCACCGTGGGAGTGCCGATCAGCAGCACGTTCGGGTACCGCACCCCGCCATGCCCGTCCTGCTCAAATTTCCATGCCGGACTGGACATGACCCCCGGGATCGGCACCCCGATCCAGGCGATCGCCGACGGGGTGGTCACCACCGCGACGGAGCAGGGCGGCGCGTACGGGGTGTACGTGGTGATCCGGCACGAGATCGACGGGCAGGTCGTGGAAAGCGCGTACGCGCACATGCGGGAAGGGTCCCTCGCCCTGACCCCGGGACAGACCGTGCGGGTGGGGCAGATGGTCGGCCGGGTCGGGGACAGTGGACGCAGCTTCGGCGCACACCTGCACTTCGAGATCCGCACCGGAGGCGAAGCGGTGGACCCGCTGGCGTGGCTTCCGGCGAGGGTGAGGCCCTGATGGACGCACTCCTCATTGTGGCTCCGGCGCTGATCCCGAGCCCGGGGATCAGCTTCGTTCAGGTCGGTCCGTTCCAGATCCGGTTCTACGCGCTGGCGATCCTGGCCGGGATCGTGCTGGCGGTGCTGATCACCGGCCGTCGGCTGCGGGCGGTCGGGCACCCGGCCGGGGTCGTGGTGGATGTGGCGATGTGGGCGGTGCCGTTCGGGATCCTCGGCGCCCGGATCTACCATGTGCTCACCCATCCCGGCGACTACTTCTTCCCTGGCGCGGACCTGTGGCGGGTGCTCTACATCTGGGAAGGCGGGATCGCAATCTTCGGTGCGATCCTGGGCGGGCTGGTCGGGATTGTGATCGGCACCCGTCGCGCCGGGATCCCGGTGCTGCTGTTCCTGGACGCGCTCGCGCCGGGGATGCTGGTCGCCCAGGCGGTGGGACGGCTGGGGAACTACTTCAACCAGGAGCTGTTCGGCCCGCCCACCACCTTACCGTGGGGGCTGCAGATCGACCCCTCAGCCCCCGCGATCCCGCCGGGGACCCCGGCGGGGACCCTGTTTCATCCGCTGTTCCTGTACGAGCTGCTGTGGAACCTGGCCGGTGCCGCCGTGATCGTGCTGCTCGAGCAGCACCGCCGCCGGCACGGCCGGATCACGCTGGGCGCCGGGCGGAGTCTGGGCGTGTACCTGCTGTGGTACGGGGCGGGGCGGGCGGTGCTGGAGTCCATCCGGCTGGATCCCACCGAGCTGCTCGCCGGCGGGCTGAAAGCGAACGTGCTCACCGCCCTGGTGGCCGCCGTACTGGGGGTCGGGCTGCTCGCCCACGCCTCCTGGCGCGCCCGCCGCCGCGCACCCGTCCGGGGGAGGGGGGATGCGCGTGTCGATCCGCAGTGAGCAGGCCCCGCAGCTGCCCGCCGATCACGTCGACCGGCCGGTGGAGGAGCGCACGAATCCGCGCCTGAGCGTGTCGGGGTGGGCGCGGTGGGCGTGGCGGCAGCTGACCAGCATGCGCACCGCCCTGGTGTTGTTGCTGCTGCTCGCGGTGGCCGCGATCCCCGGGTCGTTGATCCCGCAACGCTCCTCCGACCCGAACGGGGTGATCCAGTTCGACAAGACCAACCCGGGCTGGATGTGGGCGGTGGACCTGCTGCAGCTGCACGACGTGTTCGGGTCGGTGTGGTTCTCCGCGATCTACCTGCTGTTGTTCGCGTCGCTGATCGGCTGCGTCATCCCCCGCATCCGCCACCACCTGACCGCGCTGCTCGCCCCGCCCCCGGCCACCCCCCGCAACCTGTCCCGCCTGCCCGCCCACACCCGCCGCGTCCTCCCCGACACGCCCCCCGGTGCGGTCTTGGACGCGGCCGAGAAGGCGCTGCGTCGGCAGCGGTACCGCACCCGCCGGGTCCGCGGCGACGACGGACGGAACTCGGTCGCAGCCGAGCGCGGCTACCTGCGGGAGACCGGGAACCTGCTGTTCCACGTGGCGCTGCTGGCGGTGCTGGTCGTGGTCGGCGTCGGCGGCGGGTTCCGGTTCACCGGGCAGCGGGTGCTGGTGGAGGGGCAGACGTTCGCGTCCACCCGGATCGCGTACGACTCGTTCACCGCCGGCCGGTTCATCACCGACACGCAGATCCCGACGTTCTCCCTCACCCTGGACCGGTTCCGCGTCGACTACGTCCTGGACAACGTCAACGCGCTCGGCATGCCGAAGAGCTTCGACGCGCAGGTCACCACCACCACAGGCGGCACCCGGCAGGCCTCCAGCATCCGGGTCAACGAGCCGCTGCCGGTGGCCGGCACCGACATCTACCTGCTCGGCAACGGGTACGCCCCCAGCCTCACCGTCCGAAACCCGGCCGGGAAGATCGTGTTCAGTGACACGGTCCCGTTCCTGCCGCAGGACGCGAATCTGACCAGCCTGGGGATCGTGAAGGTTCCCGACGGGCTGACCGAGCAGGTCGGCCTGGTCGGGATGCTGTACCCCACCCGCGCGACCACCGCCTCTGGGGCGTTCGCGTCCAGCTACCCGGACCTGCTGGACCCGGTCGTCACCTTCAACGTGTACGTCGGCGACCTGGGCCTGAACACCGGGGTCCCGGTGTCGGTGTACGCACTGGATACCAGCACCCTCACCCAGATCGCCGGGCGCGGCACCCCCACCCCCGCCCTGCAGCTGGTCCCCGGCACCCCGGTTCCGCTGCCGGACGGGCTGGGCACGATCGAGCTCGGCCCGATCCCCCGGTTCGCGTCGCTGGAGATCGCCGCCGACCCCACCCAGACCTCCACCCTGATCGCCGCGGTCGCCGCGATGGCCGGGCTGGCCCTGTCCCTGTTCGTGCCCCGCCGCCGCCTCTGGGTCCGCACAGCCACCGGCCGCCGCGGCGGCACGGTGCTGGAGGTCGCCGGGCTCGCCCGCGGCGACGACCCCCGCCTGCAACCCACCGTCGACACCCTCGCCACCCGCCTCACCCCGACCCCCACACCCCCTCGAGGAGGCTCTGATGACCCCGTTCCTTGACGCCCTGTCCCTGCTGCTGGTGTACTCGGCGATCGCGATCTACGCCGCCGCATTCGTCGCCTACACCCTTCACCTCGCCCGCCGCGCCAGCACCCCTGCCGTCCCGGTCACCGTCCGGGTGCCGGTCACCGCCGGCGCCACCAGCACCACCGACCCGGACCTGGCAGGCACACCCACCGCCCCCGCCCCCGACACCGCACCCGGTGCCGCCGCTGCCCCGGGGGGCGGACGGGGGGCGGGGAAGGCGGCGCGGGTCGGGTTCGTGTTGACCGTGCTGGGCTGGGTGTTCCATCTTGCCGGGGTGGTGCTGCGCGGGGTCGCCGCGGACCGGGTGCCGTGGGCGAACATGTTCGAGTTCTCCCTCACCGGCACCGCCCTGATCATCGCCACCTTCCTGGCCGTGTCGCTGCGGGTGCGGCTGGCGTACCTGGGCAGCGCCGTGCTCGGGCTGACCGTGCTGCTGCTCGGCGTCGCGACGGTCAGCTTCTACGTCCCCGTCGTCCCCCTGATGCCCGCCCTGCAGTCCGGGTGGCTGGTCATCCACGTGCTGGTCGCGCTGCTGGCGACCGCGTTCTTCGGGCTCGCGTTCCTCGTCTCCCTCACCTACCTGCTCACCACCCGCCGCCGCGGCCTCCCCTCCCGGCTCACCCGGCTGCGGGACAGTCTGCCCGGGCCGGAGGATCTGGACCGACTCGCATACCGGCTGACGATCGTCGGGTTCATCCTGTGGACCTTCACCCTGATCGCCGGGGCGATCTGGGCCGGCCGCGCCTGGGGCAGGTTCTGGGGGTGGGACGTGAAAGAGGTGTGGACGTTCATCATCTGGGTGCTCTACGCCGGATACCTGCACGCCACCGCCACCCGCGGCTGGGCCGGCACCCGCGCCGCCTGGCTGTGCATCGTCGGCTTCGCCGCCGTGCTGTTCAACTTCGGCGTCGTCAACGTCTTCTTCACCGGGCTGCACTCCTACTCCGGACTGTGACCCGCCCCCTGCGAAAGGACCGCTCATGACCCGCACCACCCCCCGCCCCGCCCCAGCTGAGGACCCGCAACGCGCCTGGCGGCGACACCGCCTGCTCGTCCGGGTCGGCCAGGCCCTGATGGCCGCCGGCGCGATCGTCGCGATCATCCACTGGCTCGCGCACCTGGAAGTGTTCGGCCCCGGCCAGCCCTCCGGCTGGCTCGACCTGGTCGCCGGGTACCCGACCGGGGCGCTGCTGCTGATCACCGGCGCCATCCTCGCCGGCCGCCGCCGCCCCACCAGCAAGAGCACGAACACCTGACCGACCGGAGTGATCCCGCATGCGCACCCCCACCACCCTGACACGCCCACCCCGCCGCGCCGTC
Organism: Microbacteriaceae bacterium PS02068; assembly: GCA_029959325.1. GTDB lineage: Bacteria > Actinomycetota > Actinomycetes > Actinomycetales > Microbacteriaceae > Microbacterium. Next base: position 72,311 of record JASCPF010000005.1, read on the forward strand.
ACCGCCGCCGCGGTCGCCGTGTTCGGCGCGCTCGTCCTGCTTCTGGCCGGGTGCACCGCCCAGACGCCCGGCCTGTTGTCCTCCTCCCCGTCCCCGGGGTATCTGTCCGCGGACGAGACCGTGCGGGAGATCCCCGCCGACCAGCGCGACGACCCGGTCACCTTCACCGGCACCACCGACACCGGGGAGCAGGCGGATTCCACCGCGTGGGCGGGTTCGGTCGTTGTGGTGAACTTCTGGTACGCCGCCTGCCCGCCCTGCCGTGCCGAAGCGCCCGACCTGGAAGCCCTCGCCCAGACCTACCAGCCCGACGGTGTCGTGTTCATCGGCGTCAACGTGCGCGACAGCGCCGACACCGCCGCCGCGTTCGAGAACCAGTTCGGCATCACCTACCCGTCGATCCTGGACGCCACCACCGGCACCGTGCAAGCAGCGTTCGCCGGGAAAGCCGCCCCCGGCGCCGTGCCCACCACCATCGTCCTGGACCGCACCGGTCGGATGGCCGCCCGCATCATCGGGCAACTGCCTACCCGCACCACCCTCGCCGCCCTCATCGACACCGTCCTCGCCGAGACGAGCCCCTGATGGGGGAGATCATCACCGCCGGCAGCATCTGGGCCGCCCTCCCCCTCGCCCTCCTCGCCGGGCTGGTGTCCTTCGCCTCCCCCTGCGTGCTCCCCCTCGTGCCCGGCTACCTCGGCTACCTCACCGGCACCACCACCACCGCGGGGGTCTCCCGGTGGCGGGCGCTGGCCGGGACCGGGCTGTTCACCCTCGGCTTCTCCGTCCTGTTCATCGGCTACGGGGCCGCGTTCGGCGCCCTGGGGGCCTGGCTCATCCGCTGGCAAGATCTCCTCACCCGCATCCTCGGGATCGTGGTCCTGCTGATGGGGCTCGTGTTCCTCGGCGTGTTCCGGCTCTTCCAACGCACCGCGAAACCCGCCATCCACCCACCCAGCGGGCTGGCCGGAGCTCCCCTGCTCGGCATCGCGTTCGGGCTCGGCTGGACCCCGTGCCTGGGCCCCACCCTCGCCGCGATCTCCGCCCTCAGCCTCACCACCGGCAACCCCGCCCGCGGCGCCCTCCTCGCCGTCACCTACTGCCTGGGCCTGGGGCTGCCCTTCATCGCCGCTGCGGCCGGCCTGAACTGGGCTACCGGAAGCATCGCGTTCCTGCGCCGCCACATCCGCACCATCAACATCACCGGCGGGGTCCTCATGATCGCCACCGGCATCGCGATGATCAGCGGAGCCTGGTCACTCCTCATCTCCAGCATCCAGAACCTCATCGGAGCCACCGTGCTCCCCCTCTAACACACCTCTAACACCCCGCTGCCGCCGGGAGCGGGGCCATGGCGTTAGCCGCCAGGGCCGGACCGGCTCCCTGCCGCATCACAGAAAGGACAGACCATGCGACCACACGGCAGCCGTGACCGCGCCCCCATCCCGTCCGAGCCGGACCCGGCCCGCGGTTCCCCGGCGCTGGGGGCAGGGGGCGTCTGGGTCGCCGCAGCGGCCGCGGCCGCCGGGGTTGGGTCGGCGTATTGGGACGACTCCTGGCACACCACCCTCGGCCGGGACAGCACCTTCATCCCTCCGCACCTGCTGCTGTATGCGTCGATCCTCACCGTCGGGGTCGTGATCGCCGGCTGGGGGTGGCGGCGGCTGGCCGCGACACGATCCGTGGCCGCCGTGTTCCGCACTCCCGGGTTCGCCCTCGCGGTCGCTGCGGCGGGCGCGACCGCGGCGGCCGCGCCCGCCGACGCGTTCTGGCACACCGCGTTCGGGCGTGACGCGGTGCTCTGGTCGCCCCCGCACCTGCTGTCGGTGATCGGCACCCTGTGCGTGCTGATCGGCCTGCTCACCGGCACCGACCGGCTCGTGCCTGCCCCGCCGCGGATCGCCCTGGCCGCAGGCGTGCTGGGGGCGGCGCTGATCATCGTGATGGAATACGACACCGACGTGCCCCAGTTCACCGAGACCCTGTACCTGCCGCTGCTGCTGGCGACCACGCTCGGCGCGGCATGGGTGATCACCGCCCTGGTCCCCGGCCGCACCCGCCTTGTCCTCGTCGTCGCCGGGCACCTGGTGTTCCGGGTGGTGCTGTGGGTGCTGCTCACCAGCGCGGGGTGGCTCGCCCCCGACCTGCCGGTCGCGGTGGCCGGGCTCTTCCTGCTGGCCTTGCCCGTCGGCCTGTGGCGGTGGCCGGTGGCCGCCCTCGCCGTGGCCACCCTGCAACTGCTGGCCTCCGGGACCGGGATCAGCAGCGTCCCACCCACCCCCGTCGCCTGGTCTGCCGTCGGCACCACCACGGTGATCATCGTCAGCATGATCGCCCTCACCGTGCGGCCGGGGACTCGACTCCGATCCGGGGCCGCGGCCGCGGCCCTCACCCTTCTGCTGGTCGCCCTCGCCCCGCCGCCACCCGCGCAGGCGCACGACCCCGGCCAGGGCACCGCCTACGGCACCGCACAGATGACAGTCACCGGCGACGGCACCGGGCAGCTGACCGTCACCATCACCGGCATCCGCCTCACCGACGACACCGACCTCACCCCGACCCGGTTGGTCGCCCGCCGCGCGGGAGAGGACCTCACCGCGCCGCTGCGCGCGCAACCCGGCACCCCGCCTCCCGGCACCTTCACCGGGGAACTGGCGCTGCCGTCACCGGGGCTGTGGTTCGTGTACGCCCAGTTCGCCACCGGCGAACGCACCCTCGAGGTGTGGGTGCCCGTCGATCAGCAGCTCACCGGCCCGCAGAGCCAGCAGCGCAACCTCTACCAGCCCGTCACCGCCGCCGCCCCGTCACCGGGGCAGATCATCCTCGGTGCCGTGCTCCTCGCCGTCTCGGCGGCGCTCACGGTCGCCGCGGCCGTCACCGTCGCCCGCCGCCGACGCGTCCTCCCTCCCTCCACCGCCTGACCACGGCGAGGTCACCGCGCCCCGTTGCGGGCGGGCGGGCGATCTCGGCCCCGGCAACCGAAACGGTCGGGCACGATGAGCTGGGCACCCCTGGCATCGGCCTGCTGTGCTGCCGGAGGGCGCGGACGTGACTCGACGCGGCAGCGGCGACCTCAGCGGCGGCGGTTCTTCGGTTCGTGGGGTTATTCGGTGACGTTGATGATCATGGTCAGGCCGCCGGCGCCGTCGGTTTCGACGTTGTTGTTGGTGGTGTGGTGGTTGATGTGGCAGTGGATGAGCCACTGGCCGGGCTCGAGCGCGTTCCAGAGCACGTCGTAGCGTTGTCCCGGCCCGACGTTGATCGTGTCGGCCTGGAACTGCTGCGCCGTGGTGAGGGCCGCCCCGTCGCGGGCGACGACGGTGAACGGGCCGCCGTGGATGTGCATCGGGTGAATGTCGATGGTGTTCGAGCCGATGAACCGCACCCGGAGGGTCTCGCCCACCTTCATGTCGATGGTCTCGGTGGCCGGGTATGCCTTCCCGTTGATGGTGAAGTAGTTCGGCATGCCCCCTTCCATCGGCATCGCCGGATAGGTCAGTCCCTCCCGGGACAGCCACTCCTGCAGCTGGATCGTGTACTCGTGATCGGCGGGCGGCTGCAGGCCGGGGTCGGCGGGGTCGATGATCAGCGCCCCGTACAGGCCGAGGGCCTGCTGCCGGTCGGCGTGATCGTGGGAGTGGTAGAAGAACGTGCCCCACTGCTTCACCGTGTACTCGTACCGGTAGGTGTCGCCGGGTTGGATGGGATCCTGGGTGATCCCGGCGGGCCCGTCCATCTCGTTGGGCACGTCCAGGCCGTGCCAGTGCACGGTTGTGGACTCGTCGAGCTCGTTGGTGACGTCGATGCGGATCCGGTCGCCCTGGGTGACCTGCAGCCGAGGCCCCGGGATCTGCCCGTTGTATGCGTACGCGTCGACGGTGACGCCGGGGAGGATCTCCCAGCGGATCTGGGACACGGTCAGTTCGAACACCTTCACCCCGTCCTCGATGCGGGCAGGTTCCAGCACCTCGTCGCCGCGGGTGTCCACGTCGTACGCGGCGGTCGCGGCCCGCGGGTCGACGGCGGCCATGTCCCGCATCGCCTCGGCGGGGGTGTCACGGGTCATGATCATCCCGGGCGGCATGATCAGCCCACCGACGTCGTGCGCGCTGAGAGTCATGTTGACGGCGTTCGCGGGGGCGACCATCCCGACCACGAGCGCGATCGCGGAGAACGCGCCGACCACGGTCAGCTGCGGCACGGTCACCGCTCCGGCGCCAGAAGGCTGGTGCGCCTCATGCCCCGACCCCGGCGACGACGCACCGCCCGCCGCCTGGTCGTGGCCGGCGTGCGCCTCCGGCCGCGGGCTGTGCTGCGCGTGCGCGTCATGCTCCTGGGGGTGGGTGGCGGGCTGGGGGCGGACGGTCATCAGACCGTGCTTGAGGCCCTTCTTCACCATCCACACGTTCACGGGATAAGCGAGCACGAACCCGACCGCGATCCCGAAACTCATCACCGCCCAGAACAGCAACTCGGTGGGCAGCATGGCCCGCATGTCGCGGCCCATCATCAGCAGCGACATCACCGGCGCCATGCCCGCCATCATCAAGTTCATGCTGATGAACTCGGGCAGGAACGAGCGGCGCACGTTCTGCCAGTAGCTGCCGCCCATCATGTTCTTCATGAACAGGGCCTGGAACACGAACAACCCGAACGCGAACCCGGCGGCGTACTCGATGATCAGATCCAGCCACATCGGCAGGCCCAGCGACGCGACGACGACGGCGGCGACGATGATGCCGGTGGCATCGCCCGCGACGCAGTGGATGGTCGAGCCGATGCCCTGCTTCCACAGCGGCCGGGTGAACTCCTCATGCTCTCCCGGCCGTGGCTCCTTGTCCGCGAGCACATACAGCAGCGCCCCGATCGGCCCCAGGTAGAGGGTGACCAGGATGAAGCCCCACTTCATCACCGCCGGCTCCGGGTTGTGACGGAACTGGTCCACCCCGACCCAGATCGTGCTGATCGCGACCAGCACGAACCAGGCGACCAGGAAATAGTCGATCGGTTGAATCAACCTCGCCCGCCTCTCCCTCGCACACGACTCCCCCACACCTTATACCCCCTATAGGTATTCTTTCAATCGGCGCCGCCTCGGGTGCCGACGGGTGCACGTGCCCGGTGGGGCGAACCTGACGCAGCCGAGACGATCGCGGCGGAGTTCAGCGACCCGTGCCGTCCTCAACGGCGCCGCCGAAGAAGTCCGCACCGGCAGACTCGACCCCGACGGCGTCACGGCGATCCTGCTGCCCGCCTTGACCGACACCACGGCACCCCGAGGGCACTGATCCTTCCGCTCAGGAGACGGACGTCGTTCGCCGATAATCGAGAACGACGTGCCGGTGGACGCGATGTGGCTGCTCTGTCGGCGAAGGCGTGGAAGGCCTGCGGCCGGGCGAGATCCGGGAGACGCAAAGGTCGGATTGGTACAGTGAGGGACTATGCCCCGCGACCCCCGATCCCGGCCCGACCGGGTCATCGCGGCGGGGTGGTGGTCGGGGCGGCTGCTGACCATCCTGGGCCTGGCACTTGTGCTCATCATCGGCGGCTGGACCACCTCCCACACCACGGCTGACGCGCACGCCGACACCAGTGCGGGCTCCCCCGTCGCGACCGGCTCTACCCCAGACTCGGGGGCACCGGTGGAGGGCCGGACGGCGTCGTCCTCTGCGGGGGTGTCCGTCGATGCGTCCGGGGCGTGGGGGTGCCTGATCGGGGTGGTGTGCACGCTGCTGGTACTGGCGGCCGTGACGGCTTCCCGGCTCCAGGGCCGGCTGCGGATACTGCGGGTATCCCGTCCGGTGCGCGCGCCGCTGCTGGTGCCGGTGCCCGTGTCGCGGCGTCCGGCCGCGCCCTCACTGCTGCTGTTGTCGATTTCCCGAACCTGAGATCCGGCATGCCGCCCACCCATGGGCGGCGTCTTCCCGCCCGCCCGTGTGCGGGCGCTGTGTGATGCCGATTTCTAGGTTTGGAGAATGTCTTGACGACCCGTATCACGGCGGCCCCCTTCGCCGGTCCGGTGCCGACGGCTGCGGCCGGTCACCGCCGCCCACCCGGCCCCGCTCGGCCCCGTCCGGCCCCGTCCCGCCGCGGCGCCGGCGCGATCATCCTCCGTCCATTCCCGCCCCGGCCCTCTTCTGCGGGGAGGGGGTGGTGATGCGGTCGGGGTTGACGCATCGGCGGGCGATCATCGTCGGGGCCGGGCAGGCCGGGCTCGCGGTGGCCGCCGCGCTGATCGGGTTGGGGTTCCGGCCGCAGCAGGAGTTCGTGGTCGTCGACGCCGCCACGGACCGGCAACGCAGTTGGGCGTCCCGGTGGCATTCGATGCGGCTGCTATCCGACGCCCGCCACAGCACGCTGCCAGTCCGGCCTCTACCGGTGGACCCGCACGAGCACCCGCGGGCGGATGAGATCGCGAACTACCTGGACCAGGTGCAGCACACCCTGGGGGTGGACCCGTTCTGGGGGTTGCGTGTGGTCGGGGTGGAACGCGTCGGTCACGGGTCGGTGCTGCAGCTGCAGACCGCAGAGGGCGACGTGCAGACCCGCAACGTGGTGTGCGCGACCGGCGCCGCCACCCACCCCCGCATCCCTGCGTGGGCGCAGCAGCTGCGGGTGCCCGGGGTGGTGCTGCACAGCGCCCACTACCAATTCCCCCGGCAGGTGCCCACCGGGCGGGTGCTGATCGTCGGCGGCGGAAACAGCGGCGTGCAGCTGGCGCGAGAGCTATCCACCTCCCACGAGGTCACCCTCGCGGTCCGCACCCGGCGCCCGCACCGACCCGCCCGTACCTTCCCCGTCCACGCCCGGGCAGGCTCGTCCTGGCTGGGTCGCCCACCCGCCGTGCAGCCGGTGTTCGGCGACAGCTACCATGCGCTGCGTCACGCGGGTGTGGCGGTCGCCCCGGCGGTGACCGGCGCGGACGGCGGGCAGGTCACGTTCGCCGATGGCAGCACCCTCGCCCCGGACTCGGTAATCCTCGCCACCGGGTACGACCCCGGCGAGGACTGGCTCCCCGCCGAGGCGACCGCAGCCCGGTCCCGCCCGGCGATGACCGGGCTGCCGGGCTTGTTCGTCGCCGGGATCCCCGCCCACAGCCGCCCCGGAGCGGACACCCTCGCCGGGGTGTCCCGGGACGCCGCCGTAATCGCCCGCACCATCGCGGACCGGCCATGACCGCCACCCCGACGACCCTCCAGGACCCGCACGGACGCCCCCAACCCACCCCGCCGAACCGCCGCGCCCGGGCGGTGATGCCATTGGCGATGGCGTTGCCGGTCGCGGCAGCCGCGGCGGTGCTGATGGATCTCGCCTACCCGGAGGTGGGATTCTGGCCGGCCGCGTTCGCCGCGACCGGGCTGCTGCTTCTCGCCCTGATCGGCCGGAGCGTGTGGGGGGCGGTGGCGGTCGGGGCGGTGTTCGGGTTGCTGTTCTTCGGGCTGCTGGTGTCCTGGACGACCCGGTATCTCGGGCCGGTGCCGTGGGCGGCACTGACCGTGGTGGAAGGGACCCTGACCGCGGTCGGGATCATCCCGCTGGCACTCGCCTACCGGTGGGTGCCGCGCGCCGCCCCCGGCCCGGTCGGACGCCTGCTCCTGCTGCCGGGCCTGGTGGCCGCGTTGTGGACGGGCCGGGAGGTGCTGCTGGGCGCCTGGCCGTACGGGGGGCTGCCGTGGGCGCGGCTCGGGATCACCCAAGCCGACAGCCCCCTCGTTCAGACGGTGTCCTGGGTCGGGGTGAGCGGGCTCACCTTCGATGGTCTTCACCGTCGCCGCCGCGATCGAAGCCATCCGGACCGGCCGGTGGCGTCGCCCGTTCCCCGCCGCCGTACCCGCCGTCACCACCCTGATGCTGGTCCTGGTCCCGGCGTTTCCCACCACACCGGCCGGGACGATGCGGGTCGGGGCGGTGCAAGGCAACGGCCCGTCCGGGTACTTCGACCAGCGCACCGTGGGGGCGATCGCCCGGGCGCAGGGGGACGCGACCGGCCCGGTGCTCGACGCGGATGTGGATCTGGTGGTGTGGCCGGAAGGGCTGGATGCTGACCCGTTCCAGACCCCGTGGCTGGCCGAGTATCTCACCGGCATCAGCACCCGGGCAGGTGCCCCGCTGCTGGCGAACGCGGCCACCACGGCGGGCGGCAACATCTACAACACGTCGTTCCTGTGGGACCCGGCCACCACCGGTGCCACGCCGCAGCGGGAGCAGGTGCAGACGCACGCGAAACGCCACCCGGTGCCGTTCGGCGAGTACGTGCCCGACCGGGCGTTCTACACCCTGCTCGCCCCCGACCTGGTCGGGCTGCTGCAACGCGACTACGCGCACGGCACGGACGTGCCGCTGGTCACCGTCGGCGGTGTGCCGGTGGGGTTGGCGATCTGCTTCGACGTGATCTACGACGAGGTCATCGCCGAGAGCATCACCGCCGGTGCGGAGCTGCTGGTGTTCCAGACCAACAACGCCGACTTCCGCGGCACGGACGAGAACCTGCAGCAGCTCGCGGTCGCCAGAATCCGCGCGGTGGAGACCGGCCGTACCGTGGTGAACGTCTCCACCGTCGGCACCAGCCAGATCATCCGCCCCGACGGCAGCACCCTCACCGGTCTGCCCGCCGGACAGGCCGGGGCGCTGATCGCCGACACCGACCTGCGCACCGGCATCACCCCCGCGTGCTCATCGGGCAAGGCGTCTCCGCTGTCACCTTGTGGGGTGGGCTGGGTGGTCTCGCCCTCACCGGCGCGATCGCCTGGCGGCGGCGCACCCCTGCTGTGGCCTGACTAGGCATGCCCGCCAGACAACCCGGGGTTATCCTGCGGGTGGGAGGACGAGGCGGCGGATCTCCGCAGCGATCAGTTCTGGTTCTGTGGCGGGGATGTAGTGGCCGGAGCGGGCAGCGACCACGTGCCGGCCCTGCCGGGACTGTGCGGCCCGATACCGCCCGGCGGCGGTCGCGGCATCCCGGACCCGTCGCGGCATCCCGTCCGCGAGACTGCCGGAGATGACGGTGACCGGGACATCGGGCAGCGCCGGCGGGTCGCCCTGCCAGGCGTGCAGCTCGGTGAGGAAGGTGCGCGCTTGCCGACCCTGGGTGACCACCACCGCGGGCCGGAACGCCTCCCGGTGAAGATCGGCCCGCACATCCTCGGGCATCCCCTCCCCGAGGAACCGGAAGAACCGCTCCAGCATCCCCACCCGGGCCAGCACCCACTCCACGGCGATCACGATCTTCTCCCCGACCCGGAACCGCATACCGAACAGGAGGTCCGCTGCCTCATCGGTCGGATCCACCAGCACCAGCCCGGCCACCCGGTCCGGGCGGCGGGACGCGGCCAGCCGCACCATCGGGCCGCCCGCGGAATGCCCCACCTGCACGAACCCGCTGCTCGGCTCGAGGCCGTCCAGCAGATCGTTCAGGTCGTCGGCCATCCGGTCCAGGGTGCGCCCTGTGCACTATCCGGGACGGACCGACCCAGCCCCGCCCGGTCATACACCACGGCCCGCGTGAACGCGGCGACCCGGGTCTGCACCGACGCCCAGGTGGAGCGGGTCGCCGCCGATCCCGCCTCGAACACCACCGTCGGCACCCGGGGCCCCGGCGGGGCCCGGCAGCACCATCGCATAGGGTGCGCGCCCGCCACGGGTGCGCACCCACACCGGCTCCCCCTGCGTGTGCACACGCTCCCCCGCCATGACCCGCCCTACCGGTCCGTGCCCTGGCGGGAGGCGCCGGTCGCGGCGCGGTGGGCCTTCTCCCGCAGGGCCAGCAGGGCGAGGGTGTCGTCCTTGATCTGGGTGCGGCCGAGGATGCCCCAGTGCGCGCTCAGGTGGTCTTCGAGGTAGCGCAGCACCCGGGCGAACGGGACGGTGTGCCACGGCGCCCCCGCCCCGGGCGGGGAGGTGGGGTTGCCGAACACGACCGTGCGGATCGTGCGCCCTTCCGGCGCCACCGTCCGTCCCGTTCCCAGCAGTTCGGCGACCAGCCGGGCGGCATCGGTCGGGGCGCAGCACCCGAACCGGGTGAACGCGGCTTCCAGCACGGCCGGGTCCCGCATCGCCGGGTTGGGGTGCGGGCGGCCTTCCTTGACCTCGCCGACGATCATGTCCGCTCCGCCCCCGGCACCCAGGGCCGGGTCCAGCGGTGCGTCGACGGTCCCGGACGCTCCCGGTGCGCGGTGCAGCCGTACGGCGAGGATGTCCAGGTCGGTGATGGTGCGGGGACCGCCGGGACCGGTGGCGTCCAGCACGGGGTATTCGGCGACGGTGAAGTAGCCGTTGACCCGCAGGTACGCCTGCACCAGCGCGACCGCCGTGTCCACCCTCTATCTCCGACCGGGTTATCTGGCCGGTCAGGCGGCGTGCGCGTAGCGGGCCGGGTCGGCGTCGAACAGCGGCCCGCACTCGGCGCAGCAGAACCAGTACCGGCTGCCCTGGTAGTCGCGGAACAGGCCGCGCTGCTCGGCCCAGGCCGGGTCGACCTGGTTGCCGGGCATCACCGGACAGGTCACCAGGTTCGTCGCCCCCGCCGGCGGCTCGTGATGGTGATGCTCGTGCGCACCATGCTCGTGTCCTCCATGGTCGTGCCCGTGCGTGTGGTCGTGCCCGGAGTGGTCGTGGTCGTGGGACATGGTGTGTCTCCTTCTCGAGCGATGGTTAGGCCTGGACGGGCGCGGGCTCTCGGGTGGCGGGGGCGCCGGCACGGGTCGGGGTGGGCAGGGGGCGGAAGCGGCGCAGGCGGAGGCTGTTGGTGACGACGAACACGCTGCTGAACGCCATTGCCGCGGCGGCGAGGATGGGGTTGAGCAGGGCGAGCATCGCGACCGGGATCGCGGCGACGTTGTACGCGAACGCCCAGAACAGGTTCCCCTTGATCGTGCCCAGGGTGCGGCGGGCCAGCCGGATCGCGTCCGGGACCAGCATCAGGTCGCCGGAGACGATGGTCAGGTCCGCGGCGGTGATGGCCGCGTCGGTGCCGGTGCCCATCGCGATCCCGAGGTCGGCGGCGGCGAGGGCTGCGGCGTCGTTGACGCCGTCGCCGACCATCGCGACCACCCGGCCCGCGGCCTGCAGGTCGCGGATGGTGTCGAGCTTGCCCTGCGGGGTGACCCCGGCGCGGACGTCCTCGATCCCGGCCTGGTTGGCGATCGCGCGGGCGGCGCCGGGGTTGTCGCCGGTGAGCAGGATCGGGGTCAACCCGAGCTCCCGGAGCCGTGCGACCGCCTCACGGCTGGTGGGTTTGATGGTGTCGGCGACGCTGATCGCCCCGCGCACCTGCCCGTCCCACGCCACCACCGTCACCGTCGCCCCCGCCGCCTCGTCCGCCGCGATGGTCGCGGCGAGGCCTGAGGGGATGGGGAGCGCCCATTGGGTGGTGATCCAGGAGGCGCGGCCGGCGGCGACCAGGCGGCCGTCGACGATGCCCTGCACGCCTTGACCGGCCTCGGCGGCGAATGACTCCACGGCATCCGTCGGGCCGTCGGCTGCGGCGGTGATGGCGCGGCCGATGGGGTGCTCGGAGCCGTGCTCGAGCGCCGCGGCGAACCGGATCAGCTCCGCCTCATCGGTGCCGGGAGCGGGGTGGATGCCGGTGACGGTCATGGTGCCGGCGGTGATGGTGCCGGTCTTGTCGAGCACGACGGTGTCGATGCGGCGGGTCTGCTCGAGCACCTGGGGTCCGCGGATGAGGATGCCCAGCTGGGCGCCGCGGCCGGTGCCGACCAGCAGAGCGGTCGGCGTCGCCAGCCCCAGCGCGCACGGGCAGGCGATGATCAGGGTGGTCACCGCGGCGGTGAAGGCGACCTCCAAGGGCGCCCCCGCGATCAGCCACCCGGCGAACGCGGCCAGGGCGAGGACGATGACGATGGGGACGAAGACGGCCGACACCCGGTCGGCGAGGCGCTGCACCTGGGCCTTGCCGGTCTGCGCCTCCTCGACCAGCCGCGCCATCCGGGCCAGCTCGGTGTCGGCGCCGACGCGGGTGATCTGCACGAGCAGGCGCCCGCCGGTGTTCACAGTCGCGCCGACCACGCGGGAGCCGGGGGCGACTTCGACCGGCACGGACTCGCCGGTCAGCATCGACTCGTCCACCGCGGACATTCCCTCGGTGACGAGGCCGTCGGCGGGGATCTTCTCACCCGGCCGCACCACCACGACATCACCCGGAACGAGCTGTGCGACGGGGACGCGCTGCTCAGTGCCTTCGCGGAGGATCACTGCGTCCTTGGCGCCGAGCTCCAGCAGGGCGCGCAGGGCCTCGCCGGACTGCCGCTTGGCACGAACCTCGAGGTAGCGGCCGAGGAGGATGAACACGGTCACCAGCGCGGCGACCTCCAGGTACACCTCGTGGCCACCGGCCTGCGGGGTGCCGACGAAGGTGACGCTCATCCGCATTCCCGGCATCCCCGCACCGCCGAAGAACAGCGCGTACAGCGACCAGCCGAACGCGGCCAGCACCCCGACGCTGATCAGAGTGTCCATCGTCGCCGCCCCGTGCCGGGCATTGATCGCCGCGGCGCGGTGGAACGGCCACGCCCCCCACACCACCACCGGCGCGGCCAGGGTGAGCGTGAGCCACTGCCAGTAGGTGAACTGCAGGGCGGGGATCATCGACAGCACCGCGACCGGCACCGCCAGCACCGCCGAGACGATCAGCCGCTGCCGCAGCGACGCCAGCTCATCGTCCCGCGGGATGGTCTGCTCAGCCGTGTCGGGCACAGGCGGGGCTGGGAGGCTCGCTCCGTACCCCGCCTGCTCGACCGCCGCGATCAGCTCCTCCACCGGCACCGGGGCCTCCGAGTGCACGCGGGCCTTCTCGGTGGCGAAGTTGACCGTCGCCTCCACTCCGGGCAGCTTGTTCAGCTTCCGCTCGACCCGCGTCGCGCACGACGCGCAGGTCATCCCGGTGATGTCGAGATCGACGTCCAGCGTGCTCATGAGGCTGCGGCGAGGCTGTACCCGGCCTCCTCCACCGCCGCCCGCACCCGCTCCGCATCCACCGGCGTCGCGCTGGACACCGTCACCGTGGACACGCCACCGGCGTGCAGATCGACCGCGACGTCGGAGACACCGTCGATCGCGGAGACCTCCTCGGTGACGCTACGCACGCAGTGCGCGCAGGTCATCCCCTCCACCAGGAACTGCGCCGACACGGTCTCGCCCGCCGCCGTCTGCTGCGCCGGCGCGCCGGTGTCGGTGGCTGCCGTGGCGTGGGAGGTGGGGCTGCAACAGGCGCAGCCACCGCCGGTGCTGGTCGCCTGCAGGCCGAGGTCCTGGAATCCCTGTCCGGTCATGATGTGCTCCCTTCAAGAGCGTTGAACGATGTGAGTGGGGACGACGTTAGGAGCGCACGAGGCGCGCGATCGCGGCGTTCGCCTCGCGGAGCTTCTCCTCCGCGAGCGGGCCGCCTTCGGCGGTCGCCTGCGCGACGCAATGCGCGAGGTGGTCTTCCAGCAGCGACAGCGCGACGGACTCCAGCGCCTTCGTCGCCGCCGACACCTGGGTCAGCACGTCGATGCAGTACACGTCCTCGTCGATCATCCGCGCGATCCCGCGCACCTGACCCTCCGCGCGGCTCAGCCGCGCCAGCAGCGCCGGCTTGTTGTCCACATACCCGTGTGCCATCTCGCACCTCCACCCACAATCTACCATACCCTGTAGGGGTACAGGGTGTAGGGTGAGGTCATGACCGGCATCCAGGCGCCGCGGCCCGCACAGACCACCCGTTGGCACGTCGTGACGGGCGGTCCCAGCTCGGGCAAGACCACCACGGTCAACCTGCTGCGGGGCCGCGGGTACACGACCACAATCGAGCACGCCCGCCACTACATCGACCTGCAACGGATCACCGGGCGCAGCACCGCGGAGGTGCGGGCACGGCAGAGCGAGTTCCAGCGCGCCGTCGTCGACATGCAGATCGAGCAGGAACGCTCCCTCGACCCGCAACAGACCGTGTTCCTGGACCGTGCTCTGCCGGACTCGCTCGCCTACTACCGCTTCCTCGGCCTCGCCCGCGGCACCGTCCTGCTGGGCGCGCTGGCCGGCGCCCGGTACGCGACGGTGTTCCTGCTTGACCTGCTCCCGCTGGCGTCCGACTACGCGCGCACCGAGGACCCCGCCGCGCAGCGGCGCATCCACGACCTGCTCGGGCTGGTGTACCAGGAGCTGGGCTTTCCCGTCGTCACCGTCCCCGCACTCGCCCCCGACGCGCGCGTCGACTTCATCCTCGAACGAGCATCGGCCGGCACTCCAGCCGAGAGGGGCGTGAGCTGATGGGCGCGGGGAGTAGCCGGTACCGGCAGATCGGGGCCGTGCTGCGCCGGCACGGACTCGGCGTCCTGGCCGGCGTGCTGGGCCTGGGCGGCTTGGTGCCGTTCCACCGCGGCGCCCTCGGACACGCCCGGCAGGAGGACCCCTACACGAACCCCGAGCATGTGCGGGTCGCGTTGGAGGAGCTCGGGCCGACGTTCGTGAAACTGGGCCAGATCCTCTCCACCCGGCACGATCTGCTCCCCGCGGCATGGGTCGCCGAGTTCGCCAAACTGCAGGACGACGTCGCCGCGGCACCGTGGGAGGGCATTCGGGACGTGCTCCGTGAAGAGCTCGGCGCCGACCCAGAGCACGTGTTCGCCCAGTTCGACCCGGTGCCGCTGGCGGCGGCGTCCATCGGGCAGGCGTACGCGGCAACTCTTCACGACGGCACCGAGGTCGTCGTGAAGGTGCGCCGGCCCGGCGTGGTCGCGCAGGTGCATGAAGACCTGGACATTCTCCGCAACCTCGCCGACCGCGCCGACCGGCGCTGGGATGCCATCCGGCAGTACGACCTGCCCGGGCTGGTGGAGGAGTTCTCCCGCACGCTGCGTGCCGAGCTGGACTACCTGCAGGAGGCCCGCAACGCCGAACGGTTCGCGCAGGAGTTCGCCCACGCGGCGCGGGTGCGGATTCCCCGCGTGCACGGGGAGACCACGACCTCGCGCGTGCTGACCCTGGAGCGGATGAGCGGGGTGCGGATCGACGACCTGGAGGGCCTGGACGCCGCCGGCATCGACCGGGTCGCACTCGCGCGGCTGGGTGCCGACATCGTGCTCACGATGGTGTTCGACAACCGGTTCTTCCATGCCGACCCCCATCCCGGGAACATGTTCGTGCAGCCCGACGGCGCGCTCGCGCTGATCGACTTCGGGATGGTCGGGGAGCTCACCGAACAGACCACGGACGGCCTCGCCGGCATCGTGCTCGCCTTCACCCGCGACGACCCGGACACCCTCACCACCGCCCTGATAGAACTCTCCCGGACCGCCGACGTCGTCGACCGGGCAGGGCTGCGGCAGGCGATCACCGCGTTCACGGCCCGCTACCGGGGCCGTTCGCTGTCGGAGATCAGCCTCGCAATCATGCTCCAGCAGCTGCTCGGCATCCTGCAGCAGCACCAGCTGCACCTTCCGCAGGAGACGGCGCTGCTGTTCAAAGTGCTGATGATGGCCGAAGGGACCGCGGCGCGGCTGGATCCGGACTTCCAGATGCTCGACGCCCTGCAGCCCTACGCTGAGCAGCTCACCCGCGCCCAGCTGTCCCTGCCGGCTCTGGCCCGGCGATGGGCGCGCGCGGGAGCCGACACCGGGGCACTGCTCACCGAGCTGCCCGCCACCCTGAGCCGGCTCCGGCATCTCCTCGAAGACGGCGGGTTCGAGGTGCACCTGCGCGCGACGGAGCTGGAACCTCTCGTCGGGCGCGCCGAACGCGTCGGCAACCGTGTCGTCGCGGGAATGATCGCCGCCGCGCTGATCAGCGGGATCGGCACCCTCGTCGGCGGGAACACGAAATGGCGCTCCCGGGAAGGCGTCCTGATCGGCGCCGGGACCGGCACGATCGGCGCCCTCGGCAGCTATCTGCTGTGGACGCTGCGGCGCCGCCGACCCCGCCCCTGACCCGCGCACGGCTCAAGAACACCACGAAAGGAGACGAAGATGGACAGGATCAGAGTCGGCGTCAACGGGTACGGAGTGATCGGCAAGAGGGTCGCCGACGCCGTCCACGCCCAACCCGACATGCACCTGGTGGGCGTCGCGGACATCGTCACCGACTGGCGAATACAATCCGCCGTCCCGCGGCTGCCCGTATTCGCCGCCACCCCCGACGCGCACAGCGGCATGGTGGACACCGGCATCCGCCCCGAGGGAACCCTCGACGATCTCCTCGCGCAGAGCGACGTGATCGTCGATACGACCCCCAAGCACGTCGCCGCCGGAAACCTGCCCCGCTACCAGGCGGCGGGAGTAAAGGTGATCGTGCAGGGCGGGGAAGCGCACTCGACCACCGGGCACTCCTTCGTCGCCCAGGCCAACTACGCCACCGCGCTCGGTCGGGACCTGACCCGGGTGGTGTCCTGCAACACCACCAGCATCGTCCGCGTCCTCGGCGCGCTCGAAAACGCCGGGCTGCTGCTGCGCGCCCGCGGGGTTACTGGTAGGGCCGAATGTCGCAGGGTGCACTATTCATCCTGGGATTAGTTCAGTCAACACTGTATGATCAGTGCATGCTGACCATTGCTCCACGTCTCGACGTCATGAACCGGCTCGGCCGGGCCATGGCGGACCCGACGCGCTCCCGGATACTGATGACCCTGCTCGACGGCCCCAGCTACCCGGCGGTGCTCTCGCGTGAGCTGGAGCTGACCCGCTCGAACGTCTCGAACCACCTGACCTGCCTGCGCGACTGCGGCATCGTGGTCGCCGAGCCGGAAGGGCGGCAGACGCGCTACGAGATCGCGGACCCGCACCTCGCGGCGGCGCTGACCGCGCTGGTGGACGTGACGCTCGCGGTGGACGAGCACGCGCCCTGCATGGACGCTTCGTGCACGGTGCCGGGCTGCTGCGGGACGGGAGCGGGCGCGTGAGCGCGGCGTGCGGCTGCGAGCACGACGAGCCTGAGACCGCAGTCGGCGAAGAGGCCGAGGAGGCGGAGCGCCCCTGGTGGCGGGACCGCGGGATCATGGTCCCGGTCTTCTCCGGTGTGGCGTTCCTCACCGGTCTGGCGCTGGAGTGGTCCGGGATGGAGATCCCTGCGCTGGTGCTGTTCTGGATCGGCCTGCTGCTGGGCGCGTCGACGTTCACGCCGGGCGCGATCCGGAACCTCTTCAAGGGCAAGCTCGGCATCGGGCTGCTGATGACCATCAGCGCGGTCGGCGCGGTGATCCTCGGCTACGTCGAGGAGGCCGCAGCGCTGGCATTCCTGTACTCGATCGCCGAGGCGCTGGAGGACAAGGCGATGGACCGTGCCCGCGGCGGGCTGCGGGCACTGCTCAAGCTCGTCCCGGAGACCGCCACCATCCGCCGCGACGGCGTCTCGGTCGAGGTCGCCGCGAAGGATCTGGCTGTCGGGCAGCTGATGTTGGTGCGGCCGGGTGAGCGGATCGCGACCGACGGCGTCGTCCGCACGGGACGTTCCAGCCTGGACACGTCCGCGATCACCGGGGAGTCGATCCCGGTCGAGGTCGAACCCGGCGATGCCGTCTCCGCCGGCGCAATCAACACCGCCGGGGCACTGGAGGTCGAAACGACCGCGGCAGGCACCGACAACTCACTGACCACGATCGTCGACCTCGTGGAGAAGGCTCAGGCGGAGAAGGGCGACCGCGCCCGCCTCGCCGACCGCATCGCCCGCCCTCTCGTCCCGGGCGTGCTGATCCTCGCCGCCCTGGTCGCGATCATCGGCTCGCTGCTCGGCGACCCGGAGCTGTGGATCACCCGCGCCCTGGTCGTGCTGGTCGCGGCATCGCCCTGCGCACTGGCGATCTCCGTGCCGCTGACCGTGGTCGCGGCGATCGGCTCGGCGAGCAAGTTCGGCGTGATCATCAAGTCCGGTGCCGCGTTCGAGCGGTTCGGCGTGATCCGCCACGTCGCCGTCGACAAGACCGGCACCCTCACCCGCAACGAGCCCGCCGTCACCGCCGTCCTCACCGTGGACGGTGTGAGCGAGGCGGAGGCGCTGGCGTGGGCGGCCGCTCTGGAGCAGCACAGCACCCACCCCCTCGCCGCCGCGATCACCGCCGCAGCGCCGGATGCCCCTGCGGCGGAGGGCGTGACCGAGCAGGCCGGGCACGGCATCGAGGGCGAGCTCGCCGGCGCGCGGATCACCGTCGGCAGCCCGCGCTGGCTCGACGCCGGGACCCTCGGCGACCGGGTCGCGGGGCTGGAGGAGCAGGGCATGACAGTCGTGATCGTCCACCGCGGCGGCGTCCCGGTCGCCGCGATCGGCGTCCGCGACGAGCTGCGCCCCGAGGTCCCTGAAGTGGTCCGCACCCTCGCGACCCAGGGCATCGGGGTGACCATGCTCACCGGCGACAACGCCCGCACCGCCCGCGCCCTCGCTGCGCATGCAGGGATCGATGACGTCCGCGCCGAGCTGCGCCCCGAAGACAAGGCCGCCGCGATCGCAGAGCTCGGTGCGAAGGGGCCGGTCGCGATGATCGGCGACGGCATCAACGACGCCCCTGCGCTGGCCGCCGCGGACATCGGGATCGCGATGGGCGCGACGGGCTCCGACGCCGCGATCGAGTCGGCCGACGTGGCCTTCACCGGTCACGATCTGCGGCTTCTCCCGCGCGCGTTCGCCCATGCCCGTCGGGGGCGGCACATCATCAACCAGAACATCATCCTGTCGCTGCTGATCATCACCGCCCTGCTCCCGCTCGCCCTCTTTGGCGTCCTGGGGCTTGCGGCAGTGGTGCTGGTGCACGAGATCGCCGAGGTGATCGTGATCCTCAACGGCCTGCGCGCCGCGTCGACGCGGAAGGCAAGCACGTGACCGCGCAGGACGTCGCCGCCGCGTGACGGCTTGATCCGGGACCATGCGGATGACCTTTAGATTTCACATCAGAGTTCGCGCGCGTTGATCGGCGACTTGCCTGCTGGCTAGGGGCCTATCGGGCGGGCCGTATGCCGGGGTCTAATGGCCATGATCATTTGGTTCCGGTTTCCCTTCGCCTCGGGTCTGTCTTCGTTATGGTCGGGCGAAGGGGCGGGCAGCAGTCGGGGTCGTTTTCGCGGCGGTGTCGCCTGGCACGCGCTGTCATCACGATGCTTGCAACCACCGCGAGGATCAGGAGTGCGGCACCGCCCGTGATCACCCACGGGTTGCGGAGGAGGGTGCCGATCCCTGTGATCGTGCCTCCGACGACGAGAAGTGGAAGGAGGGCGCAGCAGCCGACCACGAGCAGTGCGGCGACGGCCCCAAGGAGCAGGCCACGGCCGCCTCGCTGGTCGTCCTGGTTGGGAGGCATTGGTGTTCTGTCCTCTCGTGGTGCCGTCTCAGCAGCAGGTCTCGGGACCGCAGCAGCTTCCAGACAGTTCGTCGGCACTGGTCCGGGGGCGCTCGAGCATCTCGGTGATCAGGGTGCTGCCAACCTCGAAGGCATCGGCGACCGTGAGGATTTGGGCCATCGGGTGTTCCGTGAGCCATCCGGCGGCGTCCTCGCGGGAAGCGAAGTAGTGGACCTGGTTGCAGAACGAGGAGCGAATCGAGTGCATGGCCTCGGGGCTGACCAAGGACACCACCGCGGTCGCCGGTTCCACGCTAGTGACACCGGCGGTCGAGTCGACGGTGACGCGGATCGTGTCGCCGCTGGCCGGGGAGATCGATTCGACCCGGGCGGGCCGATCGAGGAGCGGGCGAGGCTCCAGTTTCTGATGGGGTGGATCCGCTGTCTGGCGCGCGGTCAGGCGCAGCAGGACAGCATCGACACATCGGTGGTGAAGGCCTTGGCGACGATCCGGATGCCTTCGGCCGTGGTCAGGTACGGGGCCCACGCGTCGGCGACCTCGGTGATGGTCTTGCCGAGGATGTGGACACCTGCGGCGGCGAGTTCGCCGGCGTCCTTGGCGACCGCGGTCAGGCCGAGGATCTCGCCGGTGTCCGCGTTGGCGACCATCTTGATGAACCCGCGGGTGTCCCGGTTCACCAGCGCGCGGGGCACGTACTCCAGTGGCAGGACACGGCAGTCGCAGCGGATCCCGGCCGCGATGACCTCCTTCTCGGTCATCCCGACCGCGCCGACGGCAGGGCTCGTGAATGTGACCCGCGGCATCCGCGTGTAGTCGACCGACGTGCTGGCGTCAGTGAAGGCGTTCTCGGCGACCAACGTGCCGTGCCGGGCTGCGACGTAGACGAACTCGGGGTGCCCGGTGACATCCCCAGCCGCCCAGACGCGAGGGTTGGAGGACTGCAACTGGTCGGTGACCACGACCTCTCCGGCCGCGCCGGTCTTCACTTGCACGGTCTCGAGGTTGAGCCCGTCGGTGACCGGGGCGCGGCCGAGCGCGACGAGGATCTCGTCGGCACGGAACTCCTGCACGCCGCCCGAGACCTCGGCCGCGGCGACGATCTGGCCGGTGCCCGGGTCGCGGGTGACGCGGGTGGGGATGGCGCGGCGGACCACTCGGATGCCCTCGTCGGCGAAGATTTCCTGCAACGCCTTGGAGACTTCCGGCTCCTCCTTCGACGCCAGCCGGGACCTCACCAGCAGAGTCACCTTCGAGCCGAGCCGGGCGAACAACTGTGCCATCTCCAGCGCCACATAGCCCCCGCCGAGCACCAGCAGCGAGTCAGGCACCTCGGACAGCTCCATCGCCGACGTCGAGGTGAGAAAGTCGACGCCGTCCAGCCCCTCGATGGCAGGAGCCCACGGGCGGGAGCCTGTGGCGATGAGGTAGTGGGCGGCCTCGATGGTTTCGACGGTGCCGTCCGCGGCGGTGACCTCGAGGACCGACGCATCCGGCGTGCCGGCGAACGCCGCCTCGCCCTGGCGGACCGGCCAGCCGTAGGCTTCTGCCACGTCGATGTACTTCTCACTCCGCATCGCCTCGACCAGGTCCTGCTTGCCACCCACCAGCCCGTGCATGTCTACCGGGCCAGCGGTGGCGGCGATCCCCGGGAACCGGGAGCCCGCATCCGCGGCCACGTGGCGGGCCTCGGCGGCCGCGAGCAGCGCCTTGGACGGAACGCACCCCGTGTTCACGCACGTGCCGCCCAACGTGCCGCGCTCGATCATCACCACCGACTTTCCCAGTGTGGTGGCGCGGATCGCCGCGGCGAATGCCGCGCCACCCGACCCAATCACGGCCAGATCAAACCTCGATGGCATCCTTATTCCTCCCTGGACATCTTGGAACATCCCGCTGATACACTCATCATGAACCTTCCACCACAGGGGAAGGTCAAGCACGAAATTTGCGACCAGCGAAAAGGGGGGGCGGGGAATGCGGATCGGAGAGCTCGCCGACGCGGCCGGCACCACGGCGAAGACGTTGCGGTTCTACGAGGACCAGGGGCTCCTGCCGCCGGCCGGGCGCACGCCCAGCGGCTACCGCAACTACACCGCCGAGACCATCGCCCGAATCGACTTCATCCACCGCGGCCAAGCCGCTGGACTCACCCTCGCCCAGATCCAGCAGATCCTCCACATCCGCGACCACGGCCAAGCGCCCTGCAGCCACGTCCGCGACCTCCTCGACGCACGCCTCACCGATATCGACCAGCAGCTCAGGCAGCTCCACGACCTGCGCGACACCCTCGCCGGGCTCCGCGACCAGGCCGAGCACGTCGAGCCCGACACGTGCAGCTCGGATCAGGTCTGCCGCTATCTGTAGCCAAGCCCGGGGGTCTGTCCGATAATTCAGGCAGTCCCACTGGAGGCGCAAGCGTAGCGGGAGGCCATTGGTGCTCAGGTCGAGGTTGAGCGCAGCGCGGGATAGTCGGACCATTCGCCCCCGGAGAGGCGTGCCCAGGCGGCAGCTGATGACGCCGTGATGCCGAGCAGGTCGGACACGATTCGAGGATGCAGTTGTCGGGTGAGGTCCATCAGCGCGGTGACACGAGCGCTGCCGGCGAGGAGTCCTTCTTGACGGAGTCGACGGCTGAGCGGCCCGGGGGTGATCGGTCGGCCCGGGTTCCTGCCCGGGAAGAGCCAAGTGTCGGAGCGGTTGCCGTCGAGCAGCTGGACCATTGCTTCGGCGAGGACTTCGGGCAGCTCGATCGGTTCAGTTCCGACCGTCAGCGTCATGGGGCGCGCGGTCGTATCGACTTGTGCGCGGGTGATCGCTGCGATGCGGGTCAGGTGGAGCCCGTAGAACAGGACGAGCAATCCGCTGACTCGCGTCACGGGATCCATGTCGTCTCGCGTGATGAACGCGCGTGCCATCGTCCACCGATGGTCGGCGGCGTAGTCGCGCCCTTCGAGGCGATGGCTGCGGAACTCGACCCGGAGGCGGCTCAGGCGGTGCCGTCGCAGCCACCGGGTGAACGGCGCGAGGGCATCCCGTTGTGAGGGCGAACCGGTGAGGAAGCCGTCGAGAGATCGCTGCGGGTATGTCGTCAGCGTTTCGCCGCTCGCGCGGATCTGCTGCAGGAGGGCCGCGCACCGCTTCAGCGCCGCACGCACCTTCTGATAGGTGGAGCCGGATCGGACGGCCGTAGCTGGTCTGCCCCTGAGTGATCTGCCCGACGGCAGCAGCTCCCAGGTGCAGTACCGCCGTAGGAGGAGCCGGTCCTCGGGATGGGGGACGGTCGGAAGCCACCGTTGGAACCAGTGCTCGAACCTCGCCGCTTGGATGTCGAAATCGGGCAGCACGCCTGAGCGGATGAGGAGCGAGAGCAGGAATGCCACGGACTGGCCGGCGTGCGCTCTGGTCATGATCGCGTCCGCGGTGAGGGGCAGCGTGCCATCGGCGAGCTCACGGAGGACGACCGCACAGCGGCTCTTGTACAGCCACCGCTCGAGGGAGATCGCACTGCCGTGGTGCGTCACCAGATACTCCGCGAGCGGGTGCAGCTCGGGGCGGATCTCTCCGCTGTCGTCAGCAAGCAGTTGCTGGATGGCGATAGGTCGCCGGCACTCTACGCATAGCCGGTGCTTGCGCACCTCTTCGATCGTCCCGCATCCCGGGCATGCCATCGTCACGGGAGCTCCTGCGCACTCGGCGCAGACCTTGTGCCCATTCATGAAGCCAGTGAGGAACACCTTCCGCCCGCACTCCGGGCACGGCTGGGGGCGTCGCATCGCGTAGTAGCAGCGGGCGCAGACCCGTCGGCCGTCCAGGTGCGTCGCTACGCGGCCCGGCTCCCCGCAGAGCTCGCACATCTTGACCGGCGCGGTGTAGCACGCGAGACAGACGAGCGCGGGGCGACGGACGATAATCGTGGCGTTCTGCCCGCATCGCGAGCAGTCGCCGAACGACCGCGGATCGGCTCGCCAGCAGTCCCGGCAGAACCGTTGCCCATCGACGGTGCGCTGCACGGGCTGAACTCGTCCGCATCTGGCACACGCGACCGATCGGGCATTCCGTTCACAGCGCGAGCAGTGGCGACCGCCGGTCTGCGTCTTGTGAGGCATCCGAACGGCACGTCCACAGGAATCGCATGTAGGCAAGACGACCCGCCCGGCACCCTCGTTCACGAGAGCGTGGGCCAGATCCTGCACCGTCACCGGTACGTTCCGGTGTCGCCCTTCGAGGACTCCAGGTTGTTTGAGGAGTGCGAGTTCGAGACGCCGTTGGGTGAGCGGCACGGGTGCGACTTCAGCCACGATCTCAACAAGGCGCTCCACCGGGATCTCCGGCGCGATCGCGTGGACGAGCCCGGCGACCTCAGCAACCCTGGGCTCCTGCGGAGGCTTCGCCACCGCGGCCTACTTCGAGCGCGGGCGACGGATCGTGGCCCGCACGGGCCGCAGATCGCCGATCGCACCCCGCGTCGCCTCTTCACCCACCGCGACCGGGGCCGCAGCCTCCCGGCGGGTGACCTGCACGAGGTCGTCGAGCGAGCACTCCAACGCGTCGCACAGCGCGGCGAGCACGTCGATGCGAACCCGCTGCGGTGCTTGCGTCACCAGTCGGTACACCTGTTCCCGGGACAGGTCGACGCCCCGCTCCTCGAGCAACGGCTTCAGCTTGGAGGTCTGGAAGATCCCGCGCGAGGCCATCACGCTGCGGAGGCTCCATGCGGTCTCGAGCTCAACGGTCATCTGCTTCTCCTTCGATGAGGGCCTTCAATGCGTCCGCGAGTACCCGGTTCTTGAAGTCCGAGCTGACGGAGGCGTAGATCGAGGTCGTCGAAGCATGCATGTGCCCGACCTGCTCCTGGACGAATCGGTCGGCGTAGCCGAACTCGAGCAGGTGCGTCACGTACGAATGCCGGAGGCTGTGCAGAGTCAGGGCCTTTGACAAGCCGGCCTCGTCCCGCAGCTCCGCGAACCGCCGGTCGAGATAGCCGGCCGACAGTCGGGTGCGGCGTTCCGTCACCCACAGCGCGTCAAGACGGTATCCACGCCACCCGCGCAATTGTCGACGGCGGGCTGCGGAGCCGCGTGATCGTACTCACGACGTTCGACTTGGACGAGTACGCCTTCGGGGCACTCCGCGCGGGGGCGAGTGCGTTCCTCGTCAAAACTGCGACACACCAAGAACTCGTGGACGCCGTACGCGTCGTCGCTCGAGGCGATGCCATCGTGACGCCCCGCATCACACGGCAGCTCATCGACGCCTACACCGGCCGCGACCAGCCCGTCCCGGGCGGACAGGGCCTCTCGGTTCTGTCCCCCCGAGAACGCGACGTTTTCAACGCGATCGCGCTCGGCCTCTCCAACGGCGAGATCAGCCAGGCACTGCATCACCCGCAACGGTGAAGACGCATATCAACCGAATCTTCGCCAAGCTCGG
This sequence comes from Microbacteriaceae bacterium PS02068, assembly GCA_029959325.1. Classification (GTDB taxonomy): domain Bacteria; phylum Actinomycetota; class Actinomycetes; order Actinomycetales; family Microbacteriaceae; genus Microbacterium. Next base: position 97,015 of record JASCPF010000005.1, read on the forward strand.
CGTCCGCGACCGCGTGCAGGCTGTGATTCTTGCCCACCAGCTCGGGTAGACCATCGGTGGTCAAGCGAACTGATGCGCGAACGCGACGGGGCTGAGCCCTAGACGCCGCGGTGCCGAAGTGAGACACTTCTCTGTTCTACTTCGGGAGGTCACCATGGGCGACGATGAACCGGCGGTCGATTGGGAAGGCGTCATCCGCGAGATGATCACGCGTGCGACCGAGGCGGCGCCCACCGAACCGGGCGTCTACAAGATGCCGTGCGGTGAGTGTGTGGTCGATTTCTTCATCACCGCTGAGGGCGAGGAACGCTGGCTCGTCGCCGGGGACGACCGCTCCTACACTCGTGAGACCGTCGCGATCGCCCGTCACGGAGACCACCCCTGGGAGCGTCTCTACACGCTCGCTGACGCGGCAAGGGAAGTGGCGCGAGTCGCCGCCGCGAACGGCGGCGACATCGACCGAGTACTCGAGGAGCTGGTCGAAGCAATCGACGACCGCGAGGTCGAGCGGGTGGTGCGTGAGCGGGATGGCATGAGCGGTGAACCGCTCGAGGATCTGGCGGCGCGCTTCGGGGTCGACCTCGATGATCTCTAGGAACATCTACACCCGTCTAGCGAAACGATAGATATCCCTAGATTTCTCGAGGGCCACGCTCATCGAAGGAGGCCGGTGTGAGCCAGTATCCGTGGTTTGACTTCGACCAGGTGGACTTCGTCACCTCGGACCAGCACTTCAGCCACGCACGGATCAGCGAACTCGCCGACCGCCCGTTCGCGACCGTGGAAGAGATGAACGCGGAGCTGGTGCGACGGTGGAACGAGGTCGTGGGACCGGACGACATCGTCCTTCATCTCGGTGACCTCGCGCTCGGACCGATCGAGGAATCTGTCGGGCTGACCGAGCACCTGAACGGGCGACGATTTCTCGTGCCCGGCAACCACGACCGAGTTTCGCCGGCAACACAGTCAAGGCGCGCGATCGAACGATTCGCCCCGCTGTACGAGGCGGCCGGGTGGAGCATACTCCCCGAGGTCATCGAGGGCACCCGCCGCGGGTACCGGATCCTGGCATCCCACTATCCCTACAGCGGCGACTCGCACGGCACCGACCGGCATACGACGCACCGCCCACGCGGCGACGAGGGCGTTCCGCTGCTGCACGGTCACACGCATGCCCGCGATCACGGCCCCCACGGGCACGAGTTCCACGTCGGCGTCGACGCCCACGACTTCACGCCCATCCGCTTCACCGTCATCGACGAATGGATCCGCAGCCTGCCGGACATCGAGACACGACTGCAGGCCGCAACTCGGGAAGCGCGCACCGTGCTCGCCGATATCGTCGGCGGCGAAACCCCGGGCTCGGACGCGCTGTTCTACACACAGGGATACAACGAGCTCGTCATCGTTCTCGAGGAGCTTCTCGCCGCGCTCCCTCCCGACGAGGCGGACGGGTAGCCGGGAACAGGTCGCCGTTCGCGGTGGGGCCGGATCGGAGAGTGCGCGTCTCGGTCCGGTAGCGCACCCATCCCTGCCTTCGCCAATGCACCATCACGAGGCTCCGGACTGCGCGTGACGACCACGCCTCCTCGTGGTCGGCGTAGTCGGGGTCTTGTGCGGCGAGCTCGGTGAACAGCTCGCGGAACGTCGGCGGTTCGCCGTGCTCGCGGGTGTACCGGTGGATGATCTTCACAGCGCGACGCGCCCAGCTCGGCGCGCTCTTCGCTGACGTGAGCTCGGTGAACAGCGGCGCCAGGTGAGGTGCCGACCACGGCTTTTCGGTCCACCCGGAGTTGTTCCACTGCATCGTGTCGGGCTGGAGGACCGGCTCGCCATCCTCGGTAGAGCCGGGGCTCACCGCCGCGCCTCGGGGTCGACGGACGCGCGCAGTGAACCAGCGGGCGTGGTCGGCGGGGAGCTGAGCTCAGTCTGTGACCCGGCGTCCTCCGTCACGGCCATCAGCGCCGCGGTGTACTTCTCCCCTGTCACCTTCATGCGCTCCCGTGCTGCCCGTTGCAGACGACTGGAGGTCCGCTTCTTCTCGGTCATGATGCCTTCTTCTCTTCGGTAGGTGATGTGGTCTGGGTATGGGGGTCGGCGGCGAGGGCGCGATGGAGCTCGCGAGCGAGCCGTTCGCCGAGTGGGGTGAGGCGCATCGGCCTGTTGCGTGCCGCGGCAACGAACAGGCCCCCGCCGACGTCGGCGCCGAGGCTTGCGAGCTGGGCGCTCAGTGAGCTTTGGGTCGTGCGGATGGTCGCCGCGGCGGCGCGCACGTTGTCGTGCTGTGTGGCGATGAGGAATCGGCGCGCGCGTTCGATGGGGTGGCGGCCGACGAGGGCGCGCTGGAGGAGCCGTGACCGGCCGGCCAGTGGGTGAGGGGTGCGGTCGTGTGGGCCGGGTCGCATCGTGATGCCTGCCGCTTGGATGCGGTGCGCGATCGTGGGAGCGCTGCAGCCGACGAGCGCCGCGATCTGTCGCAGCGTCATCCCTTCCTTCTCGTACCGCTCGCGCAGCCAAGCCTCGTCGATGACGAACGTGGTGGGCCGTCCGCGGCGGAGGGTGCTGTTGCCGTCGGCGAGCACACGCGACACCGTCTGCCGCGATACTCCCGTCCGCCGTGCGAGCTCATAGGTGGTCGCGCCCTCACCGTATTGGGCGATGAGTTCGCGGCTGCGAGATGGTGTGTCGAGTGCGCCACGGACGGGTCTGGCCGTCGCCCACTCACCGACGGGGTCGCTGCGGACGGCGGGTTCGATGTGCGTCGACAGCGGGGGCGCCCAGCTGAGTGGCTCGTCGATCCCTCGGCGGAGCAGGAAGGCGCGGCCGATATCGTTCAGCTCGCGGCGCACGGTGTCCGGCAGCGTCTTCGTGAACGTCGTGACCGTCCGCGGAGATATCCCGGCCGCGTCCCATGCTTCCGGTGCGCGTCGCATCGAGTTGCCGGTGATGGCCCGGTAGAGGTGGGCGCGCGCATGGCGGTGTCGGGCGCCGGAGCCGGGTTGGACATTCAGTCGGGCGCACAGCTGCTGCCATTCCTCTTCGGGAAGGAGTTCAGTGCAGTCGAGTCTGCGGCGGCGTGCGTAGTCGATCGGTGTCTCGTGGCTGTCGAGGTAGGCGGCGAGGTTGAGGATCGCCGCGAGGGCGGGCGTCTCCGCGCCCGGCCTCCCGAACTCGCGCATCACATGAGTGACCTGACGAATGGGCGCCGTCGAGTCCAGGAGGGCGAGGGCAGCGGAGTGGGTCAGCCGTGTGCCGGTGAACACGACGGCCGCGGCCAGCGCGGAGGCGGCGACGTCGCCGTTGATGCGGCGTGGGGTGAGCGCGTTCGTCCATTCATCCCAGAGTTGTGGGGGGGGGGGGGGGGGGGGGGGGGGGGGGGGGGGGGGGGGGGGGGGGGGCGGGGGGGGGGGGGGGGGGGGGGGGGGGGGGGGGGG